>CALQBK020000005.1 GCA_943328795.2 Bifidobacterium breve
AGGCGTTCGACTTGGTGGACGACGCCGGCGCCAGCGAGGACGAGCGCCGCGCGGCGATGGATCAGCGCCTGCACGTGCTGCTGCACCCCGACGGCGGGCCCGTCGTCGCGTTCGACAAGGTGAACCTTTCCTTTGGCGAGTTCTCCGGGGAAGACCCGGACGTGTTCATCGGCAACGTGAACCTGTTCGCCGACGTGCTGCGGGGCATCGCGGAGGAGGACGGCCGCGCGATCGAGCCCGACGCGACCATCCACGTCGGGGCCAACCAATCGGTCACCTACAACGACGAGGAGATCCTCTACTACTTCCTCGTGAAGTACGCGGACCCAACCATCGTGCCGTACATCCACACCGTGATGTACTACACGCTGTTCGACGACGCGGGCGGGGCGTACGGCCACGACGACTTCTCTGAGCACAGGCAGTACCTGGAGGACCGGATGGACCAGGGCCAGCCGGTCGCGTACTTCCCGGAGAGCGCGTACTGGTGCGCGTTCGACAACCCCGTGCCGCTCTACCTGCCGGTGTACATGAAGAGCCGGTACGAGGACATGAAGGAGCTGTCGGACGCCGGGTACCCGCTCGACCAGCACGTGACGTTCTCGTCGGGTTGGGAGTGGGGGTACTGGCAGACGGACGTGTCCGTGCTCCGGATGGGTTGGGAGCTGCCCGGGTCGTGGGAGGACCAGGTGCGCGCGCTGACCGCGCTGCCGACCGCCACGCAGGCCGCCATCATCGCGCTCGCCGACCTGCAGGAGCAGGCGCTGATCGTGGACCACCTGGCGGCGTGGATGGCGGGGCGGGACGCGTTCATGGACATCGGGAGCTCCGCGGGGATCGTGGGGCAGCCGGACCGGGCGACGTTCTCGGACATCGCGGCGATGGGGGAGGACGAACGGGCGAGCTTCCGGGCGGAGGTGATCGTGCCGCTGGGCCAGCTCGCGGCAGACACCCGGGTGATCCTGCTGACCGTCGACGCCGGGGACACACGCTGGGAGCGCGAGGTGGCCGACGGGATCGAGATCGACGCGCTGCGCGCCGAGTACATGGCGGCCGTACTGGACGCGCTGGTCGCACACGCCGACGGTGACGACGCGACCGCGGCCTCGGACATCGCGGCTTCCGAGGCGACGTTCGCGGTGGCCCAGGGCGTCGTGGCGCGGCGGCACGCCGACCTCCACGACCCGGACCCGACCCGCCTGACCGGCATGCTCGACAACCCGACGTTCTACGACTACGGTTACCTGCGGCACGCGGACACCCTCTGCTTCTGGCAGCGCGACAACGTGCAGGTGCGCAACCTCGTGTTCGGCGAGACGACGTCGGACCCGGGCTGCACCTTCGAGTAGGTTACCGCCCGGCCATGGATACGCGCCCTTCGTTGACCGCCGAGGTCGTCTGCTTCATGCGGGCGGTCGACCAGCTGAACCCCCCGGCGGAGCGGGTGATCGACGACCCCTACGCCCGCTACTTCTTGTCCGCGCCGCTGCGCTCGCTGTTGAAGTCCCCGGCCGTCGCGTGGCGCACGTTGCCCGAGCTGACCACCTACATCCGGGCCCGCCACCGCTACATGGACGACCAGCTGCGCGCGGCGCTGGCTCGGGAGCCGATCGCCCAGCTCGTGATCCTCGGCGCCGGGTACGACGCCCGGGGACACCGGCTCGCAGACGTGCTCGGGGACCGCCCGGTGTTCGAGGTCGACTACCCGACGACCGCCGCCCGCAAGCAAGCGACGCTGCACCGCGTGAAGGACCAGCCGCTCAACCCGGCCGTGCGGTACGTCACGATCGACTTCCAGACGCAGTCGATCTCCGACGTGCTGCTGGCTTCGGGCTTCGACCCGTCGAAGCCGACGTTCTTCACCTGGGAGGGCGTGTCGATGTACCTCTCGCGCGCGGCCGTCCACGGCACGCTCACCGCGCTGCGCGGGCTCGCCGCCCAGGGCTCCGTGCTGACGATGGACTACTTCCGGTACCTCGACCACCACTCGCTCACCGCGTCCGCCCACCGGCTCTCCGCGGGCCTGCTGGCGTTCATCTCGGAGCCGGTGACGTTCCCGATGGACCCGGAGGACGTGCCCGCGTTCATGGCCAAGGACGGCTGGACGGTCACCGACAGCGCGGACAGCGCCGAGCTCGAGCGGCGCTACATCCACGACGGGCACACGGTTTACCCGGCGAACTTCGTCGTCACTGCGCACGCGTAGCGCTGCCGGGGCGTACCGGGACGACGGCCCCGTCATCGGACGGATTGACGCCGGGCGGACCCTCGCAGTTGACGAGTCAAGGCCCGGCGGATCAAAACCGACCGGTCAGTCGGCGAAAATACAGGAAGATCCCACTTGTGCACGGGGTGTACATCAAGTACAAGCGCCCCAGTGTCAGGCCCCACCATGCGAGTTGAAGGAGTCGAAATGCGTAAAGGTCCCGAGCTGGTCCGCGCGTCAAACCCCTACGCCGTCGAAGATCGGCCACGTACGTGGCGCCTCCTCGTGGTCGCGCTCGCCGTGTTCACCAGCGCGCTGGCAGCCGTCGTGGCTACGCCGTTCACGCTCGCGGCCGCGACCGTTGGCCCCTGGGCGGGCCTAGCCCTCGGCTGCGCGGTGAAGACGCTGTTCGCCGCGCTCGCCGGCCTCACGCTCGTCCGCCTGTTCATCTTCTACCACGACTACCTGCACGGGGCCGTGCTCACGGGCTCGAAGGTCGGCAAGGTCGTGATGCACGCCGTCGGCTACTGGGTGCTCGCCGGCCCGAGCGTGTGGAAGCAGACGCACGACTACCACCACAAGCACACCGCGAAGATGGTGGGCGCGTCCATCGGCTCCTACCCGATCGTCACGGTCGACATGTGGAGCATGATGACGGAGGCGCAGCGCCGCGACTACAAGCTCGTTCGTCACCCGCTGACGATGGCGGCCGGGTACTTCACGGTGTTCGTGCTCGGCATGTGCATCTCGCCGTACCGCCGCAACCCCGAGCAGCACAAGGACGGCATCTACGCGCTGGTCGGCCACGCGGCGCTGGTGTTGGCCTTCGGCCTCGCGTTCGGCGCCGGCAACGCGTTCTTCGCGGGCATGCTCCCGGTGATGATCGCGACGTCCGTGGGCTCGTACCTGTTCTACGCGCAGCACAACTTCCCGGGGATGCAGATCAAGGGCCGCCACGAGTGGGAGTACACGTTCGCCGCGCTGCACTCGAGCTCGATGATGGACATGAACCCGGTCATGCACTGGTTCACCGGCAACATCGGCTACCACCACGTACACCACCTGAACCACCGGATCCCGTTCTACCGGCTCCCGGAGGCCATGGCCGCGATGCCCGAGCTCCAGGACCCGCACCGCACGCGTCTCACCCCGAGCTCCGTCCGCGAGTGCCTCGCGCTGAAGATCTGGGACCCCTCGCTCGGCCGCATGGTCAGCTACGAAGAGGCGGATCAGCTCGCGAAGGCCGCTAAGTAGGTCGCTGCGCGGCGCCGTCCGCCGGGCGACGGAGGGGCCTGGAGGGGGCTCCCCGGGTTATGCGCCGCGATGCAGCCCACTCCCCCGGCCCATCCCCCGGTCGCCCTCACGGACGCGATGATCCGCGCCCTCCCGAAGGCTGACCTGCACGTCCACCTCGACGGCTCCCTGCGCGTCCCGACGTTGATCGAGCTCGCCCGCGAGCACGGTGTCGCCCTCCCCAGCATGACCGAGGCGGGGATGAACGAGCTCGTGTTCAAGGAGAGCTACGCGCACCTGGGCGAGTACCTGCAGGGCTTCGCCTGGACCTGCGCGGTGATGCAAGACCGCGAGTCGCTCGAGCGCATCGCGTACGAGTTCGCGTACGACAACTGGGCCGAGGGCGTCCGCTACGTCGAGGTGCGCTTCGCGCCGCAGCTGCACCAGCACCACGACATGGACGGCCGCGAGGTGCTCATCGCCGTCAACAACGGCATGGCCCGCGCGCAAGCCGAGATCAACCGCACGATCCCGGCGGGCGACCCGGAGTTCCGGTACGGCATCATCGTCTGCGCGCTGCGGGCGTTCAACGCCGAGCTCTCGGTGTACTACGGGCAGCTGATGCGCGCGCTCTCGAAGGCCCCGCGCAAGAAGGTGTTCGGGCTCGCGAGCCTGGAGCTCGCGCGCGAGGCGGTCTGGGCGCGCGACGAGGCGGGCATCCCCGTCGTGGGCTTCGACCTCGCGGGCCAGGAGGACGGCTACCCGGCGATCGACCACCAGGACGCGTACGACTTCGCGCACCAGCACTTCATGCACAAGACCGTGCACGCGGGCGAGGCCTACGGCGCCGAGAGCATCTTCCAGTCGATCACGAAGCTGCACGCGGACCGCATCGGCCACGGCTACCTGCTGTTCTCGCCCGAGCGGGTGACCGACCCCAAGGTCGAGGACCCCGTCGCGTACACCAACACGCTCGCGGACTACATCGCTGACCGCCGCGTCACGATGGAGGTGTGCATCACGTCGAACCTGCAGACCAACCCGTCGATCCGCTCGGCGGGCGAGCACGCGCTGCGCAAGATGCTCGACGCGCGGCTCTCCGTCGCGCTGTGCACCGACAACCGCCTCGTGTCGCACACCACGGTGTCGAACGAGATCCGGCTGGCGGTCGACAACTGCGGGGTGAACAGCCGCGAGCTGCGCGACATCGTGATCCACGGCTTCAAGCGCAGCTTCTTCGCTGGGTCCTACGCCGAGAAGCGGCTGTACGTCCGCGGCGTCATCGACTACTACGACCGGATCGTGCGAGAGCACACGACGGCGGGGTGATCGGTCAGTCGAGGGTGGCCATCCACTCGGCGGGGGTGCGCGCGTCGCCGGCGCGGACGGTGTAGAGCACGTGCCGCATCGCGCCGAGATCCTCGAGCGGGTTGCCCTCGACGATCACGAGATCCGCACGCTTTCCAACCTCGACGGTGCCTTGTTGGCCCTCGATCCCAAGCATGCGAGCCGGGGTTGACGTCGCGGCGGCCAACACCTCTGCGTTGGAGAACCCCGCCGCGGCCAACAGCGCAAGCTCGCGGATGCTCGTCGGGCCGTGGAACTCGGACAAGATCACCGGCCAATTTCCAGAGTCGCTGCCCATCACGATGGGCACCCCCGCGGCGGCCAATGCACGCAGCGCGGCGCCCTCCTTCCCAACCCGCGCTGCGATCGTCGAGTCGCGGAACACGAACCAATCCACGAGGCCGACGGGCGGGAACGTTGGGAAGTTGGTCTCCGCGAACTGGCGCTGGAAGCCGCGGACGTTGGCCGAGTCACGCGCCGTCGCGATCTCGACAGCGGGCACCACCGCTTGGATCAGCGGGTCGTCGAGCAGCCCGGGCTCCCAGCCCGTGCGGAAGGTGTCCAGGATCGCGAGCGTGCTCATCTCGTAGACGTGGTGCGCCGCCGCGAGCGCCACCGCCGCCTTGTCCGGGTGCGACAACGGGTGCACCAACACCTGCGCGCCGAGCTCCTCGATCGCGATCCGCTGGTGCTCGGGCGACATCGCGTGGCTGTACACGACCAGCCCGCGGTCCGCGGCGCCGGCCTTGATCGCCGCCCGCACGTCGGGTGGGGTAGAGCGGCCAGATGGGCGCGCCAAAGCCCGGCTCCACGGTCGTCTTCACCCCCACCGTGCGCTGGGCGACGACGCGGTCGAGCGCCCCCGCGACGTCCTGCACCGTCGCGACGGACGGGAACGACGGGATCACGACCGCCACGTAGCCGCCCGCCGGCGAGAGCGGCGTCCCCAGCGTGAGGAACTGCGGGCCGACAACGCCGGCATCGAGGTGGCCGCGCACGAGGTCGAGCTCCGGCTGCGTGATCGCCGGGTCGAGGATCGTCGTCACCCCGCAGGCCAGGTACGCCGCGAGGTGGTGGTCGAGCAGCGCGGCGTGCTCGGCCGGGGTCTCTGGCCGGAACGCGACGCCGGGGTCCATCGAGATGTGCACGTGGCTGTCGACGAGCCCGGCGAGGAGGGTGGCGCCTGCGACGTCGATCACGCGCGCGCCGTCTGGCACGTCGAGGTGCTCGCCTACCGCCACGATCCTCCCCTCGTGGATGAGCACATCCGCGGGGTGCACCGCTGCGCCCGTGCCGTCCCAGAGCAGTCCGCCGCGGAGCAGGAGATCGAGCGCGTAGGGGACCATGCGTCAACCTAGCCCAGGACGTGCCGGGAGCCCACGGCCGCGCTCGCCCCCTCGAGAACCCCGCGCACCTTACACAATCGCGAGTCCGACCCCCCGCAGATTTGACCAACGGGGCGCGCCGGACCACGATGCAGGTCGAGGTCGTCCCCATGCGCGTCATGCTCATCCGTCCCCCCGCGAAGCACACCGTGGAGAGCGAGGTCCCCGAGGCCGTCTCGGCCGAAAATTTGAGCTACCCGCCGCTCGCGCTGATGGCGATCGCGGAGTTCTTGAAGAGCCAGTCGACGCACGAGGTGGCCATCCTCGACGCGCAGCTCGACGACCTCGGCTACGACGAGCTCGAGCGGCGCGTGGCGGCGTTCAAGCCCGACGTGGTCGGCATCACCGCGTTCACCGTCCAGCTCGTCGACGTGCTCAAGACCGTGAAGGCGGCGAAGGCCGCGGGCGCCAAGTACGCCGTCGTCGGCGGGCCGCACGTGTCCGACTTCCCGCGCGAGTGCGTCGGGCTGCCGGGCGTAGACGCCGTCGTGAAGGGGGAGGGGCAGAAGCCGATGCTCGACCTGTGCGACGCGTGGGCCCGCGGCGAGACGCCGAAGGGCATCCCGGGGACCATGTGTCACCCGGACGACCCGGTGCCTGAGCAAGACGTCTACTTCTCGAACAACCTGGACGACTACCCGATCATCGACCGCACGATGGTCGACTACAAGCGCTACTACGACGTGATGGGCGAAGGCGGCGTGTTCACCACGCTGATCTCCTCCCGCGGCTGCCCGTACCGCTGCACGTTCTGCAACACCCCGCGCCACCGCTACCGCGTGATGAGCCCCGCGCGCGTCTGCGAGGAGATCAAGTCGTGCCTCGACCTCGGCATCGAGGAGTTCTACTTCGTCGACGACACCTTCAACATCACGAACCAGCGCGTGATCGACCTCTGCGACGCGATCATCGAGCGCGGGCTCAAGCTGCGCTGGACCGTCCGCTTCCGCGTGAAGGGCATGACGCGCGAGCTCTTGACGAAGATGAAGCAGGCGGGCTGCCACCGCATCCAGTTTGGCGTAGAGCAGGGCACCGAGGAGGGGCTCCTGCGGCTGAAGAAGGACGTAACGGTCCGGGAGATCGAGAACGCGTTCAAGCTGTGCCGCGAGATCGGCATCCACACCGTCGCGTACTTCATGATCGGCACGCCTACCGAGCGCTCGCGCGACGACGTGATGGACACCATCGCGTACTCGATCGCGCTCGACCCGGACTTCGTGATGTTCAACGTGCTCACGCCGTTCCCCGGCACGACCTTGTACGACGAGGGCCAGCGTGACGGCGTGCTGGACGTGGAGCCTTGGATGTCGTTCATGCGCGACCCGAAGGAGGACTTCAAGGCCCAAGTGTGGGACGAGTACTTCACGCGCGCAGAGCTCCGGGAGATGCTGAACCACGCCTACCGGCGCTTCTATTGGCGGCCCAAGTTCGTCGCGCGCAACTTGACCCAGATCCGGTCGCCGAAGGACTTCATGCGGAAGGCGACGGCCGGCGTGCGGATGTTGACGGGGTGACCGAGCCGGCGCTGCGAGCTGCGTGAGCACGCATCACGGCTTGTTCGCCTCGGGTAGCGGCGCCGTGAACCCCCACCCCGCCGCGACGCGGGCGTCCACCGCGCGCAGCGCCTGCTCCAGCCGGGCCTCGCGGGAGCCCCGCAGCTCCACCCACGGCACCCCGCTCGCCCCCACGACCTCGCGGAAGCGGCCGGTCATCCAGGGCCGCAGGTGCTCGCCGTCCCGCAGCCCGTCGTCCTCGAAGGCCACGCCCTCGTGGTCGGTGAGCAGGTAGAGCGCCCGGGGCACCATCGCCGCCGCCACGGCCTCGACGCGCGCGCTCGGCCCGCCCCGGTAGCGCTCGTGCCACACGGTGGTCGCCAACGCGTCCGTGTCGCACACCAGCACAGGCCCGCCGCCGCGGGCCGCTTCGACCTCGTTCGAGGACTGCGTCTCGGCGATCGTCACGAAGTCCTGCTCGCACCACGTCAGCTCCTCGGGGCGCGCGGCCGGGTTGAACGCGCGGGCGAGCGCCATTGCGTCGGCGCTGAACTCGCGGCCGAACTCGGGCACCCACGCCGTGCGGGCCCAGCTCCCGCCCCGCTCGCGGAGCGCCGCCACGAGGTCCCTGCACACCGTGGTGGTGCCCGTCGACTCCGCGCCGATCCCGACGACGCGCAACGCGAGCCCCGCGCGCGCCGCCAGCGGCAAGAGCTCCCAGTAGGCGACAGGGTCCGCCCGGATCGCGCGCGCCGAGATTGGGTAGAGGTCCCGCGGCGCGTCCAGGCACACGTGCCGCGCGCCGAGCCGCTCGGCGAGCTCGTGCCCGTAGGCCTCCGAGCTGTACACGACGTCGGGCATCGACGTGGCGCCGCTCGCGCGGATCCCCGCCCGCATCAGCTCAACGTGCGCCTCCCAAATCCCGGGATCGGCGTAGTCCACGGGCAAGTCGTCCCAGCCCCAGGCCACCACGACGCCGGGCAGCGCGGCGACGCTGTCCTGGAGCCACGCCGCGCGGAGCCGCGGGTCCAGCGACTCCGCGTGCGACGCCAGCGCCAGCACCGTCACGCGCTCGCACTGCCGGGCGGCCGCCCGCACCAGGTGAACGTGACCGACGTGGGGCGGGTAGAACTTCCCCGTCACGAACCCGTGCTTGAACGGCTTCACGCGGCCACCGGGAGCGCCCGCCAGGAGCGCCAACCCTGCACGCACATCAACAGGAACACGATGTACAGCACGGCGATCAGCGGCAGGCCGCGCGACCAATACAGCGGGATGGACACGACGTCGATCGCGATCCACCACGCCCACGTCTCCAACTTTCGCTGGTTCAGCAAGACTTGGGCGGCGACGCTCCCCGCGGTGATCGCGGAGTCAATCCAGGGCGACGCACCCTTCACTTGGGTGAGGCCCCACCACAGCACCGGGACGGTCGCGATGACCGCGACCGCCAACATTGCGTGGTGCCGGGGCGACGTGCGGCCAACCGGGTCGTCCGGCTTACCGCCCTGGCCGTTCGCCCAGAGCCACCAGCCGTGCACCGACAGCAGAATGAAGAGCACTTGCAAGGACGCGTCCGCGAACAGCCTCGTCTGCAAGAAGACGAGCCCGAGGGCCACGCCGTTCACGATTCCAACCGGGAAGTTCCAAATGCTCGCGCGGACCGTCAACCCAACACAGAGCAGCCCGGTCGCGAAGCCGAACAGGTCCCCGGCCGAGAGCGGCATGCCGAGGGCGAAGAGCAGCGGCGCGGTGAGCGGATCGAGCCAGGGGAACAGGGTCACCTCCATCCCGGTTTAACGGCGCGGGCGCCTCGGCGGCGCGGTCCCAAAACCCCGGGTGGGGCTCGGCTCCGCCGGGCCGAGCAGGGCGTCGAGGTCCGGGCACACCATCCCCAGGTCCCGGACGAGCTGCGCGGCCATCGCGACGTCGATGCGGGTCCCGCTCGTCTTGCACGTGCGGGCGTCGAAGAACGCGCCGCGCGCGCCGGAGAGGTCGGCGTTGTCCAACACGGCGTGCCGCAGGGTGGCCCCCGACATCTCGCAGGCGGGGAACCGCGCGCCGGTGAGATCGCAGCTCGTGAAGTCCACGCCGAGGAGCCCGCACTCGGCCATCACCAGGCCGCGGAGCTTCATGCCGGAGAACGTGGAGTTGTCGAGCCGGCAGCGCTCGAAGGCCAGCGAGAGGAGGGTCGGCCGGA
This sequence comes from Bifidobacterium breve, assembly GCA_943328795.2. Lineage (GTDB taxonomy): Bacteria > Myxococcota_A > UBA796 > UBA796 > SXON01 > CAIUMM01. Next base: position 9,865 of record CALQBK020000005.1, read on the forward strand.
CGTTGGTCCAGTTCACGCCCATGACCCGGCAGCCAACGAACCGGGCGCCGCGGAGCGTGGAATTCAGGAAGCTCGCGGTGGTCAGCTCGCAATTGGCGAACACCACGTCGTCGAAGTGGCAGCCAACGAAGCGGGTCCCGGTGAGCGTGCAGCCGTCGAACCGCACGCGCTCGTACTCGGCGCGCTCGACCTCGGCGCCGGCGGCGTCCACGTCTTTGAACCCGTGGTCGACGAACGCCCCGGAGACGGCGCTCACCCGCCCAGCGCCTCGTTCACGAGCTGGTCCTGCTCGGCCTTGTGGCGGTCGGCGTAGCCCGTCGCGGTGGACGCAGAGGGCGCGCGACCCGCGTACGTCAACGGGATGCCGGCGTCCAGGCACTCGAGCGCGACGAAGCTCCACCCCCCCATGTTCTTCGACTCCTCTTGGCACCACACCCGCTTCGCGCCCGGGTTGCGGTCGAGCTCGGCCTGGATCTCGGCGAGCGGGAACGGGTAGAGCTGCTCGACGCGCACGATGCTGACGTTCTTGTCCCCGCGGGCGGCCACGAGGTCGTAGTACACCTTGCCGGAGCAGAGCACCACGCGGTCGGCCCCCGCGCGGTCGGGGATCACCGACTGGAAGCTCCCCTCCGCGAGGTCTTCGAGGCTCGACACGGCCTCCGGGTGTCGCAGCAGGCTCTTCGGCGTGAAGATCACCAGCGGATCGCGCAACGACCGGAGCACTTGGCGGCGCAGCAGGTGGAACACCTGGGCGGGCGTCGTGCAGTTGACGACCTGGATGTTGCCTTGCGCCGAGAGCTGCAGGAAGCGCTCGATGCGCGCCGAGCTGTGCTCGGGGCCCTGCCCTTCGTAGCCGTGGGGCAAGAGCAGCACCAACCCAGAGAGCCGGTTCCACTTGGCGTGGCTGGAGACCAGGAAGTTGTCGATGATGACCTGCGCGCCGTTGGCGAAGTCGCCGAACTGGGCCTCCCAGATCACGAGCGCGTCGGGGTAGTCGAGCGAGTAGCCGAACTCGAAGCCGAGCACACCCGCCTCGGAGAGCAGCGAGTTGTGGACCTCGAAGCGGGCCTGGTCGGGCGCTAGGTGCTGCATCGGCGCGTGCTCGGCGCCGGACTCCTGGTCGAACAGCACCGCGTGGCGGTGGGAGAACGTGCCGCGCTTGCAGTCTTGCCCCGAGAGCCGCACCGGCGCGCCCCCCGGTGCTGTGCCCGCGCCGGTGACAAGCGTCGCGTACGCCAACAGCTCGCCCGCCGCCCAGTCGAGCGGGCGCGTGCCCGCGGCCTGCTCCTCGCGGCCCTTGAAGATGCCGCTGATCTTCCGGTTCAAGTGGAACCCGCCCGGCAGCGCGTTGAGCTTGCGGAGCAGCTCGCTCAACACCGGCTTCGGCACCCGCGTGTCCACGTGGTCGGGCGCCTTGCTGTGGAACCCGGCCCACAGCCCTTGCAGCGCGCTCGGCGGCTTGTGATCCGCCGGCGTGTGCCCAGCGGCCAGCGCCGCCTCGAGCTCGGCGCGCACGCCGGCCTCCATGACGTCGGCGTCCGCCTGGGCGAGCACCCCGCGGGCGATCAGCGAGCGGAGGTACACCGCGCGGACGCCGGGGTGGGCCGCGATGCGGCGGTACATCTCCGGCTGCGTGTAGGCCGGCTCGTCCTGCTCGTTGTGGCCCCACTTGCGAAAGCAGTAGAGGTCGATCACCACGTCGCGGTGGAACGCCTGGCGGTACTCCATCGCGAGCGTGACGATACGCGCGACGGTCTCGGCGTCCTCGCCGTTCACGTGGAAGATCGGCACGCCGAGCATGCGGGCGACCGCGGTGCAGTACGGGGTCGAGCGCGCGTCGTGCGGCGAGGTGGTGAAGCCGACCTGGTTGTTCAGCACGACGTGGACGGTGCCGCCGGTGCTGTAGCCGCGCAGGCCGGAGAGGTTCAGGACCTCCTGGTTGATGCCCTGGCCCGCGAAGGCGGCGTCGCCGTGGATCAGCAGCGGCACGATGGTCTCGCCCCGCGCGTCCCCCGCCCGGTCCATCTTCGCGCGCACCCGGCCCTCGACCACGGGGTTCACGAACTCGAGGTGCGACGGGTTGAACGCGAGCGACAGGTGCATCGGCTGGCCCTCGATCACGCGGTCCGAGGAGTACCCGAGGTGGTACTTCACGTCCCCCGTCAGGTCGGGGTCGTGCTCCTCCGCGTGCACGCCCTTGAACTCCGCGAGCAGGTCGCGGGGGGGCTTGCCCATGATGTTCACGAGCACGTTGAGCCGGCCGCGGTGCGCCATGCCGATCAGCACCTCGCGCACGCCGCGCCGGGCGGCCTCGGTCACCAGCAAGTCGAGCAGCACGATGATTGACTCGCCGCCCTCGACCGAGAAGCGCTTGTTGCCGAGGAACTTCGTGTGCAAGAAGCGCTCGAGGCCCTCGGCGCGCGTGAGCATCTCGAGCATCCGCAGCTGCGCGTCGCGCGGGACAGGCGGCAGGTTTGCGATCCGCTCGAAGCGGTCTTGAATCCAGCGCTTCTCCTCGGGGTCGAGCATGTTCATGAACTCGACGCCGACGGCCCCGCAGTAGCTCTGCCGCAGGCGCTCGATTACGTCGCGGAGCTTGGCGCGGGGCGCCATGCCGATGAGCGGGCTCGTGAACACCTCGGCTTCGAGATCCGCCGCGGTGAACCCGTAGAAGTCGGGGTCGAGCTCGGGGTGCGCGACCGGGAGCTTGCCGGAGACGCCCTCGCGGCCGCCAAAGCCGAGCGGGTCGATCGTCGCGGCCCAGTGGCCTTGCACCCGGTACGCGTTGATGAGCCGCACGACCTTGCCCTGGCGCTCGGTCGCGGCGGGGTCGCCCCCCGCGGTCGGCCGGGACGCGAAGATGCTGCGCGGCGTGACGGTCGGCCCAGCGACACCGTGGCCGTTCGCGACCAGGGCCTCGAGGTACGCGGCGTTCTCGCCCGTGAGGTGGGTGTCGGAGCGCGGGGTGGAGGGTATCGGCGCGGAGGGCATGGCGCCGCGTCTATCGTGCCCCGGTGCGAGCCCCCACCGCGCCACTGAGCAGAATCGGATGGGTCGTTTCTGCTCAGTGGACTGAGCAGAATCGGATGGGTCGTTTCTGCTCAGTCGGGGCGGACGCGGAAGGTGGCGGCGACGGCGGTGAACGCCACCACGGACGCCAAGGCCAGGTGGCCGGTGTACCCGAGCGCCTGGGCCGACGCGCCGCTCGCGATTGCAACGATGCCGTCGGCGATGAGCACGGTGCTCGCTTGGGTCGTGTAGTCGGACGCCGCGAGCCCCGGCCGGCAGTGGTTCATCATCATGGTGAAGAGCGCGGTGGTCGCCATCCCGCTGGTGAAGTGCTCGGCCAGGATCGCGACCGTGACGAGCTCACGCGCCCAGGGCCCGGCGTGCAGCTCGGCAGCCAGCACCCACGAGCTCAGCGCGACCGCCTGCAACAGCGCGAAGGTCGGCAACGGCCGCGCGATGCGCGTGGTCAAGAACCCGCCCAGCACCGACCCGGCGATCGCGGCCGACGACCCGAGCGTCCCGAGCATCCACCCGATGTCGGAGAGGCTGTAGTGCCAGTCGACCAGCATCGGCCGAATGCTCCCCGTGCCGAACGACGTGCCGAGCTTGTAGATCACCAGCACCCCGAACCAGCTCGCCATCCCCGGGGCCGAGAAGTAGGGCGCGGCCTTCCCCTCCGCCGGAGCGTCGGGCACCGGCGTGCTCGTGGCCTCCGCCGGCTCGAGCGGGCCGGTGACGAGCAGCGGCACGGCGGTCAGCACCAGCGCGCCCGCGAGCAGCCCGAGGGCGCTCGACCAGCCCTGCGCGTCCAGCACCGTGAGCATGTAGCCCCCGCCGATCACCATGCCGAGCCGGTACCCAGCGACCTGGGCGCCGTTCCCGAGCCCCCGGGCGCCGGGCTCCAGGGCCTCGACGGTCATCGCGTCGGTCGGGATGTCTTGCGTAGCCGACACGAGGTTCGAGAGGACGACGAGCACGAACACGGGGACCGCGGCGGCGCGCGGGTCGAGCGGGGTCCCGAGGAGCAGCAGGGCCACCGCGGTCAACTGCAGCGCGAGCACGCTGAAGCGGCGCGCCCGGGGGTTCGCGAACCGCGGGTGGTTGAACGCCGGCGCCCAGAGGAGCTTCAGCACCCAGGGCAACGCGAGCAGGTTGGACGCGGAGACCGCGAGCAACGACGCGCCCGACTGGCGCATCAGGACCGGGACGCACTGGCTGAAGAACCCGAAGGGCAGCCCCTGGGCGACGTACAGCGAGGTGAGCACGACGAGGCGGGTCGGGGTGGATGCGCGCGGCATCGGCCAACGTACCCGTTGCTCAGTTCCCGTGGGTCCGGCAGCGGGCCGCGTAGTTCTCCGGGCAGTCGAAGCTCAAGAGCCAGTCATCGACGAGCGCCTCGATCGCCGCGCGGTCCGTCTCCGGGGCCCGCTCCTCGATCAGGTCCACCATGTCCTGCATCCGCGCCGCCTGCCCGACATGGGTCGTGTAGAACTCGCTGAGCACGACGTCGAGCTCGTCCTGGCCGATCACGTCCGCGACCTCTTCGTAGAAGCACGCGCCCTTCATGTAGGGGGTGATCGACCACAGGTCGTCGTTCACAAAGTCGATCTCGTTGCACGTGTCCGGCAGCACGATCGTGTTCACGAGGGTTGGGTCGCGCGAGCTGTCCTCGCAGATCGGCACGAGGAAGTCGTCCACGTAGTAGGCCCACTCGCTCGGGCCATCGACCTGCTCGAGCGCGCGGGCCGCGATGTACGTCGTGGTGCCCTCCGAGAGCACGAAGTCCTCCCAGCAGGCGATGCGCACGCCGTCGCCGAACCAGCCGTGGCCCGCCTCGTGCACCTGGGCCTCCTCGTCGTTGAAGTCGAACTTCCCGACGTGCACGAACGGGTGGTGCTCCATCCCGCCCCACGAGTCCGCGCCCCAGTCGACCTCGACCGTGCCGGCCACTGGGCCGAAGTTGTAGGGCCCGTACGTCTGCTCAAAGTAGTCGAACGCGTCGACCAGGTGGGCGGTGCCCTCCTCCGCGTCGTCGAGCCCGTCGCCGAGGTACCAGGCCGACAACGAGGTCCCCGCAGTGGTCACGCCAAGGTCGAGCTTCGTGTACTCGCCGACCGCGACGGCCGCGATGTAGGTGGGTCCATCGCCGTAGGTGGACGTCGGGTAGACCGCGGTCATCCCGTCCTCGACCCCGGTCACGTCCATCGTGAACGTGACCCCGTCGTCCATCGACGGGTCGCACGGGAACAGGTTGCTGCAGTAGTAGGGCCACACGAACGTCACGCCGAGCAGCGGCATCCACCCGTCGAAGGTCATCGGCGTGCGGGCGGTGAACGCGTAGTCGACGCCTACGGTCACCGCGTCGGTGGCCCCGGGGGTGGAGACCGTCAGCGTGCCGTCCAGGATGTCCGGCTCCACGGAGGCGCCGTCGAGGGTCACCGCGGACACGTCGAGCCCGGCGACGTCGAGGGTGACCTTCCCTTCGCCGGGCACGACCACGAGCGCCGCCCGACCGGTGAGCGCCGCGAGGTCGAGCGCCAGGTCGATCGACTGGATGTCCTGCCGCACGACGTCCTTGTCGCGGCCATCCAGGCCCCCGGTGTCGTCGCCGCCGTCGCAGCCGATCGGGGCGAACACGGACACGGCGAGAACGAGGGGGAGAAAACCGTAATTGAGCATCGCGGCCGCTACCCGGTCGGCGTCGGTTCGGCAAGGCGCGGCTCCCGGGTGACGCTCGCCGGACGAGCGAAATAGGTGGGTTTGTGAGCTGGCTCCCTCTCTCTGTCCGAAAGCACCTGCCGGGCTGGCGCGCCGACACCCCCGAGGCGTTCCTCGCGGGCGTCTCGCGCCCGGCGGCGGGCCGGCTCGTGGTGTGCGCGGGGGACAGCAACACACAGGGGCAGGTGAGCGCGAGCTACGTGACGCTGCTCGGGCAGCGGCTCGGCCGTCTCGGCTACCAGTTCGTCAACGCGGGCACGAACGGGCACCTCGCGTACAACGTGGCCCAGCGGCTGGACGAGATCGTCGCGTGCCGCCCCGACGTCGTCACGCTGCTGGTCGGGACCAACGACGTGAACAGCCAGTTCGACGACGGCTGGCGGCGCCGGTACCAGCGGGACCAGCGGTTGCCGGTGGCGCCGTCGCTCCCGTGGTACCGCGAGAACGTGGCGACGATCTTCGAGCGCCTGCGCCGGGACACACCCGCGCGCGTGGCGGTGCTGGAGATCCCGATGCTCGGGGAGGACCTCGGCAGCCGCATGAATGACCTGGTGCGCGCGTACAACGCGGCGCTGCACGAGGTCGCGGCCGACCACGGCGTCGCGGTGCTGCCGCTCTACGACCGGCTGTGCGAGCTGCTCCCGCCGGGTCATGCCCCGCCGCCCTACGCCGGCGAGCTTGGGCCGATCGCGCGCGCCGCGGTGGCCAGCCAGGTGCTCGGGCGGAGCTGGGACGCGATCTCCGACCAGGCCGGCATGGCGCTGCTGACCGACCACCTCCACCTGAACGACCGCGCGGCGGCCGTCGTCGCCGACCTGGTGAGCGGGTTCATCGTGCAGCGCGAGGAGCCCCGGCGGCCGTGATCCGCGGCGCTACGGCCGGGGCTGCGCCAAGTGGCTCAACAGCGCCGTCGCGGCCGCCGACCGCGTCCGGGCCAGCGGCGCGAGCGCCCAGAACGGCGCCGTGTCCGGCAGCGCACCCCGCAGCACCTCCACGAGCGCGCCGCTGTCGAGCTCGTGCTGGCAGGTGAGCTCGAGCAGCGGGGCGATGCCCAGGCCGTCCACGGCCGCCCGGCGCGCGGTCTCCAGGCTGTTCGCACGGACGCGGTTGCGGATGTGCACGCGGACGTACGCGCCGTCGCCCTTCACCCGCCGGATCGCGTTCGGGGCCCAGGGGTCCATGCAGATCCCGTCGTGGTCTGCGAGCTCCTCGACGTGCTCCGGGGTCCCGCGGCGGGCCAGGTAGCCGGGGCTCGCGGCGAGCAGGATGCGCGACTCGTACACCTTCAGCGCGCTGAACTCCATCGTGTCCGGGGCGGGGCCCCCGCGCAGGGCGATGTCGATCTCGGCGGCCACCAAGTCCACGCGCTCCAGCGTGTGCGTGAGCTCCAGGTCCACGTCCGGGTGCGCGCGCAAGAAGCCGGACAGGAGCTCCCAGATCACGCCACCGTCGTCGGGCGGGGCGGTGACGCGGAGCGTGCCGGAGGGGCGATCCCGCGTGCCGACGGCCGCGCGCACGGCGTCGGCGAGCAGCGCGGGGATGCGCGAGGTGTGCTCGTAGAACCGGCGCCCCGCCTCGGTGAGCCCCACGCTGCGCGTCGTCCGCAGCAAGAGCGTGAAGCCGAGCTGCTCCTCGAGCCGGGCGACCCGCCGGCTGACAGCGGAGCCCGGGGGAAGCTGACCTTCCCGATCGGGAAGGTCCAGGCTCCGGCGGCCCTGGTATGCTCCGGCCGTGCTGCTCCTCCTGCTCGGCCACGCCGCCGCCACCACCCTCTCCGAACGCTCCAGCGAGACGGTCGAGGCGGGCGTCACGCTCACCCAGTACCGGGCGTCCTCGCCGTCCACCGACGTCTGGGTCCTCTCCGTGGACCTGTGCGCCGACGACGTCTACGTCGACGCGACCCGCGAGACGGACGACTACCAGTCGACGAAGAGCTGGGGTTCGGACATGGACCTCACGGCCGCGACCAACGGCGACTTCTACAAGACGGACCCCGTGCGGGTGTATGGCGACGCGGTGGGCGGCGGTGTGCAGTGGCCGAGCATCAACACGGGCCGCGACACCGACTACGACGGCGAGTGGTACTGGGAGCACTACGGGTGGATCGCGTTCCAGCACGACGGGGTCGCGTTCAGCCACACCGGCTGGGTGAAGGAGAACGTGAGCGGGCTCGCGCACGGCACCGGCAACGACGACCTGACCCCGGACCTGCCAAGCGGGGTGCTCGCGTTGGTGAGCGGGTTTCCGGAGCTCGTCGTCGAGGGCGCGCCCGTGGTCTGCAGCGACCCCCAGGCGAGCGACTGCTTCCCCGACCGCAGCGACATGCGCGAGCGGCACCCGCGCACGGCGATGGGCATCACCGAGGACCTCTCGACGTTCCTGCTGGTCGTCGCAGACGGCCGCACGTCGGACAACGACGGGCTGTACGGCAGCGAGCTGGCCGACATCCTGGGGCAGCTCGGCGCGTGGGAGGCGTTCAACCTGGACGGCGGCGGGAGCTCGCAGCTGTGGACGGACGCCGACGGGTACGTGAACGACTACGACGGGAACAACTACGGCAGCGGCGCGCGCACGGTCGCGAACCACTGGGGCGTGTTCGCGGGCGGCCGGGGCTACCTGCCCGCGCGGCCCGGCCACTGCGCTACCGCGTCGCCCTGCGAGACCATCGCGGCGGGGGGCGGGATCTTGGACGACGCCGGCGCGTGCTTCCGCGGCTTCGGCGACCAGCAGTACTGGCGCGACGAGTCGGCGGGCTACGGCGGTAGCCTGCGGTGGACCAACGCCTTCGAGAGCGACCTGCCCGACAACTGGGCCTGGTGGCAGGTCAACCCCGTGGAGGCCGGCGACTACGAGGTGTTCACCTACACAGACTCGGCCTACGCGGCCTGGGACGACGTGGAGTACCAGGTGCGCGCCGGGGGCGCCGAGACGACGCTCCGCGTAGACCCGACCGGCCAGGACGGCTGGGTGAGCCTCGGGGTGTACAGCTTCGCGGCGGGCGGGGACCAGTGGGTCGCGCTGTTCGACAACGAGGCGGACGCGCCGGGGAGCGACAAGCACATCGTCGCCGACGCCGTGAAGCTCGAGCGGGTCGGCGCGTGGTGCGGCGACGGCGCGTGCGCCGCCGACGAGCAGTGCGCGTGCGCCGACTGCTCGGTCACCGAGGAGGTCGCCGGCAATGGGATCGACGACGACTGCGACGGCAGCGTAGACGAAGCCGCCGGGGCGGACGACACGGGCGAGCCAGCAGACAGCGAGCCGGGCGACTCGGACGGGGGCGCGGCACGCGTGGACCACGCCGACACCGGCTGCGGGTGCAGCGCTGATCCCGGTGGCGCTGCGGGCGCGATCGGGGTGCTCGGCGCGGCGGGGCTGGCGCTCGCGCGGCGCAGGCACGCCGTGCTCGGGCGACGGCGCGGCGAGAGGGCGTCGCCGTCCGGGGTAGATGGTACAGCACCCCCGAGCGCCAATGCCTGACCCTTCGCCCGCACCCCACCGCGTCCGCATCGAGATCCAGGACGGGGTCGCCGAGGTCAGCCTCGACCGCCCCGAGAAGCACAACGGCCTCGACGTCGCCATGATCGACGCGCTGATCGCGGCCGCGGAGACGATCGCGGCCAACCCCGCCGTCCGCGTGGTCTTGCTGCACGGGCAAGGCCCGTCGTTCTGCGCCGGGCTCGACTTCCCCGCGTTCCTCGCGAACGCCGCCGAGCTGATCCCGCACCTGATGGACGACATGTTCGGCCCCGCCAACCGCGCGCAGTACGTGAGCTGGGCGTGGCAGGCGCTGCCGGTGCCGGTCGTCGCAGCGCTGCATGGCCACGTCTACGGCGGCGGGCTGCAGATCGCGCTCGGGGCGGACATCCGGCTCGTCCACCCCGCCGCGAAGCTCTCGGTGATGGAGATCAAGTGGGGGCTGATCCCCGACATGGGCTTCACGCAGACCGTGCTGCGCCACGTGCGGCCGGACGTCGCGAAGGAGCTCGCGTTCACCGGCCGGAAGGTGGACGCCGAAGAGGCGGTGCGGATCGGGCTCTGCACCCGCGTCGAGGCCGACCCGCTTGCCGCGGCGCGGGCGCTCGCCCGGGAGATCGCGGGCCGGAGCCCGGACGCCATCCGGGCCGACAAGCGCCTCGTCAACGAGTCCGCGGGGCTCGACCCCGCGGCGTCGTTCGCGCTGGAGGCGAGCATCCAGCGGCCGCTGTTGGCGAGCCCGAACCAGCTCGAAGCCGTGATGGCCAACTTCGAGGGCCGGGCGCCGCAATTTAAGGATCCCGTCTGATCTTGACCGCTTGAGCGGGTCCGGGCCGGGTCTTGGTTCAGAGCAGCGACGCGACCAGGTTCAGCGACAGCGTGTTGTCCACCTTGGACCGCGAGGCGGTGATGCCCTCGGGCGCCGAGATGGGCTCGTTGCGCCACGCCAACGTGTCGGAGATGCTGACGCTCAGCTTGTCGGTCATCTTCGCGGTGATGGACGCCACGTTGCCCACCCGGACGTCGGTCAAGTGCGGCGCGAACGGGGCGCCCGCCGGCTGCGTGAACACCGGCTCGTAGATAGTGAACGCGTCGTTGAAGCTGACGCCCTCGTTGAACGCGTGGTCGTACCCGAGGCCGACCTGGGCGGCGAGCAGGCGCGCGCTCGCGGGGACGACGCCGGGGACGTACGCCTCGTCGGCGAAGTCCACGCCGCCCTCGAGCTTCAGGTGGGTCTCCTTCGAGTCGATCACGTGCGCGGCGTACCCGACCTGCACGTGGGTGCGGAGCTGGAACCCCGCGAACTTGTCGTGCAGGGCCCCGGCGAGCAGGTAGAGGCTGCTCTTCTCGGTAAAGAAGCGGTCGTAGCGCGCGTCGATGCCGTACCGCTCCGCCGTGGAGGCGCACGGGGACCCGGGGACGCCGATGCAGCGCTCGTCCGCGGCGAGGAACCCGTCCGCGTTCGCGTCAGTCGCGCCAAAACCGATCGCCGCGCCGCCGACGAGCCCGAGCTGGTTCGCGGTCCACTTGTGCGTGAAGTTCAAGCCGGCGTTCACGGTCACGGCCTCCGCGTTCCCGACCGTGAAGTTGCCGCCAGCGCTGGCCTGGAGGTGGGTCTCCGGCTTCGGGGCCGTCGCGGCCGGCGTGGCGGCGCCGACGAAGGTGGGCTCCTCGGCGAACGCGAGGGTGGACAAGGCGAGGACGAGGGTCATGAGGGCTCGTTCGTGGGGGAGTGGGGTGGACTGCTACAGCAGGAAGTCGACGTGCTGGGTGAGGACGAGGGTGGTGAACGCGGCGGCGAGCGCGACCAAGCAAAAGGCCACCACGTACGGCCAGCGGGCGCGCCGCTGGGCGAAGGGGTCGTACGGGTCGCAGGTGGACCCGGGGGGAAGCGCCGCGAGCGCGGTCAGCGAGCGCCCGAACGGGATGTTGATCCGGGCCTGGGCGTTCACGGCCCAGCCGTCCGCGTCGAGGATCGGACCGAGGTTCCGGCGGCGCAGCTTGAGCGCCGCGATCACGACCGAGGGCCCCGAGATCAGCAAGACGAGCCCGAGGACGCCGATGGGCATCCACATCCCGAGGCCGAAGAACGCAGAGAGCAGCGCCCCGATCGCCGCCGTAATGCCGCCGACCGCGACCCCGATCGCGGCGACGGTGCCGACGTCGATGGGCTTCGCCGCAGCCGGGTCGGTCTTGTCGGCCGACGCCGTCGCGGCCGCCGCAGACCCGACCATCGCCTCGGACTCCGAGTCGGCCGCCGCCGCCCGCTTCGCCACGAGGTCCTCCACCATCCGGATGAACTTCTTGTACGGCGACCAGAACGCTTGGCGGAGGCTGATCGGGTTGTCGACGATCTTCGTGATGCGGGCGTCGTAGTCGCGGCCCTCCCGGTCGTAGAACAGGCCGTTCCGCCCCACCATCAGGTTGTCCGAGTCGCCGTCCGTGACCGCGACGCAGACGGTGAGCTGCCTGCCGTCCGACTTCCGGACGCACTCCATGTAGGCGAGGTAGGCGCCGGCAAGGCCCGCCATCGCGGCGTGCCGCCCGACGTCCTCCACGCGCAACACGAGGTCGCAGCGCCGCTGGTCGAAGTAGGCCGTGCCGGCCTGGAAGATCGCCTTCTCGGTGCGGCCGTAGAAGCCGGCGAAGTTGACGTAGTTCCGGAGCAAGCACCCGAGGTGCAGGTAGTACCGGACGAGCTGCTCGACCTGCCCGACGGCCTCGGCCTCGGACCGGTGCGCCTCGTCCGCCGCGATCAACGCCAACAGCCGCGCGTGGACGTCGCCCGCGAGCAGCGCCTGGACCCGCTCGGCGCCGAGGCCCGCGACCGCCCCGCCGCCCCGGGCGGCCTGGAACGCCGCGGCCGGCGCGAGGATGGCCTGCAGCCGCGCCCACTCCGCCGCGCCCAGGCTCGGCGTCGGGCCAAGCAGCGGCTCGACGGCGGCCGTCCAAAACGCGGCGAGGCGGTCGGCCCACGCCGGGTTGATCGCCGACAGCGCGATCGCGGCGCCGGGCACCACGCGGGCGAGCGGCTGCTCGGCGAACGTGCCGCAGTCGCGGTCCACCTGGCCCGCGCCCGGCTCGAAATTCGTGCCGTCGAGCCCAGCGAGCCGCCGGCTGTCGAACGCCGCGAGTCGACACCGCGCGAAGAAGTCGTCGATCTTCGCAGCGACAGCGCCGGTGGCCACGAGCGCCGCGTCGGTGCCGTCGCCGGCCGGGAACAGCGTCGCCCGCTCGCCCTGGGCGCGGGCGGTCCACGCCGCGAATTCCGCGCACGCGGCGAAGAACGCGTCGACCGTAGCTGCGTTCACGCCCGGCTCACCGCCGCGGTCCGGCTGCCCGCCGAGCGTCGCGAGGATGTCGGCGATGGCCGCCTTCAGCGCGTCGTCCGCCGTCGCCCCCGCGTGCACGACCCCGTCCCCGTTGATCGGCAGGTTCGCGAACACGCTCTCGATGTCGGCCACGTCGGCGAGCACGAGCTCGGCCGCGTCGGGCTTCCCGCGCGCCCCCAGCACGAGGCGCGCGGCGGCACGCAGGGTCTTCCCAGCGGGCGTGTCGTCGCGGATCGCGGCGAGCGGGAGCGCCTTCGGGTCTTGGAGGACGTCGCCGGCGTCTTGGACCGTGCGGAGCAAGAAGTCCACGGCGGCGAGGATGTCGGGGACCCGCACCCGGCCGTCGTGGTCCGCGTCCACGAGCGCCATCGTCCGCGGGTCCATCGCGTGGCCGCCGACTGGGCAGCTGATCGCGACCCACAGGGTCGGGTCGAGGTCGCGGAGGGCCCGCAGGTCCTCGGTGCTCCGCAGACGGACCTGGTTGACGCCGCCTGCGACGAAGAACTGCCAAGGATGAACGGGCATGTGAGAGAGCTCTACGGGTGGACGGGGAGCGGGTGTCCCCAGGCGGGGACGAGGAGGGGAAGCAAGTCGGCTGCCAACACGCGGGCTTGGCGCCTATGCCGCCCGTCGCACCCACGGCGACGCGATCTAACGACGAAGCAGGCGAACGTGCGGCGGCTACCGGAGGACCACGCCCGAGTCGCACCAGAACGAGCGCTCGACGCTGCGGTCCGGGTCGTCCAGCACGCGCGTGGGGCCGGGGAGGAAGCCCGCGGAGAGGTAGAGCCGGTGGGCGTCCTGGAACCGCACGTCGCTCCACAGCTCAGTGCGGACGAAGTCGCCCCACCCGTGCGCGGCGTGCAGCAGCGCACGCGCGAGGCCGGTTCGGCGGGCGGACCGGGCGACGTACAGGCGCTTGAACACGCGCGAGCCGCCGTGGGGCAGCACGGCGGCGGTGGCCTGGATGGCCCCTTCGCCCTCGACGATCCAGAACACGCCCCGGGCGTAGGTGCCGGCCACGTCGACGAGGTCGTCCTCGAACGGCAAGTCGAACGCGAGCCCGAACTCCGTGTAGATCCCGGCGATGTGGGCGGCCACCGCCTCGGAGTCGCCGGGCCCGGCGTGCCGCACGGTCCAACCAGGGGGGAGGGGCAGTTGCATTCGCACGGGTATAAGACGGTGGCATGCTGCTCCTGCTGCTTGGATGCACCCACCACGCCCCGACCCCGACCGCCGGCCCGGACGTGAACACTGTCGTCGAGGCCGCCCCGTCGAGTCCCGAGGCCGACGCGTGCACGGCGCTGCTGGACAAGGGGATCGCGCAGTACAACGCGGACAAGGTCGAGGCCGCCGCGACCACGTGGGCCCAGGGCTACCGGCAGTGCGGCGCGGGGCACGGGTTCTTGGCGCAGCAGGCGCTGACGGCCGCGAAGCTCCAACACTACGACGACGCCGCTCACCTCGTCCTCCGCGAGCTCTCCGAGCCGGACCCGACCGCGCTCGCGCTCAAGCTGCTGATCGCGCTCAAGCTGCAGGTGTCGAGCGACGTGACCGCGGCCGTCTACGCGCGCGGTCGCACCCCCGAGACCGCCATCGTGGTGCCGGACGTGCACGCCGAGTACGCGTGGCTCCGGTTCTTGCTGTGCGGGGGGAAGGAGCAGGCGCTCCGCCAGGCCCTGGTGCAGGGCCCGAACGGCCCGCTCGACAAGCTGGAGTTCGTGTGCCCCGGGGGCGCTCCGCAGGTGTTGTACTTCGACTACTCGGCCGACCCGGCCGAGAAGGCGCTGCTGGACGCGCTCGAGGCCGAAGGCGGCGCCGCGACGGGGACGCCGTAGTGCTGTTCACCTTCGCGTTGCTGTACGCCGCAGACACGGGGGATGCCTGGGCGACGCGCACCGAGACCGCCACGGTGCGACTCCGAGCGGCGGCCGACCAGCTCGCGGAGGTCGCGAGCTCGGTCGGGGCCAGCGGCCGGGTGAGCCACCTCGCCGTCTTGAGCTCGGACGCCGCGGAGCTCACGAAGCGCGCAGACCAGCTGGTCACCTGGGCCTCGCAGGGCCCGTCCGCGGCGCCCGCGCCGAGCGGCCCGCCCAGATAGGCTCTCGCATGCGCCTGTTCCTCCCCCTCCTCCCCCTGCTCCTCCCCCTCGCCTGCACCGGGAAGGCGGATGACACCGGCCCCTCCGCCGACACCGACACCGACACCGACACGGATTCGGACACCGACGCCGACACGGACACCGACACCGACGCCGACGCGTTTCACTTCGAGGAGGGCACCTGGGTGGTGGTCAGCTCCACGGTCACCGCGAACACCTGCGGCGATGTCGAGAGCTACGTCCCGCTCGACCCCCAGGGCACGCAGGTCACGTTGACCGCGACGGGCGACCGCACGTTCACCCTCCTCGTCGAGGGGGACGACCAGCCCGACACCTGCACGTTCGCCGGCGCGGGCACGAACTACAGCTGCGACGTGGTCACCGGCAGCGACACGACCCCCCAGGACTACGGGTTCGACGCGGTGATCAACACCACGTCCACCCCGTCGGGCGGCTTCTCCGCGCCGTCGGACGACACCCACGACGACGCCGTCAACATGGACTGCGCGGGCACCGACTGCGGGACGATGAGCACCATCATGGGCGTCACGTTCCCCTGCGATCTCACCATCGAGAACGTGCTCCAGGTCAACTAGCCGGCACGGCCCGCAGCAGGCGCGACCGCGGAGCGGCTGCGGGTTCGGCGTGGCCAGCGACCGGGCCTATGGCGGCGCCCCGCCGGGTGGTGGGTTCGGCGGCGGCGTCCCCCCCGGGGGAGGAGTCTGTGGGGGTGTGGTTGGCGGCGCTGAACCACCGGGGGGAGGATTCTGTGGGGGTGTGGTTGGCGGCGCTGAACCACCGGGGGGAGGATCCTGCGGGGGCGTGGTCGGCGGGGCCACCGGGGCTGTCGTCGGCGGACTTGAGCCGGAAGGCGGCGGGCTAAGTGGCATCGAGTCCGGGGCGAATTCGCCGATGGCGCGAGGCAGGACAACGGGAAAGGGCCACTCCGCGGGCTCGGGCTCGCCGGTGGCGTCGCAATCCAGCATCCACCCGCCGCACATGGGGGCGCCCGGGGCGCAGCAGAGCTCCGCATCCTCGGGGCCCTGCCCGCGGTGGGCCCCACGCGGGCTCGGGGGGAACCGCTCCGGCACGACGGCCGGGCACGGGTACTCGAAGTAGCGGTCATGGACGACCGGGTCGAACGTCACCGCGATGCGCGCGAACATCGCGACCTCCGGCGTGGTGATCATCACGGACCTTGGCTTGTGGTCGCCGTCGAACTGGAAGAAGATGTGGACCGCACCGGGCTCGAACCCGGGTGCATTGAGGGTGGCGGAGCCCCACACCATGTTCCCTGCGGGGGAGAGGTACCCTACCGATTCCGGCGCGTCGGAGCCCGGGTTGTCCTGGTCGAAGCCAGAGCGCAAGGCGCTCCAGAGCACCGGGAAGTACATGTCGCCGAAGGTGAAGTGCTGGAGGGTTTGGGGCGTGTTGCGGCAGGATGTCGCGCCGCCCGGTCCCATCCGCAACCGCTGCCGGCCTTCGTGGGGGTCGACCGTGACCCAAGTGTCCTCGCGGGCCGTGATCAGCATCGACCCCCCGGCATGCAGGTCAGCGATCGCCGAGCCCGGGGCAGCGCCGACCCTGGGGTAGTTGATCGGGGGCACCTGGAACAGCCAGGCCAGTTGCGGGGGCACCCACGTGACACGCGGCAGGTCCGCAGGCCAGGGCTCCTCGGGCGCTCCCGCGTGCCTGCGCATCCCCTTCGGCAAGCCCTCGAGGTTTCGGATCCCGCCCGTCGGACCCCACGGGTAGTAGCGCTCGTCCTCCATCGAGGGCTCCGCCGGGTTGAACTCCCCGATTCGGACAGTCAGGGTGTGGAACGTGCGGAGGTGCTGGCGAAACTCGTCGAACGCCGGGTTCGGGATGATCTCCCCTCGGGCCGGCGGCGCGCCCGTCCCGAGGTAGAAGGCGGCGGTGACCCCGGTGCCAGCGAGCAGGAGCGCGAGGCCGCGGCGAAGGAGGGGCGTGTTCATGATGTGCTCCAGGGTCAAAGGGGCCAAGTCCAGCCGTCGCAGTCCCCGTCGACGCCGGTACCCTCTCCGGGGTTCACGGGGTGGATCAGCGCCTGTGTGGGGTCACAATCACAACTGTCACACCAGGTGTCTGCGTCGCCGTCGAGGAGGCAGACGTCGTCGATGTCCCCCTCTCGACACAGGGTTGTCCACACCTGGTTGGTCGTCCAGGTGGGCACGTTGTCCGGCAGGAGCGCGTCCTGCCCCAGGATCGAGACCTCGATTGGCCAGTCGCCGCTCCCCTCGAAGGTTACCGAGGTGCCTGCAGAGCCGAGCACCAGCGGAGCGTCACCGTTCAGCGCTTCGCGGGAAGCCTGGCAGTCGTCATCGCCGAGGAGGTCGGGCGCGGACAGGGGCGAGCACCCAAGGTAGTACGGCACCGCGGTAAAGGACGTGGCGCCGTACAGCGTTGTCTGAACCTGACTTAGCTGGAGGGTCACAGCGCCCTCGGA
The DNA here is from genome assembly GCA_943328795.2 of Bifidobacterium breve. Taxonomy (GTDB): domain Bacteria; phylum Myxococcota_A; class UBA796; order UBA796; family SXON01; genus CAIUMM01. The sequence continues at coordinate 26,966 of CALQBK020000005.1, forward strand.
AGCGCCGGTGTCGGCGTAGGCGGTGTCGGCGGTGTCACCACCCCGGGCCGCCCCGCGGTCCACCATCGTCCACCCCAACAGCGGGGCGCCGGACGAGGTCGCGGACAGCCAATCTGCCGCATCGCGGCCGCGCTGGTGTAGTGGCGGCCGTCGAAGTCGGGCGTCGAGCTGTCAACTGTCCAGTCCTGAGTGTCCGGATCAAAGCGCAGAAGCGCCTCCGAAGCACCGAACGTGCCGTCGTCCGCGTCATCCCACACGGTGTCTCCGGGTTGAAAGGCGCCGGACTCGACCACCTCGACCTCCACGTCCGGGCAGGCGTCATCGAACGAGGCCCAGTGAGTCGCGAGCACGTACTCCCGTGACGGCGCCACCGACTGAAAGCCGGTACCGCCTACCGTGTGTGGGATCGGGTCGTGCGCCGTGCCCACGGTGGCGCGCTCCACGAGACCCCAAGGAGCGCCCATCCAGACCCCAGCTCCCGAGCGGTAACCGGTAGACGAGGCATCGGGCCAATCCGCCGCTGTCATGTCGCCCAGGTCGAGCTCGTAGGTCGAGACCACACCGTCGACCCCTCACACCCGGTCGAGCCCCCGATCAGCCAAAGGGCACCCGACTCGGGGTTCATGAAGGCCTGCGAGCCCCAGCGGCCTGGATCCGATAGCTCTTGCGCGAGGTTGGCCGTAGCGTCGGTGCACTGCGGATCCCCCGAGCAGGCCGCGATTGGGTCGTTGGGCAGGCTCTGACAGTAGTTGTTTGGGTCACTTCCGGTCAGCGGCGCGTCCATTTCCCCGGTGCAGGGGTTGCGAGAACATTCAGCTACCACCACGCACACCTCGCAGGCGCAGTCCGGGTCGATCTCAGTGGACAGAATGTCGATGTCCTGCGTGGCACAGCGAGGGTCGCCCGTCGAGGTGAACGTGTAGTCCAACTCCGGCAGCGCCCCCACGCTGGAAAATCCCGCCGACAGGTTGTTCAGATCAAGCGTCAGGATCTGACTGCTCGCGTACAGAGTGGCGCCGTCTTGCACTCGGCCGCCAGCGAGCAGGAAGAGGCCCGTCGCGGGGTCGAAGCCGAACGCCGCGTCCGAAGTTGGCAGCGAACCGTCTGCACTGTCGGCCAGCTTGTGCCACGGACAGAGAAGTGTTGGGCTGTTCGCGAAGTCGTAAAGCCACAGGTCGTCGCGGAGCGACGGGGTGACGCCGTCGTCGCCGCCAAACAGGATGAACCCGCGCTGGGTGCGGACGCCGTCGATCTCGATCGGCACATCCTGGAAAAACGACGCCATTTGCGAGCGACGCCGCGCGTCGGGCACCGCCGCACACGTCGTGGTGTCTACCTCAGCAAGCACGTAGTCGGACGCAGGTGCAGCCTCCTCGTCCTCACCGCTCGTCTTGCCGTCCGTGCATCCCCCCAAAAAAAAACAAAGCCACCGAGACGGCAAAGGCGAATGCTCCGTGGCAGTGGACGTCCATTCGGGCTCCTACAAGGGCTGAGGAGGAGTTTACACCAACACGGCGGGCCATGGAGCCTCTGCTGGCAAAACGTGCTCTACAGCGGGCCCCGTCGGCACCCGCCGCCGGGCGGCGACTTCGCCTAAACTGACAGACTGAGATTCGTTCGGTCAGCGCCCGAAGGTGCCGTCCTGGGCCACGCGGACGCCGTACTCGGCGAAGTCAGCGGCGGTCAGCACGCGCACGATGTCCGCGGCCTGGTTGGCGGGGTCCATCACCGGGCGGCCTTGCCCCTCTTGCCGCGTCCCGAGGATGCGGCCGCTCACGAACGCGCCGTCCCCGGCGAGCCCGACCTCCAGGATCTCGCCGACGCCCTGGGCCCCCGACAAGTTGAAGCGCCCGTAGGTCGCGAAGTTGCCCATCGAGTAGGCGACCAGCCGATCCTTGTACACCTCCATGCCCCGGATCACGTGCGGGCCGTGGCCCAACACCAGGTCTGCCCCGGCGTCCACCACCGCGTGGGTGAACGCGCGCAGGTCGCCCCGGTTCTCGCCGTAGAACAGCTCCTCGCCGACCGGGACGTGCTGGGCCTTCGAGCCCTCCGCGCCGCCGTGGAAGCTCACGATCACGATGTCGTCCCGCGCGACGAGCTGCTGCACCAGCGCGACGGCGCCCGCGGTGTCGTTCAGGTAGTTGCACGCCATGTTCGTGTGGAAGCCCACGAGCCCCACCTTCTTGCCGTTCACCACCCACTCCGCGACGGTGCCCGGACGCCCGGACCAGCGGATCCCCTGCGCGTCGAGCGCCTGCTCGGTCTCGAGCCGGCACGCCTCGCCGAAGTCGCCCGCGTGGTTGTTCGCGGTGGACACGACGTCGAACCCAGCGGCCTTGTAGAGCGGCGCGTAGCGGGTGGGCGACCGGAACGCGTAGCAGCTGCCGGGCGTGGCGTCCGGCTTGCACTTGTCGGACGGCGCCGGGTTGTCGCAGAGCGGGCCCTCCAGGTTGCCGAACGTGAAGTCGGCGTCCAGGAGCGTCGCGCGGACGCCGTCGAAGGTCCCCGCGGCATCGTCGGGCGCCAGCGCCCCTTCGGGGAACAGCGTGCCGATCATCATGTCGCCGACCGCGCGGAGCCGGATGGCGGGCGCGCCCCCGGCGAGGGTCGAGGGAGCCGTGGCCCGCGCCGCGCCGGCCGCGGCTTGCGCGGTCACCTGCGCGCGGGCGGCCGGCAAGTCCTTCGCGATGGTCTCGTAGGCCGCGTTGCGCGCAGCGAGCGGCTCCCAGGTCGACACCACGGCCTTCCAGTCGGCCTCGACCCAGTACGCCCAGCCGAGCTCCCAGCGGCACGCGTCGTCGTCGGGGGTCTGCGCGAGGCAGGCCTGGAACGCGGCGACCGCCGCGGGGCCGTCCTTCGCCTTCAACGCCGCCATCCCCGTGTCCAACGGCGTCGGGGCCTCGGCGACCGCCACGGCGCGGAGCACGAGCGCGCCCGTCACCACGGCGAGCGCGACCAAGGGGCGGGCGGGGCGCGACATCATGGCAAGGAACCCGCGTACATGCCGCTCCGGTCCCCGCTCCGGACCTGGTCGGCGAAGTACGTGAACACCGCCGAGGACCCCGGCGCAGCGAGCAGCTCCGGGTGCCACTCGACGCCGAGCATCCCCATCCGCGGCACCGCCACGGCCTCGATGACGCCGTCGGCCGCCCGCGCCACCACGGTGGTCTCACCGAGCCGATCCGGGTCCACCGCCTGGTGGTGCGTCGAGTTGACCGCGCCGCCGAGCCACTCCCAGCCCGGTTCGCAGGTGATCGCGTGCCCCGGCAGCGCGGGGTCCTCGTCTTGCTCGTGCCCGTCGACGTGCTGCAGCAGGCCGCCCCCGAGGCCGACCACGAGCGCTTGCATCCCGCCGCAGATCCCGAGCAGCGGCTTGTGGCGGCGCCGGCACTCGCGGACCAGCGCGAGCTCCAGCCCGGTGCGGGCCTGGTCTACCCGGTCGAGGCGCGCGGTCACGGCGTCGCCATAGTGAGCTGGGTGGATGTCGAACGCCCCGCCGGTGATCACGACGCCAGCGACGGCGCCGAGCACCGTCTCCATGTCCGTGCCGCCGGGCGGCAGCAGGATCGGCGTCAAGCCCGCGGCCCGCAAGTGGTCCAGCGTGAGCTCGCTCACCCACACCTCGGCGCGCCCCGGGCGCACCCGTGGCCCGTCGTGGCCGCGCCCGAGCCGCCGGTCACAGGTCACCGCGACGAGCACGAGACCCCCGCCTGCTGCGCGCACAGCCGCGCTCCAACGTCTTGAAGCTCGACCCGGCCGCTCGCGCTCACCGCGCGCTCCCGGCGAGCGCGTCGAACCCGGCCAGCGCGTGCGCGACGCCGTCGTCGTCCACCTGCAGGTGCGTGACGAGGCGGATGCGGTCCCACGCGAGCGCGAGGCACCGCACCCCCCGGGACTCGAGCTGCGCGGCGACACCGGGCGCGTCCGCGCAGCGCACGTACACCATGTTCGACGCCGGCTCCCCCTCGACCGCCCAGCCGCGCTCCCCGAGCGCGCTCCACAGCGCCCGCGCCCGGCGGTGGTCATCCCCCAGGAGCGGCAAGTGCGCGTCGAGCGCGTAGGCGCAGGCCTCGGCGAGGATGCCGACCTGGCGCATGCCACCCCCGAGCATCTTGCGGAACCGGCGCGCCCGGACGAGCAGCGCCCGCGGGCCGACGAGCATGCTGCCGACCGGGGCCCCGAGGCCCTTCGAGAAGCAGACGCTGACGGTGTCGAAGGGCGCCGCGTGGGCCAACAGCGACCGGGCGACCGCCCCGCTGTCGGGGCCGTCGACCGTCGCCGCGTTCCACAGGCGCGCACCGTCGAGGTGACACGAGAGCCCCGCGGCCCGCGCGACGTCGCACAGCGCGGCCACGTGCGAAGCGGGGATCACCGTGCCTCCTCCGCGGTTGGCCGTGTTCTCGACGCAGAAGAGCCGAGCCGGCGCGTGGTGCACGTTGGGCGCGCGCACCGCCTGCCGGACGACGTCCGGGTCCAGCACCCCGCGTACGCCCTGCAAGAGCCGGATGGTGACGCCGGAGATCACCGCGGCGGCGCCTGCCTCGTAGTGGAAGGGGTGGGCGTCGGCCTCGAGCAGGATCTCGTCCCCGGGCTCCGTCAGGCAGCGGATCGCGACCTGGTTCGCCATCGTCCCGGTCGGGACGAACAGCCCCTCCTCCTTGCCGAGCATCGCGGCGACCCGCGCCTCGAGCGCGTTCACCGTCGGGTCCTCGCCAAACACGTCGTCGCCGACATCGGCGTTGGCCATGGCGGCGCGCATGCCCGGGGTCGGGCGGGTGACGGTGTCGCTGCGAAGGTCTACGATCACGTTGGCTCCACGAGGGACGGCAAGTACACGGCCGGGATGGGCACCCCGAGCAGCCGGAGGAGGGTGGCGCCGACCTGGGAGAGGCCCGGCGGGTTGGCCGGGTCCGGCGGGGCGACTGCGTCCCGCGTGAGGCGGAACGAGCCCGAGGGGTCGACGAGGATGAACGGCACGGGGTTGAGCGTGTGGCTGGTCTTCGGGCGCAAGCGGCCGTCTACCGAGAGCGGGGCGCCATTCTTGTCGATCTCGTACATCAGGTCGGCGTTGCCGTGGTCGGCCGTGACGAGCAGGATCGCGTTCGCCGCCGCGCTCGCGTACACGAGCCGGCCAAGCGCGGTGTCGACGGCCTCGACCCCGCGCACGGTCGCGGCAAAGTCGCCCGTGTGGCCCACCATGTCGCCGTTCGCGAGGTTCAGCCGCACGTGGTCGAACCCCTGCTGGAGGCCGAGGATCGCAGCGTCCACGATCTCCGCGGCCTTCATCTCGGGGGCCTGGTCGAACGGCACGTTGTCGCTCGGCACCTCGCGGTAGGCCTCGAGCGCGTCGTCGAACATGCCCGACCGGTTGCCGTTGAAGAAGTACGTCACGTGGCCGAACTTCTGCGTCTCCGACACGGCCAGCGTCCGCAGCCCGGCGCCCACCAACTGCTCGCCGACGACCTGGTCAATCACCGGGGGCGCCACCAGGTAGTGCTCCGGCAGGTGCAGGTCGCCGTCGTACTGCATCATGCCCGCGAAGTACACCCGCGGGGCGGGCTCTCCGCGCGGCCCGCGCGTGTCGAACGGCACGGGGCCGGTGAACGCCCGGCTGATCTCGATCGCCCGGTCGCCGCGGAAGTTGAACAGCACCACGGCGTCGTCGTCGCGGATCAGCTGCTCGCCCTCTACGCCGTCGCACACGAACGCGGGCAGCAGCTGGTCGTTGGTCTCCGGGGCCTCTGCGTAGAGCGCGCGGATGGCCGCGCTGGCGCTCTGAAACCGCCGGCCGACGCCGTACACGTGGCAGTCCCAGCCGCGCTTGACCATGTCCCAGTCGGCCTCGTAGCGGTCCATGGTGACGCGCATGCGGCCGCCGCCCGACGCGACGCGGGCATCGACGCCGCGCGCCGAGAGCGCCGCGAGCTCGGCCTCGAGCGGCTCGATCCACGTGAGCGCCGAGCGCTCGGAGACGTCGCGCCCGTCGGTCAGCGCGTGCACGCGGATGCGCCCGACGCCGGCGTCCACCGCGCCCGCGATCAGCGCGCGGAGGTGATCGACGTGGCTGTGGACGTTCCCGTCGCTCACGAGGCCGAGCAGGTGCAGCGTGCGGGGCGGGCGGCGGGCGGTCACCTCGCGCCACGCGGCGGAGCGGAAGATGTCCCCGGTCCGGATCGCGGCCTCGATCAGCTTGGCGCCTTGCTCGATCACGCGGCCGGCCCCCATGGCGTTGTGCCCGACCTCGGAGTTGCCCATGTCGGCGTCGGACGGCAAGCCCACCGCGGTGCCGTGCGCCTTGAGCAACGCGTGCGGGCACGTGTCCCACAGCGCGTCGAGCGTCGGGGTGCGGGCGACGAACACGGCGTCGGTGGCGTCCCGTCGCCCCCACCCGACTCCGTCCAAGATGCACAAGACAACCGGGCGGCGAGCGAACGACATGACGCCTCCTATCCCGGGCTGGCCCGGGGGGAGCCCGCCGCTACGCCCTCCGGCGCCGGGCGGCGAGCGCCGCGCCGAGCAGCAACAGCGCGCCCGCGGGCCCGACGTCACCCGCCGTAGCACACCCGCAGCCCGGGTCCTTGCCCGTCCCTGTGTCGTCCGTGGCACGGTCATCGATCGCGGTGTCATCGCTGGAGGTGTCGTCCGCCCCGGTGTCGTCGGCGGAGGTGTCGCCCGCACCCGTGTCGTCGGCGGAGGTTTCGTCCGCCCCGGTGTCGTCGGCGGAGGTGTCGTCCGCCCCGGTGTCGTCCGCGGGGCCGGTGTCGCCGGTGTCCGTGGCGTCGGCCCCGCTGCAGTCCTGGTCCACCCCGTCGTCCGGCGTATCCGCCGCGCCGGGGAAGCTGGCGCTGTCTGCGTCGTCGCAGTCGTCGTCGGTGGCCGCTGCGTACCCGGCGGGCGCGTCGCACTCGACCACGGCGACGTCGGGGTTCGTGTAGCCGTCGCTGTCGGCGTCCGCGTACCAGGTGGAGGCGTCGACGGCGGCGTCATCGGTGGTGCCGTTGCAGTCGTCGTCCCGGTCGTTGCAGATCTCGGTCTCCGCCGGGCTCACCGTGGCGTCGGTGTCGTCGCACTCCTCGCACGCCGCGAAGCCGTCGGCGTCCGCGTCGACGAAGCCGGACGACCCGTCGCAGTTGTAGTCGCCCGGGTCTGAGCAGTCGCCCTCGGGCGCCCCGGGGTGGTAGGCGGCGTCGGTGTCGTCGCAGTCGGCCGCGCCGGCGAGCGCCTCGCCGAAGTCGGCGCAGTCGGTGTCGGCGGACGCGACGGTGGCGCCGTCGCCGGAGGGGGCGGCGTCGCCGTCGGCGTCGACGAAGCAGGTCTCAGCCCCGTCGCAGTTGGCGTCCACGCCGTCGCCTGCGGCCTCGACCGCCGCGGGGTTCGCGCTCGCGTCGGTGTCGTCGCAGTCACCCGAGGGGTCCAGCTCGGACGCCTCGAACGGGCCGTCGCACGCGACGCTCGCGCCCTCGACCGAGGTGTCGATGTCGGGGCGGTAGCCGTCGTCGTCCGCGTCCACCCAGCACAGGTCGACGCCGTCGCAGTCGCCGTCGACGCCGTCCGCGGGGGTCTCGGGCGCGCCCGGGTAGACAGCCGCGTCGCCGTCGTCGCAGTCCTCGCACGCGGCGAAGCCGTCGCTGTCGGCGTCGTCGAAGGTCGCAGAGCCGTCGCAGTTGTAGTCGGCGGGGTCCGCGCAGTCGGTCTCCAGCGCCGCCGGGTTGTAGGCGACCCCCGTCCCGGGCGTGTCGTCGCAGTCGCCGGTGAGCGCGCTCACCCGCGCCTCGCCCGGGTCGTCGCAGTCCGCGTCGGACGACGCGACGGTGGAGGTCTCGTCGGGGCGGTAGCCATCGCCGTCGGCGTCCACGTAGCAGAGCTCCGCGCCGTCACAGTCCTCGTCGACCCCCGACCCGGTGATCTCGGTGGCCGCGGGCGACGCGCCCGGGTCGGCGTCGTCGCAGTCGACCGCCGCGGAGGCCGTGGCCTCGCCAGCGCCGGTGCAATCGACGTCCGCTGACGCCGTGGTGGTGGCGCCGCGTGCGCCGTCCAGGTCCGCGTCTACGAAGCAGGTCTCGCCCGAGTCGCAGTCCTCGTCGACCTCGTCGCCGGTGATCTCGACGGCGCCGGGGTGGACCGACGGGCTGTCGTCCGCGCAGTCGCCGGCCGGCACGCTGCTCGTCGCCTCGCCGCTGTCTGCGCAGTCGCTGTCCGCGGAGGCCACCGTCCCGCTGTCGGGTCGGTACCCGTCTGCGTCGACGTCCACGTAGCAGACCTCGCCGCCGTCGCAGTCACCGTCCACGCCGTCGCCCGTCGTCTCGGGCGCGCCCGGGTACACCGCGCTCGCCGCGTCGTCGCAGTCCGTGGCCACCGCGGCGTACCCGGTCGCCGGCTCGTCGCAGTACGCCGCAGACGTGGTGCTCCCGAAGCTGTCGCCGTCCGCGTCTACGTAGAACGTGGTCCGCGAAGACGACGCCACCGAGGCGTCCGCGTCGTCGGCCAGGCCGTCGCAGTCCTCGTCGGCGTCCGCCCCGTCGCACACCTCGGTCGCGCCCGGGTGGACGGCAGCGCTGCCATCGTCACAGTCGGTGGCGCTCGCTGCGTACCCGCTGGCCGGGGCGTCGCAGTAGGTCGCGGCCACGCCGGTGCTGGAGCCGTAGCCGTCCGCGTCGGCGTCCGGGTACAGGCTCGTCTTGCCCGACGCGCTGGCGTCTGCGTCGTCCGCGAGCCCGTCGCAGTCCTCGTCGACGTTCGAGGCATCGCACACCTCGCTCGCGCCCGGGTTCACCGCGGCGAGCGCGTCGTCGCAGTCGGTGGCAATTGGTGCGCCCGTGCCCGTCGAGCAGCTCAGCGAAGAACCGTCGATCACCACGGCCGTGCCGTAGTTGTCCCCGTCAACGTCGGTGTAGCAGGCGTCCACGCTGTCGCAGTCCTGGTCCACCCCGTCCGCCACCGCCTCGGACCCCGCCGGGTTGATCGCCCCGTCCCCGTCGTCGCAGTCCGTCGCCACCGCCGCGCCCGACCCCGTCGCGCAGCTCAGCGACGAGCCGTCGGTGACCACGGCGGTGCCGTAGTTGTCCCCGTCGGCGTCGGTGTAGCACGAGTCCACGCTGTCGCAGTCCTGGTCCACGCCGTCCGCCACCGTCTCGGCGGCCCCCGGGTGGGTCGCGCCGACGGCGTCGTCACAGTCCGACCCGGCGGTCACGCTGCGGCTGGTGCTGGCGTCTCCGTAGTCGTCCCCGTCGTCGTCGTTCATGCAGCCGGTCGCCGAGTCCAGGGGCGCGGCGCCCGGGAACGTGGTGGCCACCGCGTCGTCGCAGTCGGTGGACACGGCCGCCCCGGTGCCCGTCGCGCAGCTCAACGACGAGCCGTCGATGACCACGGTCGTGCCGTAGTTGTCGCCGTCCGCATCGGTGTAGCAAGCGTCGACGCTGTCGCAGTCCTGGTCGACGCCATCCGCGACGGTCTCGGACCCGGCGGGGTTGACCGCCGCGTCGCCGTCGTCGCAGTCCGTGCTCACCGCCGCGCCGGTGCCCGTCGCGCAGCTCAACGACGAGCCGTCGGTGACCACCGTGGTGCCGTAGTTGTCGCCGTCCCCGTCGGTGTAGCAGGAGTCCACGCCATCGCACTCCTGGTCGATGCCGTCCGCGACGATCTCGACCGCGCCTGGGTAGATGCTGGCCGACGCGTCGTTGCAGTCCGTGCCCGCGGCCGAGCCGTCGCCGTCTGAGTCCGCGTAGCCGTGGTGCACGTACGCGCGCCCGGCGCCCGAGCTGTAGTACCAGGCCCCGACGATGACGTCGTCGTAGCCGTCGTTGTTCACGTCCCCGGCGCCCGACACAGCGTTCGCGTAGTAGATCGACGACGAGCCGACCAGGGTGGACGTGGCCGTGCTCGAAACGCCGGTCGACGAGCCGCGGTACACGTAGGCCGTGCTCGCGCCGTAGGCCCCGACGATGACGTCGTCGTAGCCGTCCGCGTCGATGTCCCCCGCGCCCGACACGCTCGCCCCGAAGTAGCTCGCGGCCGTGCCGGTAAGCTGCGTGGACACCGTGCTGGAGACCACGGTGGAGGACCCGAGGTAGACGTAGGCCCTGCCGGTGTACGACGAGTAGCTGGAGGCGCCGACGATGACGTCGTCGTAGCCGTCGCCGTTCACGTCCCCGGCGCGCGAGACCGAGGTGCCGAACAGCGAGCCCGTCGACCCGACCAGCGCAGTGCTGGCCGTGGACGAGACGCCGGTGGACGAGCCCTTGTAGACGTAGGCCAGGCCGGCCCCGCTCGCGTAGTTCGGGGCCCCGACGATCACGTCGTCGTAGCCGTCGTTGTTGATGTCCCCGGCGCCGGAGACGGCCTTGCCGAGCGAGCTGGCGCTCGTGCCGGTGATCGTCGTCGTGGCGGTGGTCGACACGCCGGTGGTGGAGCCGTGGTGGACGTAGGCGCGGCCGGTCCCCGAGCTGTAGTAGTAGGCGCCGACGATGATGTCGTCGTAGCCGTCGTTGTTGACGTCGCCCGCGCCACTGACCGAGAGGCCGAAGTAGCTGCCGGACGGGCCCGTGAGCGTCGTGGTCGCCGTGCCGAGCGTGCCGGTGGACGACCCGTGGTAGACGTACGCCCGGCCGGTGCTGATCGAGTACGCGTATGCGCCGACGATGACGTCGTCGTAGCCGTCGTTGTTGACGTCGCCCGCGCCCGACACCGAGTAGCCGAAGTAGGAGGCCGACTCCCCGGTCAGGGTGGTGCTCACCGTGCTGGACACCCCGGTCGCCGAGCCCTTGTAGACATACGCGCGCCCGGTGTTCGACCCGTACGCGGGGGCGCCGACGATCACGTCGTCGTAGCCGTCGTTGTTCACGTCGCCCGCGCTCGAGACGGACATGCCGAGGTTCACCCCGGCGGCTCCGGTGATCGTGCTGCTCGCCGTGGTGTACACCGGGTCCACGGTCACCGGGTACCGCGCCCCCGCGTCGGCTACGACGACGCGCACGATGGCATGGCCGCGGCCGATTGGTTCGATCTCGCGCTGCACGGCGCGCCCTGGGCCTGGCTCGGGATCGCGCTGGCGCGGCGGGCGGTGAACCGGCGTCGGTAGGCGCTAGCTAGAGGCCGGTCCGCTTCCGCATCCGCCAGAACGTCGTGCGGGACACGCCCAGCGCCGCGGCCGCCGCCTCCATGTCGCCCCCGGCGCCCGCGATCGCCGCCCGCACCCGCTCCATCTCGGTCTCGCCGGGATCGTGCGCCGGGGGTCGGGGGGGCGCGGCCCGCTCCCGGAACTCCGGGGGCAGCTCGTCGACCTCGATCGTCGGGCCGCGGCCGACCGCGAACGCGTACTCGACGACGTTTCGGACCTCGCGCACGTTCCCCGGCCACGCGTAGTGGAGCAGCGCGCGCATCGCGTCCGGCGAGCAGCCGACCACCACGCGCGGACCGGCGCGGTTGAACTCGCCGATGAAGTGGCGCAGCAGGAGGTCGATGTCCAGCGGCCGCTGGCGTAGCGCCGGCAAGAAGATCGGCACCACGCGCAGCCGGAACATCAGGTCCTCGCGGAACCGGCCTGCGCGCACCTCTTCACGCAGGCTGCGGTGCGTCGCGGCCAGCACGCGCACGTCCACCTCCTGCGGGGTGGTGCCGCCGACCGGCACGAACGTGCGCTCCTGCAGCACGCGCAGCAGCTTGGCTTGCAGGTCCAGCGGCAGCTCCGCGACCTCGTCCAGGAACAGCGTGCCACCGTCGGCTTGCGCGAAGATCCCCTTGCGGGCGCTCACTGCGCCGGTGAACGCGCCCTTCGCGTGGCCAAAGAGCTCGCTCTCCAGCAGCGTCGGCGTGAACGCCGCGCAGTTCACGGCGATGAACGGGCCCGCCCGGCGCCGGCTCTCGAGGTGGATCGCGCGCGCGACCAGCTCCTTCCCGGTGCCGCTCTCGCCTCGCACCAGCACGGTGGCGTCGGTCTCGGCGACGTTCTTGATCACCCGGATCACCTGCTGGAGCGCGGGATCGCGGGTCACGAGCCCGTGGAAGTCCGTCACGTCGCTCGCAGCGGTCGCCCGCGACGGGGGAGCATGCCCCGTCGCGTCCAGCAGCAGCACGTGGATCGCGCCGGACGGGCCGTCCGCGTCGTGGAACACGCGGGTGTAGTGCCGCACGTGCACCGGGCTGCCGTCGGCCCGCTTCACCCGGACGGCGGCGCCGTAGGCGCGCGGCTGGTCATCGTCGCAGACCACCCCGTCCGGGCAGCGGTGTCCGGTGACGGCAGCGGCCGCGTAGCCGAAGGTCCGCTCCGCCTCCGACGACCAGTACAGCACCCTGCGCGCGCTGTCCGTCACGACGACTGCCGCGCCCGGCACCAGCTCAGCCACCGCGCGGAACGTCGCCTCCACCCCGTTGCGGCGGAGCCACCCCTCGAGTTTCAGATCATGTTCCATTTATGAAACGTAACGAAACGAAACAGCAGCGCCAACTGAGCAAAATCGGATGGGTCGTTTCTGCCCAGTCGGCGCCGAGGGCCACGCGGCTGCGGCACGCGTCTTGCTGGCCACCCCCTCCACCCCCACGGTCCCATGCCCCCCGCCTGTTCCAAAACCTCCGTCGGCAGTCTTGGGAGGCCGGCGTGATCCTCGCGCTCGTGCTGTCCGTGGGCATCGGGGTGACGCTGGGCCTGTTCGGCGGGGGCGGCTCGATCCTCACGACGCCGATGCTCGTGTACGTGCTCGGGATGGACCCGAAGGCGGCCATCGCCACCTCGCTGCTGGTGGTTTGCCTGACGAGCGTCGCCGGGATGGTCCAGCACGCGCGCGCGGGGAACGTCCACTGGCGGACGGGGGGCGTGTTCGGCGCCGCGGGGATGGCGGGCGCGTACCTCGGCGGGCTCGCCGCGGACTTCATCCCCGCCGCTGTGTTGATGGGCCTGTTCACGCTCTTGATGGGGGTGACCGCCGCGGCGATGCTCCGGGGGCGGGGGGCGGTGACCCCGCGCGCGGCCCAGGCGGCGTGGAAGATCGGCGCCATCGGCGCAGCGGTAGGGGCCGTGACCGGGCTCGTCGGGGCCGGCGGCGGGTTCGTGGTCGTCCCCGCGCTGGTGCTGCTGGGGGGTCTGCCGGTCCAGCAGGCGATCGGCACGTCGCTGCTGGTCATCGCGATGAACACGCTGGCGGGGTTCGCGGGGCACGCGGCGCACGCGCAGGTGGACCTCGGCGTGGCCGGGATGGTGACCGCCGCCGCGGTGACCGGCGCGTTGGTCGGCAGCCGCCTCGGGGCGGGGATCCAGCCCGACCGGCTGCGGCGCGGGTTCGGCGGGCTCGTGCTGGTGATGACGACGTTCGTGCTCTACCAACAGGCGCGGGGGTAGCGCGAGCGGGGGCGCCGTCTGTCAGCTACGCTGTGGGTGGAGGTCGCCATGCTGCTCAGCTTGCTCACGACGGCGTGCAACCCGGGGTCCGACACGGACTACGACTACGCGGAGGCGAGCAACCTCTGCGGCCGCGTGACCGGGGGCTCCGACATGGGGACCCCGACGCAGGTGGCGGTGGTCGAGGTGCTCGACGGCGAGGTGGCGTGCCAAGGTGGAGACACCGGCGGGCCGGGGTGGTGGGGCGACGTCGTCGCGGAGCCCGAGCCGGACGGCGACTTCTTCGAGGCGACCGTGCCGGAGGGGAGCTACGGCGTCGAGGTGAACACCGACGAGGGGTTCAGCGGCTGCGCCGCGGCCGAGGTCACGAGCAGCGCCACCTGTGCGGCGGAGGTGGTGGTGCAGGTCTCCAACTTCACCTTCGACAAGCCGAACCTCTACCTGTACCCGCCGGCGCCGACCGCGCTCGCCGTTCGTTTGCCGGCGTGGCGCGCGATCACCGAGTCCGATCCGCGCTACCCGGTCGACGGCTGGCGCGTCACGGCGTGGCCCGACGGGCACTTGGACACCAAGGTCGGCGACCGGGACTACCTGTTCTACGAGATGAACTGGGACCTCGGGCGGCTGCAGCAAGAGCAAGGCTGGTGCGTCCCCGGGCCGCTCGCCCAGCTCTCGATCGAGGCGAGCATGGACGAGCTCGGCTTCCTCCCCGCCGAGATCGCCGACTTCGCGACCGCCTGGGACGGCGACTTCCCCGAGACCGCCTGGATGACCGTGTACCCGCAGTTCGACGACCTCGCGATCGTGAACATCGACCCCGCGCCCGACTCGTTCCTGCGCGCCTGGTACTACGTCGCCCCCGGCTGTCGCGCTGTCGAGCCGGTGGACCTCCCCGTCGTGCCGCGCACCGGCTTTCACGCGGCCGAGTGGGGCGTCGGGTTCGAGCCCCCGCTCCGGGCCCCCGGCGTAGTCGTCCACGGGGGGTAGGCCAACGTGAGCGAGGCGCAGCCGCAGCGCGCCGCTACGGCCCACCGCTCGTCAGCCCGTCGGGGCCGGCCCCCCGCCACGCGAGCAAGATCCCCACCAGCGTCTTTGCGTCGCGGATCTCGCCCGCGTCGATCATCCGCTCGACCTCTGCGCGGGGCAACCGAACCGGCTCGATCACCTCGTCCGCCTCCAGCGCCAGCGCCACGGACCGCAGCCCACGGGCCACGAACAGGTGGATCACCTCGTCCGTGAACGCCGGGGTCGTCAGCAGCGGGAGCAACGGGGCGAGGTCGCCCGCGAGGCCCGACTCCTCCGCCAGCTCGCGCTCAGCGCACGCGAGCGGAGCCTCCCCCGGCTCGAGCTTGCCGGCCGGGATCTCCCAGATGGTGCCGCCCCCGGCGTGGCGGTACTGGCGGATCAGCGTGATGGAGCCATCGTCGTGCAGCGGGACGACGGCCGCAGCGCCCGGGTGCCGGAGGATCTCGAGGCTGACCTCGAGCCCGTTCGGGAGCCGCACGTCCTCGATCCCAAAGCGCCCGACTCGGCCAGCGTGGATCTCGCGCCGCGCGAGCAAGCGGCCTGCAGCGGTGTCCATCACAGCTCGGGGAACGTGCTGAGCCCCTCGACGCGGATGTCGAAGGAGTAGGGGTTCACCGTGACGTCGTAGTCGAAGGTGAATCCGCCGTAGGCGCCGGAGAGGTCCTGCGCGTAGACGTCGTACCCGCCCCAGTAGTTGGGGTAGATCACCGTGGACTCGGCGAGGGTGCCCACGAGCCGCAAGCCGTGGACGTAGGCAGGCACGCTGATCCAGGTGCAGACGTAGGAGGTCGCGTACGACACGTCGTAGAACAACGTGCAGTCCGGGCACGCCTCCTGGAGGGACGCGTAGGCGTCGCTGCTGCTGTCCACGAGGGTCGCACTGACGCCGACCGTCTCGTCACAGGTGGAGCCCCAGTTGTCGAACGTGAACCGCTGCGTGCCGGTCCACGTCGAGAGGTCGGGCTCGGGCGGCGGAGGGGCGGTGTCGGCGTCGGTGTCCGAGTCGCTGTCGGCGTCGGTGTCCGAGTCGGCGTCGGTGTCCCCGTCGGTGTCGGTGTCGGTGTCGGCGTCCGCTGAACCGGAGTCCACCGCGCCGGTGTCGTCGAACAGCACGATGGCCTTCGAGCTCGCGCAGCCGGTGAGCGTGGGGAGGGCGAGCAGGAGGTACATGGGAGGTCCGTTCAAGGGGAGGAGCGTAGCCGGCGCAGGGAGAGGCCCGCAAGCGGGGCCTATACGCTGCGTTCCACCGTGTAGATCGCGATGGCCGCCAGCGGTTCGGGGCGCGGCAGGCCGACGAGCGCGTCGAGCGCAGCCTGCATGTGGGCCCTGGCGACGCCGGTCGCGCCCTCCACGCCGAGCAGCTTCACGAACGACGGCGGCCCGCCCGAGGCCCGCGTCGCGTCCTGCTCTGCGTCCAGCACGTCGTCGTGCACCTGGAACGCGAGGCCCACCTCCTCGGCGTACCGCGTGAGCGCTGCGAGGTGCGCGTCCCCCGCGCCCGCGGCGATAGCCCCCATCCGGACTGCGCCACGGATGAGCGCGCCGGTCTTCGCGCGGTGCAGGACCCGGAGCCGGTCGATGTCCCCGATCACGCCGTCCATGCCGATGTCGTAGGCCTGCCCCGCGATCATCCCGCTCGCACCTCCCGCCGCGGCGAGCTCCCGGACCAGCGCCCCGGCGCGCCCGGCCTCCGCCAACACCGCGAACGACTCGGTCAGCAGCGCGTCGCCGACCAGCACGGCTACGCCGTCTCCGTACACCTTGTGCACCGTCGGGCGGCCGCGCCGCTCGTCGTCGTCGTCCATGCACGGCAAGTCGTCGTGCACCAGCGAGTACGTGTGCAAGAGCTCGACTGCGACGGCCACGTCGAGGGCCGCTTGCGCGCTGCCCCCGCACGCCTCGGCCGCGCCGAACGCGAGGAGGGGCCGAATGCGCTTCCCCCCGGTCTGGAGCGGGTAGCGGCACGCTTCGACCAGCGCGTCGGGGCGGGCGTTCGCGAACCGCGAGAGCAGGCGCGCCTCGAACAACGGCAACACGCCCGCGGACCATGTCTTGAGCGAGAACGCCATCAGATCCCCAGCTCGGCGTTCACCTTGGCGATGTTCTCCGCGATCGCCGCCGCGAAGTTGTTGTCCGGGAACCGCGTGTTGATCGCCGCGAGGCGATCGCGCGCGGCGACGAGCGCCGCGGTGCGATCCGGCCCCACCGGCAGCGCCCGCGCCGTGATGAACGCGGCACCCGCGGCCTCGCGCTCGGTGCGGGCCCAGGCGTCGACGGTCTCCTTGCGCAGCGCAGCCGCCTCCGGTGACGTGAGCGGCGCGAGCGTGTCGATCGCCGCGAGGTAGTTGCCGGCCGCGACGGACGCCCGCGCGGTGCCGAGCAGGTCCGCGGGCGTCGGCCCGGCCGGGACCGCGGGCACCACCGGGGTCGGCCCGAGCACCGCGCCCGGGCTGGTGGGCAGGGCCGGGTCCACCGGCGTGAGCGGGTGCTCCTCGATCGCGTGCTCCTCGATCGGCACCGCCATCGGCTCCATGCCCTCGTCGACGGGCAAGGCCTGCGGGATGGCGCGGGCCTCGATCTTCAGGTCCGCCTCCGCGTAGTCGTACACGCGCCGCTGCGCGACGGGGTCCTTCGCGCGCATCGCGTGGAGCAGCTCGCGGAGGTTGGACAAGCGGTCGCGCTGGTCGGCGTCCGTCGACGCGCTGTAGATGGCCTCGAGCTTCTCTTCGAGCGGCGAGAACGTGATCGCCGGGAGCTCGGGATCGGTCGTGGACGTCGTCGTCGCGACCGGCGCCGTCGGGCTGACCAGCGGGTAGTGCTCGAGGCAGCCGAGGAGGAGGAGCAGCATAGCGGCGCCTAATTCGAAATCGGGCTGGGGGCGAAGAAGATGCGTGGGGTGAAAGTAGTGGATCTATGGTTGTTTCTGGTGGCGCCGCCTTGGGAGTTGGCGGCCGAGCGGCGGACAATCGTCGGCCAGGGCGACGATCCTCCCGACATCGCAGCCGAGCGGCGGACAATCGTCGGCGAGGGCGACGATCCTCCCGACATCGCGGCCAAGCGGCGGACAATCGTCGGCCACCGTAGCGTTCACCGCCGAGCGGGGCACGGATTGGCCGTTGACCGGAGCCAGCCAAAGCCGGCTTCCACCGGGGGCCCCCCCCTCCCTATGTCGTGATCACCCGGTCAAAAGACAGCCAGCGGCGCAGCAAGGTGTGCGTCATCTCGCCGTCCTTGGCCATCTTCGCCGCGGTGGTGCCCATCTTGACCCAGTTGGCCGCGTGCGCGGCTTGGATCAGCGGCCACGGGTGCTTCTTCAAGGTCTCGCTGTTCGCCAGCGGCTTGAGCAGGGCCTGGGGCACAAAGGACTTCGACAGCAGCTGGATCATCGCGATCCAGTAGGTCTCCTCGACCGGCCGCGGGTACTCGAGGTTCACGCGGTGCTGGTAGAACGTCTTCGTGGCGGTGCCCTCGATGTCGTACTCGCTGATGAGGCCGCTCTCGAGCAGCTTGTGGTTCAGCTCGCTGCCCGGGAACACGGTCATCGAGAACAAGTACAGGTCAAACGGGTGCGGGAACGTCGAGATCATCTCGAACAGCTTGCGCCGGTCGTCGTCGGACGAGACCGGGTCGTCGAAGATCAGCTGGAAGTGCGGCTTCACCCCGAGCTTGTGGTAGAGCTGCGCGATGTCGCCGATCGTGTTGTTCTTCACGCGGCGGTCGTACAGGTGGCCAGTCACCCGCTCGCTGGACTGCACGCCCATGTAGACGCTGACGAGGCCCGCGTCCCGCAGCTGGGTCATGCGCTCCTCGTTCACGAGCTTCGGCTCGATGAAGATCTCGAACGGCAAGCCGACCCGCTTCGGGTACTTCTCGGCAAACTCCGACACCCAGTCGGACTGGAAGTTGAACACCTCGTCATCGAACCGGATGCGCTTGAAGTTCCAGTGGGACTTCGCCTGCAAGATCTCGTCGATCATCGAGTCGGGCGAGCGCACGCGGAACCACTTCTGGCCCGGGTAAACGTCCTTCTTGTACGTGGAGTTGTAGCAGTAGCTGCACTTGTAGATGCAGCCGCGCGACCCCATCATCTGGAACACCGGGTCCCCGTGCATCGGGTCGCCCTTGATGATCCGCGAGCCCCAGATGAAGTACTTGTGGGCGTGCGTGTGGTAGTCGCGCCAGGACAAGTCGTCCAGGTTGTCGACCAGGCCGCGCAGGTTGTTCTTGCGCGGGCCGGAGCGCGTCTGCGCCCACACGTTCGGCGTCTCGTTGACGAGGTCGACCCCCGCGTGCTGCACCCGGTTGCACAGGTCCAGGAGCGCGAGCTCGCCTTCGCCCTGCAGCACCAGGTCGGCGCTCTCGATGCACTGCGCGCCCATCAGCGTCGGGTGCATGCCCCCCCACAGCACCGCGATGTCGAGGGTCTCGTGCAGGTGCTCGGTCAGGATGCGCGCCGCGTTGTAGTACGCGCTCGCCCGGATCGAGATGCAGACGATGTCGAGCTGCTCGTCGCGCACGACCTTGACCAAGTTCGCGAGCTCCTCGTCCGTCGCCGGGTCGAGGTGGTTCGAGATCCAGTCCTTGAAGTAGATCTCGACCGCGTGGTGCCCGCCCTCCCGCAGCGTGCCTGCGAGGATGCGGACCGCGTTGTTCTCGACGTCGTACATCGACACGATGCCGACGCGCGTGGGCCGACCGTGCGCGTTCCGCGCGAGCGCTTCGATGCGCTCTGCGCTGTACTGCGAGGGCTTGGGGGAGGCGACGACCATGCAAACTCCGGCTCGTGCAGGGTAGCACCGCCGTTCCCGCGGGTGGTGTGAACCCGGGTACGATTGGCGGCGTTGCCGCCGCTGCAGCGCCCGGGCTGGCCCGCCGCTACCAGAGCTTCAGGACGCGGACGCGGTCGTCCTCGGCGAGCACCGGGAACGCGCGCCAGTCGGCCAACGTCGGCCCCTGGGGATCCGCGTCGGCCCGTGCGTCGAGGTGCAGGACGACGTAGCGGACGCCCACGTCACGGGCGACCTTTACCGCGCTCTCGCGCCCCTGCTTGACCGCAGCCGCCACCTGCAAGCTGCCGCGGCTGGCGGGGAAGTTGAGGCTCGCGGCGAGCGCGTGGCCGTGCGTCACCTGCTCGTAGAGCGTCGGCAGGGCCCCGATAGCGGGCCACGTCATCACGATCCCCGCAGGCTCCTGCGCGAGCGCGACGATCGGCGCGGGCGCGTTGGCGTCCACGTGCCCCGGCAGGCCCCGCGTCGGCGCGAAAAGCGCGGCCTCGAACCCAGCGGCCAGCGCGACCCCGGCGGCTGACCACCGGGCGGCGCGCGGGGCGAGCGCGACCAGCACGGCTACGCCTTGTGCCGCGCAGAGCGCGACCCCGAGCTGCGCGACCCAAGCGAACCGCCAGACGAGCGCGAGCGAGCTGAACGGCGGCAGCCGGTCGACGAGGAAGTACGGCAGCGGGATCGCGCGTTGCCCGTGGAGGATGACCGCCGAGCCGCCGTGCGTGAGCACCGGGCCGAGGGCGAGCCCCACCCCGAGCGGCAGCAGCGCCCACGCCCAGCGCGCGCCCCTCGCGCGTAGGCCCAAGACAGCGAGCGCGAGCCCGGTCCAGCCGAGGTAGGGGCAGTGCCAGTAGTCCTCCCCGAACCGACCGATCTTTGGAAAGTCCGGCGAACGATAGGGCGCCGGGCGGACGAAGGCGGCCAGGTCGGCGGGGCCGATGGTCCGCCGCAAGCGGGCGAGCTGCGCGGGGCTCTTGAGACCGACGACGTTGTCGCGCGCGGTGGTCACCTCGCGCGCCTCCCACGCGACCGGCGCGGTGAGCAGCGCGCCGACCAGCAACGCGAGCGCGAAGCGAGCGCGGGTGCCCGGGTCGAGCCCCTTCCGCAGCCCGAGCACCGCCCAGAGCGCGAACGCCCCGACGCCCCCGTACCAGTGCGCCCACGCGCTCACGGCGAGCAAGAGCCCCGCGGCTGCTGTCCACCCAAGGCCCGGTCGCGGCCCCCCTGGGACCACCCGCAGCGCGAGCCAGGCGACCGCCAGCGCCCAGGTGTCCCCCAGGGCCTCGGTGGCGCCGTTGTGCACCGCCGAGAGCCCAACCGGCGCGAGCGCGAGGATCACCCCGGTCGCGACGCCCACCGCGGCGCTCCCCCCGGCGTACCGCGCCCCGAGCTTCGCCCCGAGCCAGCCGCGCAGGGTGACGTGCCCGACCACGAGCGCGCTCCACGCCGCCGCGGGCCCTGCCAGCAACGTGATCGGCGCGACCAGGACGCCGCTGACCATGTCCGCGGGCCACAGGCTGCCGCCCGGGTCGAGCAAGCCCTCGGTGTGCAGCGGCAGCTCGCCGGCGGAGAGCTTGGTGGCGACGAACCAGAGGCTCCACAGCCCTTCCCACAGGTCAGTGTGCGCCGAGCCGGGCGTCGCGGCGACCGGGTGCAGCGCCGTCGGCCACGTCCAGGCCACCGCCAGCGCGAGCCACGGCAGCGGGCTCCCCAGGACGCGCGCCCAGCGCCCCTCGGACCCGCTCATTCCCGCGGCGCCAGCCCGTGACGGAAGAGCTCGATCACCTCGGCCTGCACCTGCGCAGGGTCCGCGGCCGTCGTGCGGTCGAGCAGGAACGCGTAGACCAGCGCGTCGATGCCGCCGACGATCGCGATCGCCGCCGTGCGGGTGTCGTGCGCGCGCAGCACGCCCCGGGCGACGGCGTCCTCGAGGATGCTGACCGTGAGCGAGTGGACCTGGCGCACGCGGGTGCGGACGCCCTCGCCGCCCGCCCCGACCGCCCGCGCCTCGGCGAAGTACAGCCGCAGGGCACCGTCCTGCTCGATCATCAGCGCGGCCAGCTCGAACGCCAACATCGCGTACACGGGGAAGGTGCTCGGCGTGTCCGGGCAAGCCGCCAGCGCGTCACGGGCGCGGGCAACGGAGCCCAGCAGCGGCGCGAACAGCCGGTCGATCAGCGTGGTGAACAGCGCGTCCTTGTCCCGGAAGTACAGGTAAAAGGTCCCCCGGGCCACGTCGGCGGCCTCGGCGATGCGCTCGACGCTCGCCCCGGTGAAGCCGTCCTCCAGGAACGCGGCGAGCCCCGCCGCCTCCAAGCGACGCTGCTTGTCCTCCTTGTTGCGCTCGCGACGGCCCATGGGGGCGCTTAATCCGAAACCGGCCGCGGATGCCGGGGCTGGCCCCCCCGCCCCATCGTCAATTTCCCCCTTGCGGATTAATGACGGTTATGTCATATTTGCCGGGCGCGGCGAACCCGCGGCGCACGGAGCGAGCGATGATCGGCATTCCCATTGGGCTCATGGTCTCGAACCTCACCGAGTGGTGGGTGCACAAGCACGTCCTCCACGACGCGAAGCCGGACGGGTTCTGGAACTTCCACTTGTACGAGCACCACGCGAACGTGCTGCGCAACGAGGGCCGCGACCCGGCGTACGAGAAGCCCTGGTGGTCCTCGTCGCCGCGCCGACGCGAGGTGTACGGCCTCGTGGTGATGACCTTGCCGTTCGTCGCGCTCGCCCCGGTCGCGCCGTTCTTGGCCGGCACCGTGGTGTACTGCAGCGTCGACTACTACCGGAAGCACAAGCGCTCGCACCTGGACACCGCCTGGGCCCGCGAGCAGCTCCCGTGGCACTGGGACCACCACATGGGGCCCGACCAGCACGCGAACTGGTGCGTGACTCGGCCCTGGGCGGACCGGCTGCGCGGGACGCGACGGAAGTACCTTGGGACCGAGGACGAGGCGCGTATGCTCGCCCGCAAGGAGCGGCTCAAGGCCGCGGGACTCCGCGTCGCCCCCCCGCCCCGGCCAACCGCCGCCTGACCGCCGCGCGGCGGGCCCGGTCCGCCGCACGGTCGCGGCGAGGTCTCCAATGACTCAGAAGGTCAAGATCCACGACGGCATCATCGGCGCGCTCATCCTCGGCACTTCCCTCGGGGGCGTGTTCGTCGACACGCGGATCATGTGGCTCGCGGCCGTCACGGCCGCCATCATGATCTCGAGCGCGTTCACCGGCTTCTGCCCGGTGCACTACACGATCGGGAAGCTCATCAAGGACTGAGCACCCGCTCCGGCGTCATCGGCAAGCGGTCCAAGATCCGCCCCGTGGCGAACTCGATGGCCTGCGCCACGGCGGCCGCCGGGGCGTCCATCGGGATCTCCCCGATGCCCTTCGCGCCGAACGGGCCCCCAGCGTACGGGATCTCCACCAGCCGCGTCACCATCTCCGGCGCGTCCGTAGACGTAGGGATGATGTAGTTGGTGAGCCGGTCGTTGCGCATGCACCCGCGGCTGTCGAGCACCACCTCCTCGGCGGTCGCCCAGCCGAGCGCCTGGAGCGCGCCCCCCTCGATCTGCCCGGTCGCGAGCACCGGGTTCAGCGCCTTCCCGACGTCCGTGGCGGTCACGAGCCGGTGGTAGCGCACCTCGCCGGTGTCCAGGTCCACGTCGAGGTCGACGATCGCGCACATCCAGCCGTAAGTCGGGTACGCGTCGCCCTGGTAGGTCTCCGGGTTCCACGGGTGCGTCCCATCGTCGGTGTACTGGTGCGACACGCGCACGGGCTCCGCCAAGCCGTCCAGCGCCGCCGCCAGGGCGTCCCCCGTCGCGCCGAGCTCCAGCGCGAGCTTCTTGGCCGCCACCTGGGTCACCCCGCCGACGATCATCGCGGTGCGCGACGCGACGGTCGGCCCGCTGTCGGGCACGATCGCGGTGTCGTGCGGGGCCATGCGGATCCGGTCGAGCGAGAGCCCGAGCTCCTCCGCCACGATCTGCGGGAAGATGGTGTCCGTGCCTTGGCCGATATCGGTGCTGCCGGTGAGCACCGTGATCTTGCCCTTCCACGCCTCCAGCGTGACCGTGCCGCGGATCGCCGCCTCGCCGTTGCCGGTGAAGCCGCAGCCGTGGAACACGAGCGCGAGCCCACGCCCTGCCTTCGTGCGGGCCCCGCGGGCCCCGGGGGTCGGCGGCGGCGGCGTGACAGGGGCGGCAGCGGCAGCCAACGCGGCGTCGAGCACCGCGGCGGCGCCTGTGTCCACGAGCGCCTGCCCCGTGGCGGTGACGTCGCCGTCTCGGAACATGTTCCGTTGCCGGAGCGCGAGCGGGTCGATGCCCAGCTCGCGGGCGATGCGGTCCATGTGCCGCTCGACGGCGAACTGCGCTTGCGGCGCGCCAAACCCGCGGAACGCGCCGTTCGGCGGCGTGTGCGTCGCGACGACGCGGCCCGTCATGTGGACGCGGTCAGCCCGGTAGGGGCCGGTCAGGTGCAGGATGCCGCGCGAGAGCACCACGGGGGAGAGCGTGTTGTACGCGCCGCCGTCGAACAGGATGTCCGCGCGCCAGTCCAACAGGAAGCCCTCGGCGTCCACGGTCGACTTGATGCGGATGCGCGCAGGGTGCCGCTTCGTCGTCGCGCGCAGGTCCTCGTCGCGCCGGTAGATGAGCTTGATGGGCCGGCCGGTCTTCAACGCCAGCAGCGCGGCGTGCGCCGCCACCATGCTCGGGTACTCCTCCTTGCCGCCGAACCCGCCGCCCGTCGCTGCCTGGATCACGTGGTAGTCGTGGTGCCCGAGGACGCGCTTGAGCGCCTTGTCGATGTAGTACGGGCACTGCATCGAGCCGACCAGCGTGAGCTGCCGCCCGGCGACCGGCCCGTCTGGGTCCCCCGGGATCGCGAGGATGCCCTGCGGCTCGATGTAGAGCTGCTCCTGGAGCCCGAGCGTGTACACCCCCTCGTGCACGTGCCGCGCGCTCGTCTGCCGAACGGGGCCGTCGCGCGAGATGGTGATGCGCTTGAACACGTTGTCGGAGCCGTAGATCGGCTGGTCGTGGCCCTCGGCGACCTCGGGATCGAGGTTGAAGGGCAGGTCCTCGTAGCTGACCCGCACGGCCTTGGCAGCGGCCAACGCACGGTCGCGCGTCGGGGCGGCGACGAGCGCGATCGGCTCGGTCACGTGGCGCGTCAGGCCGTCACACAGCACGGGCTGGTCGTCCGTGATCAGGGCCAGGATGTTCTCGCCGGGGATGTCGGCTGCGGTCACGATCACCACGTCGGTCCAGTCGAACGCGGGGTCGCGCGCGATGCCGAGGATCCGCGCGTGGGCGCGCTCCGAGCGCACCGTGGCGCCGTACCAGGTGCCCTCGGGGCGGATGTCGTCGGCGTAGAGCGCGGCGCCGGTGACCTTGGAGGGCCCGTCTGCGCGGGGGATGGAGAGTCCGATAGGCATCGGCCGAAGGTAATGCGGGGCCAGAAGCCGGGCCGGCGAACCTGGCCAGCCGGCCCCCCGCCGCCACGTTACCTCGGGCGTTCCTGGAGCCCTCGATGACCCTGCTCGCTCTCCTCCTCGCATGCACCGGCAAAGACCACTCGGGCAACCCGGGCGACAGCGGCGACAGCAGCGCCGACACCGACGCGGACACGGACACCGACACGGACGCCGACGCCGACTGCGTAGGCACCGGGTTCTCCGGCACGTTCGACAACTGGGAGCTGCCGAGCGGCTACGCCGACGGCACGTTCGACTCGCTGACCGACACCGAGAGCGCCGACGCCGTGAACTGGGCAGTGTTCGACGTCGCCGCGGGCGGACCGGACATCGTGGTCTCGTCCAGCACGGCGGACGCCGACGTCGGGACCACCAAGTGGCTGCTGCACAGCAACACCGGCTCGCGGTTCCGGGACGGCCCGCTGGACTGGACGCTCCCGAGCGATTTTGAGCCAGGCACCTTCTCGACCTTCACGGACGAGAGCACGACCGACAAGGTGGTGTGGGCGCTCTACGACATCGACGGCGACAGCGCGCTCGACATCGTGGTCACGGACACCGACGCCGGCACGGGCGGCATCGGCACCACCCGCTGGCTCGTATACGCGAACACCGGGAGCGGGTTCTCGAGCACCGGCACCAACTGGAGCTTGCCCACCGGGTTCACGGACGGCGCGCTCGACACCATCTCCGACACCGACACCGCGGACGGCGCCAACTGGGCGCTCTTCGACATCGGCGGGGACGGGAAGCCCGACCTCGTCGTGTCGGACACCGACCTCGACACCGGCGCGATCGGGTCCACCAAGTGGCTCGTCTACCGCAACAACGGCGCGGGGTTCGACGAAGCGACCGACTTCAACCTCCCGGCCGACTTCCAGCCCGACACGTTCCTGCGGTTCTACGACGCGAGCGCGACCGACACCGTGGTGTGGGGGCTCAAGGACTTCTCCGCAGACGGGAAGCCGGACATCGTGGTCGCTGACACCGACACGGGCAACGGCGGCATCGGCACGAGCCGCTGGCTCATCTACAAGAACACGGGCACAGCGTTCTCGACCAACACCAACTGGACGCTGCCGGAGGGCTTCAACGACGGCGCGCTCGACACCCTCGGCGACGGCGCGACCGACGACGGCGTGAGCTGGAGCCTCACCGACTTGAACGGGGACCTCTACCCGGACCTCGTCGTGACCGACAGCTCGGCGGAGACGTCCACGGGCAGCACCCAGTGGCTCGTCTACCCGGGCGCGGACGGGGGCTTCGCGGCCACGTCGTCGGACTGGTCGCTGCCGTCGGGCCTCGGGCCGAGCCTGTTCACCGAGCTGTACGACGCCGCGCCGACCGACAGCGTCTCGTTCGGCCTCTCCAACCTCGGCCAGGACAACGTGGCCGACCTGGTGGTGGTCAAGAACGGCTCGAACGCAGAGGTTGGCAAGACCACGTGGCAGATCGCCAACGCCGAGTGCCAGTAAGGTCCCGCCGAGAAAGCCCTACCGGCTACTCGACGTCCTCCTCCAGCGTGCCCTTGCCGCCGGCGATGAACTCCTGGAGGTAGCGGTTGGGGGACGCCCGCGCGTCCTCCGGCGTGCCGACGAACGAGAACCGCCGCTCGTGCAACAGCGCGATGCGATCGGTGAACGTGAAGCAGGCGTCCATGTCGTGCGTCACGACGATGCTCGTGACCTTGAGCTTCGCCTGGAGCGACAGGATCAGCCCGTTGATACGCCGGACGTTGATCGGGTCGAGGCCGGTCGTCGGCTCGTCGTACAAGATCACGTCCGGCTCCACCGCGATCGCGCGCGCCAGGCCGACGCGCTTTCGCATGCCGCCCGAGAGCTCGGACGGCTTCAGCTTCTGCGACCCCGGCAAGCCCACCATCTCGAGCACCTCGTCCACGCGCTCGTCCATCTTCTTCTCGTCGCCCCAGTGGTGCTCGCGGAGCGGGTACTTGATGTTCTGCGAGACCGTCAGCGAGTCGAACAGGGCCGCGCCCTGGAACAGCATCGCGACGCGCCGCCGGATCGGCAAGAGCCCCGCTTCGCCGAGTTTTGTGACCTCGGTGCCGAACGCGGTGATGCTGCCGGCGTCCGTGCTCAAGAGCCCGATCAGCATCTTCAACGTCACCGACTTGCCGGTGCCCGAGCCGCCGATGATCGTGATGGTCTCGCCCGGGTAGATGTCGAGCGTGCAGTCGTCGTAGATCACCTTCGAGCCGAACGCCTTCTTCACGCCTCGGAACGAGATGATCGGGTCCACGTCGTAGGGGGAGGCCATCGTTTACCCGTACAGCGCGATGAAGAGCTTGGTGAGCAAGAAGTCGGACACCAGCACGCCGACGGCGCTGGCGACCACCGCGCGCGTGGTCGAGAGGCCGACGCCCTCGGTGCCGCCCGTCGTGTGCATCCCGACAAAACAGCCGGTGATCCCGATGATGTACCCGAAGAACAACGACTTCCCGAGGCCGTGCACCAGGTCGACGATGCCGAGCGTCTCGAGCACCTGCGCGTAGAAGAACTTCTGGGTGACGCCGACCTCCTGCATCGTGATGATCATGCCGCCGAAGCAGCCGATCAGGTCCGCCATCATCGTGAGCAGCGGCAGCGCGAGCATACAGGCCGCCACGCGGGGCACCACGAGCTTCTTCACCGGGTCCGCCCCGAGCGCCCGGATCGCGTCGATCTGCTCGGTCACCGCCATCGACCCGAGCTCGGCCGCGAACCCGGACCCGACGCGGCCGCCGACGAGCAGCGCGGTGAGCACCGGCCCGAGCTCGCGGACGATGCCGAGCGACACGAGCTTGCCCGTGTACATGCTCGCGCCGTAGGCCTCGAGCCCCGACGAGAACTGCAGCGCCAGCACCATCCCCGTGAAGATGGCCGTGAGCGCCGTGATCGACCAGCTGCCGATGCCGCTGCTGTCGAGCTGGTAGATCATCGGCCGCAGCTCGTACGGCGGCCGCAGGAACGCGATCGTCGTCTGCCAGGTGAGCACCGCGAGGGCGCCCAGGTACGCGAGGAAGTCGCGAAAGCCCGTCATCGGCGCGCGACGAACCCGGCGACCACCGCCTGGTAGGCGTCCCACCCCGCGTCGAACGACGCCGCGGGCGCGAGGTAGTTCAGGTCGAACGTGCAGGCGTCCTTGTTGGACACGAGGTTCGCCACCGTGACCTCGATGCCGTCCAGCACGCCCGTCGTGACGCGCAGGAGCCCCGCGCGCCCGTCCACCGTCGGGGCCTCTTCCTTCAGCGTCTTCGTGCCACGCAGCCCCGCGATCGACTCCAGCGCGAGGTCGTGCAGGCGCAGCTCCCGGTAGTGCGTGCCGCAGTTCGAGTCCGTGTAGATGCTCGCCGAGAGCTCGGCGTTGAACCACGCCCGGTCGGCACCCCCGGGGTTCACAGAGACCCAGCCGCTGCCCGGGGCGCCGGTGACGTACTTGCCCTCCATGCGCTTCGCCTCGCCCAGGCTCGACGCGCAGCCCGGGAGCAGCACGACCGCGAGGAAGAGCCGAGGGAACGAGCCGTTCACGCTGCGGGCTCCTCGTCGCCGACGCCAGCGACGCCGGTGATGTCCAAGAACAGCTCCTCGAGCGTCTTCCCTACCGGCACGATCTCGGCCTGCGTGCCGAGCACCTGGATGCGGCCGTGGTGGATGATCGCGATGCGGTCGCACACCTCGGCCGCGACGGCCAGCGTGTGCGTCGACAAGAACACCGTGCGGCCCTCGCCGGCCAGCCGGCGGAACGTCTCCTTGATCTGCCGGGTGCCGCGCGGATCGAGCCCGACCATCGGCTCGTCGACGATCAGGAGCCGCGGGTCGTGCAACAGCGCGCTCGCGAGCGTGATCCGCTGCTTCATGCCGTGCGAGTACGACTCGATGAGCTGGTCGGCGAAGTCCCCCAGGAGCTGCTCGTCGAGCGCCTCTTGGACCCGGACGTTGAGCCCGCGCGGCCCGGACTCCGGCATCCCGTACATCTCGCCGATGAACCGCAAGAACTCCCGCGCAGTGAGCTTGTCGTAGAGGTACGGGCGGTCCGGGATGAAGCCGAGGCGCTGCCGCGCCTTCACCGGCTCCTTCACGATGTCGATCCCGTCGATCTCGATGGTCCCGGTGGTCGGGGGGAGCACCCCGCCGAGCATCCGGAGCGTCGTCGTCTTCCCCGCGCCGTTCAGGCCCAGGAAGCCGAAGACCTCTCCCGCTGCGACGTCCAAGTCCATCGGGTGGACGGCCTGGAAGGACCCGTAGCGCTTCTGGATTTGACGGGCACGGAGCATCGGGCCGGAAGGTATCAAGAAACAGGGGGGGCCGGCGTGCTACGCAGGAGCCGTGCACCTGCCCGGCAGCTACCTCGTGCTGGAGACCACCAACCGGTGCTCCGTTGCCTGCGTGCACTGCAGCGTGGGGGAGGCGGACCACCCCCACCACGACCGCACGGGGTTCGTCCCGGTGCCGCTCGTGCGCAAGCTCCTCGCCGACCTGGTCTCGGCCCGCGCTCGCTTTGACGTCTTCATCCCGTTCTGGCTCGGAGAGCCGCTGCTGCACCCGGACTTCTCGGCGATCTACCAAGAGGCGCTGCGCGCCGCCGGCGAGCACGGCGTGTTCCAGCGCGTCGAGGTCCACACCAACGCCACCCACTTGACCGCCGACCGCGTCAAGCTTGCGCTCAACCAGTCCCCGGTCCCGCAGACCTGGCACCTGACGCTGGACGCCACGACCCCCGAGACGTGGAAGGCGATCAAGGGCCGGAGCGTGTTTTCGGACGTCGTCTCGAACGTCGAGCGGCTCGTCGCCGAGAAGGCACGGCTCCGCGCCACCTGGCCCCGCCTCGTCTTCCAGTTCATCGTCAGCGACCGGAACGTCGCCGAGGTCCCCGCGTTCAAGGCGCAGTGGGAGTCGGCGTGCACGCGCGCCGGCTTGCCCGTGCGCACGGCCGCCCAGGACGTCCCCGGCGGCACCGACGCCGTCGTGTTCTTCCGCCAGCTCGACGCCCCCACCCCGGCCGAGCAGGAGCGCCAGAACGCCGTGTTCCGCGAGGCCATGGCGGCGCTCGGGATCCCGCTGCCGCGACCGGCCCAGTCCCCCGTCGCCATCGGCGCGAACACCGGTGTCTGCGGCTGCTTCTGGAAGAGCCCCGTGATCGGCTGGGACGGCACGCTCACCACCTGCACCCGCGACAACCGCCTGCAGAACGCGCTCGGCAACGTCGCGGAGACGGCGTTCGGCGACCTCTGGTTCGGCCCGACCGCCGGGCGCTGGCGCAAGCAGGTCGCGCGCGGGGACTACGCCGAGCTCGAGCCGTGCAAGGCCTGCTTCATCCCCCAGTCGTCGAACTACTCCGGGGTCACCCCGGCCGAGATCGCGTCCTACAGGGGCAGCCCATGATCCCAGGCGCGGCCGCCCTCCAGGCCCGCGCGCTCGCCCGGGCGCGCCTCCGCCCCGCGCCGGGCCTGCCGGACCAGGTGCACCTCTCGGTCACCGACCGCTGCTTCTTGCCCTGCGCCCACTGCGACATCTGGAAGAACAAGACCCCGGACCTGCCCGGCGAGGCGTGGCTCGGCGTGCTCGACCAGCTCGGCGCCTGGCTCGGCAAGGCGAGCGTGAACTTCGTGGGCGGCGAGCCGCTCTTGCGGAAGGACCTGGAGACGTTGATGACCCGCGCGACGACGCTCGGGTTCGACGTGAGCTTCAACACCAACGGCTGGCTGCTCGACGACCGGCGCGCAGACGCGCTCTCCGCCGCGGGCGCCCGCATCGCGTACCTCTCGATGGACGGGTTCTTGGCCGAGACCGTGGACCGCTCCCGCGGCCGCGCCGGCACCCACGCGAAGCTGCTCGAGGTGTGCGACCGGCTCGACAAGCGCACCAACCCCCGCGTCGTGATCGCGTGCATCTTGCACGCCGAGAACGCACACGAGATCCCCGACCTCCTGCGTTGGGTGAAGTCCCGCGGCTACGAGTTGGTCGTGCAGCCGCTCTACCAGAACTTCGGGGAGAACGCCCACGACCCAACATGGTGGCGCACCTCGACGCTCTGGCCAACGTCGCCGGACGCGTTGGCCCGCATCGACCAAGCTTTGGACGTGCTGATCGACGAGCGCACGCAATGGGGGAAAGTGTGCAACGAGGTCGCGCAGCTGCGCGCGTTCAAGAAGCACTTTCGGAGCCCCTCGGTGCCGAACGGGCAGACGTGCAAGGCCGGGCACTCGGACATCGCGTTCGACCCCGTCGGGAACGTGCGCCTGTGCTACTTCCTCGAGCCTGTCGGCAACCTAGCCGAGGGCGTACCCATCCCCGCGATGTGGAACCGGCTCGCAGCGCTGCGCCGGCGGTACGAGGTCAGCCGGTGCACGCGGAGCTGCAATCTTTTGAATTGTAATTTCGAAACCTCGGGTTGAGAAGCTCCGTCCCGTGGATGGGCGCCTCGCCGGTGGCGCCCTCCGCGTGATCGCAGGCTGGAAGGCGGACGACACGCTCGGTGGTTAGTCCCGATCATGGCCCCCAGGCTCCCACTCGGCACCTCGGACTTCGCGCAGCTTCGACGCGGTGGGGACTACTACGTCGACAAGACCGGGCTCGCGGTCGAACTGATCCGCACATCCTCGCGGGTGGTGCTGCTCCCCCGGCCGCGGCGCTTTGGCAAGACGTTGAACCTGTCGATGCTCCGATACTGGTTCGAGCGACCCATCTCCCCCGGCGCCGACGACATCGCTATGCTGTACGCCGGGCTCGATGTGGCGCGCGCCGGGGACGACGTCGCCGCCAGGTACCAGCGCCACCCCGTGATCTTCCTCACGTTCAAGGACGTGAAGAACAAGACATGGGCGACGTGCCGCGCGAACGTGTTGGCGCTTCTTCAGGATGAGGTCGTCCGCCTCAGACCCGCCTGGGGCGACGCGCCACTTGCCGACCACGACCGCCAGTTGCTGGAGGCGCTCGCCGTGGGCACCGCCTCCGATGCTGCCCTGCAGTCTGCGCTCCGCGTCCTCTGCCGCGCCATCGCCCTCGGCACTGGCGAGGACGCCGTGCTGTTGATCGACGAGTACGACACCCCAATCCACTCGGGCTGGATTCACGGCTACTACGACGACGTCATCGAGCTATTCCGAAATCTGCTCTCGGGCGGGCTCAAGGACAACCCGCACATCTACCGCGGCGTGCTGACCGGGATCCTGCGCGTCGCGAAGGAGTCAATCTTCTCCGGGCTCAACAATGTTGACGTCCACACGCTGCTCTCCGACTCGTTCTCCCGCTGGTTCGGATTCACCGAAGGAGAGGTCCAGGCGTTGTGTGCACGGGTCGGCCCCGATGTCGATCTCGACGGAATCCGAGAGTGGTACGATGGCTACCTGATGGGCGACGAGGTCGTCTACAACCCCTGGTCGGTGCTCTCCTACCTCTCTGCCCGGAAGAACGGCTTCAAGCCCTACTGGATCAACACCGCGTCGGATGAGATCCTGCGCAAGCTGTTGATCGGCTCGGGGCTTGGGATCCAAGCGGACCTCGGCACGCTCGTGGCCGGTGGCGAGATCGAGAAGCAGGTCTCTGAGAACATCCAGCTGCGGGACCTTGGGCGAACGAGCGCAGACGTGTGGAGCTTCCTGCTGTTCTCAGGCTACCTCAAGGCCAGCAACGTCCGGGTGGGCGACCGGACGGTGGCGAAGCTGCGGATCCCGAACCGGGAGGTCGTGCTCGGCTATCGGGCGATGTTCCTGCGTTGGCTGGACGAGGGGCTCGGCGCGGACAGCGAGGTTGGCGCGCTGTGTCAGTCGCTCCTGTCCGGCGACGAGGTGGGGTTTGAGGGCCGTCTGCAGCGCCTCGTGGTCAACTCGCTGTCCTACTTCGACGTCGGCGGACGGACGCCTGAGGCCGTCTACCAAGCGTTCCTCGTCGGGCTGCTCGTGCAGCTCGACGCTACGCACATCGTGGACGCCAACCGCGAGGCCGGGTTCGGGCGCTACGATGTTTGCGTGCGGCCGCGGCTCAACGGTGCAGGCTCCCCCGTCGGCGCACAGCCGTCACCGACCGCGGGCCGGTCCGGGGCCGTGCTGGAGCTGAAGGTCGTGGACCCGAACCGCGAGACGTGGGAGACGGCGCTGGAGTCCGCGATGCGGCAGATCCACGAC
>CALQBK020000006.1 GCA_943328795.2 Bifidobacterium breve
CCTAGCGGTGTGGGTCCAGGGGTGCTCGGTCCGGTGCCCGGGGTGCTGCAACCCGGAGCTGTTCGGCGCGACCGGCGGGCGCAGCATCGACGTTGACGCGCTGGCCACCGAGGTCGAAGGCAGCGCCGGTGTCACGATCCTGGGCGGCGAGCCCCTGGACCAGGCCGCGGCGGTGACGGCGCTCGCCCGTGCGGTACGCGCGCGCGGGCTGACCGTCATCGTCTTCTCCGGCTACCCCCGCGCGGAGGTCGAGCACCGCGCCCCCGGCCTGCTCCGCGCGGTCGACGTCCTGGTGGACGGGCCGTTTGACGCGCGCCAGCCTGAGCGCGCCGCGCCGCAGCCGCGACGCTGGATCGGCTCACAGAACCAGGGGCTCCACTTCTTGACCGACCGCTACGGGCCGCGCGACTTCGTGGGCGCCAACACCGTGGAGCTGCGCATCGCGGGCGGCGTCCTGACCGTGAATGGCTGGCCAACCCCACGGGCGGAGCGGCGATGATCACCGTCCGGGAGCGGGACTACGAGCTCGTGCTGCTCGCGCGAGCGGTGGTCGGCGCGGGGTCCGCGCAGGCCGCGGCGCTGCTGCGGACCCCCCGGGCGTCGGGCCGCGTCGGGAAAGGCGGGCAGCAGGGGCCGGGGCTCTCCCCGCTGGGCGTCCAAGCGCTCGAGCGGACCTTTGGAGTCGGCATCGTCCGGGCCCTCGCGCGCGGGGGCGGGGCGAGAAAGGAGCACCTGGGCGGCCGCTCCGGGCGGCTTTGGGAGCGCCACGCTGCGCCGAAGCTCGCGGTCACGGAGCTGCCCGTGGAGGTGCTCCAGTGGTGCCTCGCCGAGCCGCTCGGGTTGGTGAGCCGGGCACCCTGCACGGTACACGCGGCGACGGAGCCCGCGGACATCGCGGTGGTCTACCTCCTCGCGCGGCTGCTCGTGGCGGAGGGGCTTGGCCACGTGCTCGAGGAGGAGGTGTTCGCCGCCAACCCGCTCGTGCACCTCGCGTTCGCCGACCGGCTGGCCGCCGCGCGCCGCACCGGCGGGGAGCGCCGAACCACCGGAGCCAACCCGAGCACGGCGGACGCGTTCACCGCGTTCCTCCGGCGCGGCGCGCTGCTGGTCGAAGCCTTCGCCGCGTGGCTCGCTACGGACATCCTCCGCGCCGACCAGCCTGCGGCGAGCGTGAGCGACGCCATCGCGATCTCGGCCCGTCGTCGCGCCACCTACGAGGCGTGGCTGCTCGCCTGCGAGCGCTCCGGCCGGCTCGACCTCGCGCTGCCCCTCGTGGACGCCGCCGTCGCCGCGATGCGCAAACCGGCGCCCCCGGTGCTCGACGAGGGCGCGTCGCTGCGGGACCGCGCGGAGGCCGCCCGCGGCGGAAACGTGATGTGCGAGGTCGTGCTGCGGCTCACGCGCCACCTCGACGTCCTCGGGACCCTTGACTTCTTCGACGACGGCTACGCGGAGGCCGTCGCCTTGCGCGCGCGCTGGGCGCGGCTCGAAGCCGCGCGGCCGGTGGCCGAGGCGCGCACCCTGGCTGCCGCGGGAGTGTGAACCAGGCGCCGGGTTAGGCCCCGCCCATGCTCCGCGCTCCCCTCTTGGTCCTCGCCAGCCTCTGCCACCTCGGTGGGTGCTCGACGACGGCGACAACAGCAACGACGACCCCGACGACGCCGGCCGACCCCTGGGCGTCTGTGCAGGTCGCCGAGGGCGCCGCGCATGACGCCGTAGCCCCGCCCCCGTTTCGAAACGCCGCTGGGCAGATCGCGTGCCCGGTGATGGGCTTGGCCATCGCGTCCGCGGCCGACGCCGTCTCCTACGCCGACCACGAGGGCGTTCGCTACTACTTCTGCTGCGACAGCTGCGAGAAGCTGTTCCTCGAGGAGCCCGCCACCTACGCGAACGGGAAGTACCTCGCGGAGCACGCGCTCGACCCCACGGCTGCGCCAAGCTGCTCGGACGCTCCTCCCGGGTGAGGAAACGGGGTAAGCCCGGGGCATGAGCCGCGCCTACCGCATCCAAGTCTCCGAGGGTGTTCAACGCATCGTGCACGTCGAGGACGGGGTGCAAGGCAGCATCGACGTGCTGCCCATCCTCGCGCCCGAGCGGATGGCCGAGCTGCTCGCGGCCGAGCTCGAGAAGCGCGGCTACGTCCGCACGGACCAAGACGGCGAGCTCGTGCTGGTGAAGGTCGGCGACGACAACGTCACGGTCGAGGTCAACGTGCGCACGGGCACCGTGACGGTGAGCATCGCGGAGGACGTGCAGGTGGACGTCACCACCACCGCGACGGGCACGGCGGAGAGCGTCGAAGCAGCGCGTCAGCAAGCTGAGCGGATGGCGAAGCAACAGCTCGAGGCTGCGGTTGGGCCGTTGCGAGAGGCCGCGAGGCGCGAGCTGACGGCGAAGCTGGAGGCCGAGCTGGCGGAGATCCGGCCAGAGCTGGACGCTGCGGTGAACGCGGCGACGGCGGACGCGCTGGTGGAGAAGGCCCGCGAGCTCGGCGACATCGAGTCGATCGAGGGCAGCGCCGCCGACGGTAACCTCACCATCAAGGTGCGAGTCTAGGTCCCCCGTGTCCATCTCCATCCCCATCTCTGAGCTGCCCCAGTCGCTCACGCCGTTCGAGGCCGTCGAGGCCGCGTACCCCGCGGAGCTCGCCGCGATCGTCGAGGCCCTGCGTGCGGACCTGCCCGTGCTCATCGAGTGTGACAAGGGCCTCGGCCCCTACCTGTGGCGCTGCATCCGGGACCGGATCAAGGCCGCAGGCCTGCAGTCCGTCTACCTGAACGGCAGGCCGGACCCGACCGCGCCGCCGAACCCGCTGGCGGGCGGGATCGTGGCCACGATGATCGGCCAGCTCCGCGACGCCGTCCGCGGCGCGACTGAGCACCGCGTGATCGTGATGCCCCACCTCGACCTGCTCACCACGAGCCAGGGCGGGCTCACCGCTGAGGCCCGCGAGGTCATCCCGCTGTTGTACGAGAACCCGATGCTCGTGTGGGTTGGGTTCAAGGACCCGTCCATGCCGCTGCCCCGGGTGATCGAGAGCCTGTTCCCGCGGCGCGTCTCGATCCTCGGGATCAGCCGCGATCGGCTCCGCTACCTGGTCACCCAGCGCGAAGCCCAGAAGTTCGGGCGCGCGTTCAACCCCTACGGCCTGTACACGTTCGTCTCCGGCCTGCACGCCGCGCGGCTCCGCCGCGTATTGCCGGCGATCCAGGGCGAAGACTTCCCCCCGAACCCCCGGCCGGCCTACGACCAGCTCCGGCAGGCCACCCAGTCCACCGATGTCGCCGTCCCGAACATCGACCTGGAGGCCGACATCGGCGGCTACGCGGCCGTGAAGAAGCGCTTGCGGTCCGAGATCCTCGACCTGCTCACCGAGCGCGCGAAGCTCGACAACGCCGACGCCATCACGCGCGTCGAGCAGCTGATCCCGCGCGGGATGATCTTCTGGGGCCCCCCGGGCACCGGCAAGACCCTGTTTGCGAAGGCGATGGCGACTGCCCTCGGCGCCGCAGTCACCATCGTGAGCGGCCCGGAGCTCAAGAGCCGCTGGGTAGGCGAGAGCGAAGAGCGCATCCGCCAGATCTTCGTCCAGGCCCGCCAGGCCGCGCCCGCCATCATCGTGTTCGACGAGCTCGACAGCTTCGCCACCGCGCGCGGGACCTACACCGGCAGCGGCGTCGAGCACTCGATGGTGAACCAGCTGCTCACCGAGATGGACGGGTTCCGCCGGAACGAGATGGTGTTCGTCGTCGGCACCACCAACTTCCCGGAGTCGCTCGACCCCGCGTTGCTGCGGCCCGGCCGTTTCGAGTTCCAGCTGCACATCCCCTTCCCCGACGGAAACGATCGCCGCGCGATCCTCGGCGTCTACGACCAGAAGCTCGGCCTGCAGCTGACGGAGCGGGCCCTCGAGTACGCCGTGCGCCGCACGTCCGGCGTGGTGGAGGGCGGCACGAGCCGCTTCTCAGGGGACCACCTGCAAGCGTTGGCGCGGAGCATCGCGCGCAGGCGGATCCGCGAGCAGCTCACCGGGCCGACCGACGTGCCCGACGTCGAGCACGCGCTCACCGCGCACTTGGACCTCCCCCAGCTCACCCCGACCGAGGAGCGGGTGGTCGCCACTCACGAGGCCGGGCACGCGATCTGCGCGCTCCACTGCGCGCACGCGCCGCCCATCGAGCGGATCAGCATCCGCGGCGACCTCGTCGGGGCGCTCGGGTTCGTCCAGTACGGCGACCAGGCCCACAAGTACGTCACGACCCGGAACCAGCTGATCGACCACGTCTGCATCCTGTTCGGCGGGCGCGAGGCGGAGGAGCTCTTGCTCACCGACCTGTCGATCGGCTCGGCGCAGGACCTGGAGCGCGCGACGGGCATCGCGCGTGGGCTCGTCGAGCAGCTCGGGATGGGCTCGGAGGTGCGCGTGTGGCCGGAGGCGGAAGGGCGACACCCCGAGCGGGAGCCGTCGGACGCGGGGAAGCAGCGCATCGAGCGCGAGGTGCTGGAGCTCCTCGCCCGGGAGCGCCAGCGCGCGAAGACCCTGCTCGTGGAGCACCGCGTCGAGGTCGAAGCGCTGCGGGACCTGCTGCTTGAGAAGAAGGTGCTCGACCGCGCCGCGATGATGAGCGTGATCACGCCCGGCTGACCAGTCCGTAGCGGGGCGCACCGCCGGCGTAGTGCCCGGGATGCCCGTCCAGGGCGGCCCGAGGCTGCGTGGTATGCTCGGAAGCGTCGAAGGAACCATGCTGAACGTCCTGTTCAAGATCAACGACAAGCTGGTCCCGAAGCAGCACAGGGCGGGCCTGCGCGACGTGTACGACCGCGGCGACTACTACTGGTCCCGGCTCACCCAGCGGCGGGACATCTTCACGCAGGTCGAGATCGAGACGAACACGAACTGCAACCGCAAGTGCCGGATCTGCCCGCGGCACAAGCACGAGCGCGAGATCGGGTTCATGCCCGACGCCCTCTACAGCCACCTGCTCGACCAGCTGGCGTCGATCGGGTTCCGGGGCCGGCTGTCGCCGGTGTTCTACAACGAGCCGCTGATGGACCCGCGGATCTTCCGCCTGATGAAGGAGGCGAAGGAGAAGCTCCCGCGCACCAACATCGTGCTGTTCACCAACGGGTCGTTGCTGACCAAGGAGAACATCGAGGAGCTGGTCGAGGCCGGCGTCGACACGCTCCTGGTAAGCCAGTACGAGGGCAACCTGCGGGCGGACGAGGAGACGTACGTGGACGCCGCGCGAGACGTCTCCCCGCGGGCCCGGAAGACCATCCGGTACCGCACGCTCGGGGACGAGGACTTCTTGTCGTCCAGCGGCGGGCTGGTGCGGGTGAAGAAGCCCGTGACGAAGTCACGGTGCATGCAGGCGTCGCTCTCCTGCGTCGTAGACTTCCGCGGGGACGTCGTGCTCTGCTGCAACGACTACAACGGGAACCACGTGTTCGGGAACGTCGGCAAGGAGCACATCCTCGACATCTGGAACAAGCCGGAGTTCAAGAAGCTGCGAAAGCAGCTTCGGCACGGAGACTTCCAGCTCGACATCTGCAAGACCTGCGCGGCGGGCGGCGTGCCGGCCTAGCGCACGGCCGTGCGCTGCGGCTGCCGCCGTCTCCGGGACACGGCAGCGACGCAGACTGCCAGCCCGACGAGCCCCGCGCGCCCAGCGCCGCCGGTCGCACACCCCGCGCACCCCGGGGGATCCACCGTCCCCCCGTTGGCGTCGCCCCCGGAGTCGGAGTCCCCAGGGGGCGCGGAGTCTTCCGCGGTGTCCATGGGCGCGTCGTCGGCGCCGTCACAGTCTTGGTCGATGCCATCTGCGGGGACCTCGGTCGCGCCAGGGTGGATGGCCGCGTCCGCGTCATCGCAGTCCGCGCTCACGCTTGCCGGCGCGTAGCCGTCCGGGGCGACGCATGCGACCACGGAGCTGCCCGGGT
Organism: Bifidobacterium breve; assembly: GCA_943328795.2. Taxonomy (GTDB): domain Bacteria; phylum Myxococcota_A; class UBA796; order UBA796; family SXON01; genus CAIUMM01. The sequence goes on from CALQBK020000006.1 coordinate 5,941, forward strand.
CTGTGTACCCGTCCGCGTCGGCGTCCGCGTAGTAGGCCTCCGACGGGCGGCCTGCGCCCGCATCGCCATCGTCGCAGTCTTCAGAGGCGCGCACGCCATCCCCGTCGGCGTCCGAGTAGCCCTCGTAGAGGTACACAGCGTGGTCCCGGTCGAGGTAGCTGCTGTCCGACGCCAAGAGGTCCGCCCACCCGTCGCCGTTCACGTCCCCCGCCGCGACGACCCGCGTGCCGAGGTGTCCGGCGCCGAGCAGGACCTCGGCCCCCGCCGTGCTCACTCCGTCGGCGGAGCCGTGCAGGACCGTCACGGATCCAACGCCGTCTGCGCCCGGCGCCCCGATCGCGACGTCATCGTAGCCATCGGCGTCCACGTCCCCGATCCCGGCGACCGCGGTACCGAACCCCTCCCCCGCCGCTCCCCCTCCCAGGTCGAGCGCAGCGGAGGTCGAGATCCCAGCCGCCGACCCGAGGTAGACGTAGGCGCGACCGGCGTCGTCGTCCGCTTCCGGCGCCCCGACGACGATGTCCGCGAAGCCGTCGCCGTTGACGTCTCCAGCGGCCGCGATCGCCTCGCCGAAGCCGTCGCCGAGGGCGTCCCCTGCGAGGGTGGTCCCCCAGGGTCGCGCGAGCCCCGACGAGGAGCCCGCGTAGATGTACACCTTCCCCACGCTGTCGCCGATCCCGACCAGCAGCTCGTCATACCCATCCCCGTCTACGTCCCCGGCGCCGGCGAGCGCCACAGCGTCGTGGTGCAGGACGGGCAGGAACGCGGCGCTGCGGGCGTCCGGGCCGGTCCGCCCGCCGGGGTAGACGATCAAGAGGCCGCCACGACTGGCGTTCTCATCCGAGACCACCAGGTCGTCGAAGCCGTCGCCGTTGAAGTCGGCCCCCGCCGCGAGGAGCTGCCCGAAGTAGTAGCCGGAGCCCGCGGTCAGCTTCACCCCGGAGGCGCTGGAGATGCCCAGCGCAGACCCCGCGTAGAGGTAGGCCGCGCCCGCGACGCTGTCCGCGCGGTAGGCCGTGACGACGAGGTCGTCGAACCCGTCGCCGTTCCAGTCCCCGCCGCCGGCCACTGCGAAACCGAACCGGTCCTCGACCTCGGCGCCGGCGAAGGTCGCGCTCGCGGTGCTCGCCAGGCCGATCGCGGAGCCGAGGAACAGCGACGCAGCGCCCGTGTTGCCGTGCTCGCCGTACGCGCCGATCACCACGTCGTCGTACCCATCGCCGTTCACGTCGCCCGCGGGCGATGTCGCCATCCCGAGGCGATCGTCGCTGTGCTCCACCTGGACCACGCTGGAGAGGTCCGCGCTGGCGGACCCGGCGAACACCCAGACAGCCCCTGAGTTCTCACCGAATTGCGGCGACCCAACGGCGAGATCGGCGTAGCCGTCCCCGTTGGTGTCGCCAGCCCGGGAGAGCCGGTCGAGAGACTGATCGGAGGCGCCCTCCGCCGTCCACGCGGCAGTGGTCCCGACGCCCGAGGGCCCTCCGAGGTGCACGAACACCGCCCCGACGTACTGGTTCCGCAGCGGCGCGCCGATGGCGACGTCGTCGCACCCATCTGCGTTGACGTCTCCGAGCCCGGCCAGCAGCTGGCCGAAGCCCTCGGACGCGCTGCCGACGAGCGTGGACAACGGGGCTTCGCCGAGCCCGGAGGCGGAGCCGGAATACACGGCAGCGGTCCCCGCTGTCCAGCTGAGCAGCACGTCGTCGAACCCGTCGCCGTCCACGTCCCCCGCTGCGGCCGCGCGGGGATCGCTGTTCCGAGGGCCGGCCACCGTAGATGCCGGCGACGACTCCATGCGCGTCGCCGCGCCCCCAAACACCGCGAACGTGCCGTCCCCGTCCCCCACCAGGACGTCGTCGAAGCCATCCCCGTTGACGTCCCCAACGCCGGTCACCGAGGCGCCGCCGTAGCCCTCGAGCGTCGTGTAGGACGACTCGGTGACCCCGACGGGGGAGCCGTAGTACACGTACGCGTCGTCGGCGTTCACAGCACCGACTACGAGATCGTCCCAGCCGTCCCCGTTCACGTCCCCCGCGCCCGAGACCGCCCCGCCGAACGTGCGATCCTGCGTGAGCGTGACGTCCGGCGACGCGCTCAACCCGGATGGGCTGCCGCGGTAGACGAAGGCGAAGCCGGGCTCGACGTTCGCCGTGGTGCCACCCACGACGACGTCTGCGTAGCCGTCTCCGTCCAGGTCCCCGACCCCGGCGATCGGCCCGCCGAAGTCGAGGTCCTCCACGGGGGACTCCAAGACGCTGAGCGCCGTGTCCGAGACCCCGGCGGCGGTGCCACGAAGCAGGTAGACGCGGCCGTGCGAGGTGCTGGACGCCAACACGTCGTCGAACCCGTCGCCGTCCACGTCCCCGGCGGCAGCCACGTAGTTGCCGAAATTCGGGACGAACGCCCCGACCGAGCCCAGGCTCCAGTTCGCCACACCGTCGGGCGGGGCCAACGCGACGGCCTGGCGACCGATCGGGTCTTCCGCCGGCTTCTCGGGCGCGCGTGCACACCCGACAACGACGACGACTGCGTAGAGCGCCAGCCAGCGCGTACAAGACATTTGAGCCCCGAGGTTGCCCTACTCTACACCATTTAGAAGTACGACTCCAAGGTCCCCCGCCGCCGCACGTCGAGCGTCGCGCAGTGCAGCCCGGCCCCGAACATCTTGTAGTGCACAAACGGGCACGGCACCGGCGTGAAGCCCCACGACTCGAACGCGCGGATCAGCGAGACCTGCTGCTCTTCGACCACGACACGTTTTGGGTCGAGCATGAACACGTTCAGCGAGATCCAGTCGCCCGCCAGCAGCAGGTACGAGTTCAGGCCGCTCGCCTTCACCGGGTCCGGCCGCGGGGGGACCAGGATGTCCCACTTCTTCAGCATCGGCGGCAGCATGTCCGGGTCGATGAACTCCGGGTTGATCATCATCTTGCCCGGCGCCAGCGGGATCAGCGTGGTGTCGATGTGCTGCGGCTTGCGCTGCTTGGTCTCGACCTGGTGCACCCGGTAGGCAGGCCCAAGGTGACGGCGCAGCCACTCGATCCCGACCAGGTTCGTGGTGTTGCTCCGGATGACGAACAGGTCCCGGCCGCAGCGCGTGAAGTCGGCGGCGTCGAGCATCGGCTCGTTCTCGGTGATCGCGTAGCGCATCGGCTCGCCCTCGCGCGGGGGCGTGAAGTCATAGTTGTACGAGTTGTCGTCCAGCCGGGGGCGGGGTGCCGCCGACCAGCGCGCGCCGCCGCGGAAGTACTCGTTCAGCAGGTTGCGGTAGCCGAACATCTCAAAATAGCGGGAGCGCCAGGCGCCGGCGGTCTCGATGATGTGATCCCCGACGACGAGCAAGCCGTCGCGCGGGCTAGCGGTGCAGAAGCCGGTGGAGCTCCAGTCGGGGGTCTTGAACCGCGCGCCGAGGTTCAACGGGTCGGGCCGGCGGACCCGCACGCCCGCTTGCGTGAGGATCTCGACGAAGCGCTCGACCTCCTCCGTCGCCCGGTTCACGACGTAGCTGGGGTAGTGCTTGCCCGCGCTCGCCCGGCCAATCATGGCCCCGAGCGTGCTCAAGCCCCACACCCGCTCCGCGATGTGCCGCGTCGGGAGCATCGCGCCCGTGACCCGGCCGACGATGACCTCCTCGAGCGGGTCCCACTCGTTGTACGAGCACACCGGCGCGTCCTTCGCGACCTCGGGAACATCAAGCACAGGCATCTCCACTCGGCCCTCCCGTATCCCTCAAGCCGATGGCCGCGCCATGCGCCAGAGCTCGACGCCCCCGCCCAGCAACACGAACACGGCGAACGTGCCCGTGAGCGCGATGGCCGCGGCGTCCGCGGCGGGCCCCGGGACCAACACCATGCCGAGGCTGCTGATGGTGAGCTCGCGCACGCCAAAGCCGCCGACCGTGACCGGGGCGATCTGGGCGACAGACGTGAGCGCACAGACCACGGCGCCCGCGGCGAACGAGATCCAGTACCCGACGGCTCCGAAGCAGGCCGAGAACACGAGCGCGAACGCCGTGTGGGTCACGATCGCCAGCAGGAACGCGAAGCCCAGGTCACGCAACGCCGGGAACTTGCCGACCGGCAGCCGGGTCGCCACCACGCGGGGCAACGCGGCTGGGCCGATCTTCAGCGCAAGGAGCCCGCCGACCCCCACCCCGGTGGTAGCCAAGAGCGCAGCCCCGCCGAGCGCCCGGTACAGCCCCTCGAACCCCGAGAACGGCAAGCACACGAGCCCGAGCCCACACGCGACCGACCCGCCGACGAGGCGTGCGCACAGGATCGACACCGCGACCGAGCCGGCGTCAGCGTCCCGCGAGAGCCGCACGCCCTTGAGCAGCTCGCCAGCGACGCCACCGGGCAACACCGACGACCAGAACACGCTCGACAGGTCGTGCAGGATCATCTCGGTGACGGAGACCCTGCCGCCAGCCTGGATCAGCAGGTGGCGCCACGCGAGCCCGTTCAGCAGCTGCCCGACGGAGTAGGCCAGGAGCGCGCCGCACAGCCAGCCACCCGCGCGCCACGAGGCCAACGCACCGAGGCCCGAGGTGTCCAGCCGGGACAGGAACAGCGCGCACAGGGCGACCAAGCCGAGCACACGAAGGACGGAGAGGACGTGCTTCACGACGCCGAGCGCTACAGGGCGGCGAGGATGTGGTGCGTCTCGGTCATGGCGGTCGCGAGGAACAACACGAGCCCAAAGTACGCCGTGGTGATCAGCATCCGCTGCCACGGCGTGCACTCAAAGTAGCGCTGGCTCGCCGGGTTGTTCCGGTTCTTGAACAGCCGGTACACGCGCGGAAGGCTGGTCGCGACGAGCAGGAGGATGTAAATCCCGGCCCCGGAGAGGTTGAGCAGCAAGTACGGCACGAGGATCACGATGCCGACGATCCAGAGCCACGGCGAGATGGCGGTCACCACCCGGCCGCCGTCGAGCGGGACGATGGGCACCAGGTTGAACAGGTTCAGGAAGAACGCCGAGCTGGCCAGCGCAAAGTAGAGCGGGCTGCCGGTGAGCATCCCCATGACGAACACGACGAGCCCCCCGATCGTGCCGAGCAGCGGCCCACCGAACCCGACGATCGACTCGACCCACGCGTTCGCGGGCATCTCCTTGAGCAGGATCTGCGCCCCGAGGAACGGGATGAACACCGGTGCGGAGACCTTCAAGCCAAACCACTTCGCGGCCAGCGAGTGCCCCAGCTCGTGCACCAACAGCAGCAAGACGAACCCGAGGCCGAACTTCCAGCCGTACAGCCACGCATAGGCGCCGATGGACAGCAACATGCTGCCACCCGTCTTCAAGACCAGCGGGAGGAACTTCAGCACCGGCGCCGCAAACTTGAACGTCGCGGCGAGCCCCCCGAGGAGGGGCGCGAGCATCTTTCGCAGCCCGGACGGCGGCTCGGGCTCAGCCCGCCGAGCCTCTTCGGGCTTTCGGGACAGCGAATCCCAGTTGAGTTCGTCGGCCATGTCCATCAGCTAACCACCGGCCGCGACCCAGACCGGCTAATGATGTCACGATGGCACGCCTCACCCTCCAGCTCCGGGTCGATCCGGTCACGAAGAAGCGCGAGGTGCTGATCGGCTACGAGTCCGACAGCGACGCGCTCCCGATGGAGCACGAGGACGACCACAAGGCGCTGGTGCAGAGGGTGGTCGGGAAGGCCAGCGCGAGCCGCGTCCAAGCGAACGAGGGGCTGCTCGAGCCGGCGAGCGCCGCCCCGGTCGCCGAGGGGATCGAGCAAAAATCGTGACGACCTGGCGGTTTCCAACGCTCGACGCGTTCCGAGCGGTGCTGTCGGCCTTGCCGACGGACCTGGTCGCCGGGCCGGTGCGCGCGGCGAGCGTCGACGGCGGGGTGGTCGTCGAGACCGCGTACGATCTCGGGCGGGTCGGCGCAGAGCCAGTGGCCGCTTCCGGCGACGCGACGCAGCGGTCCTGCTGGGCCGAGGTGCTCCCGCTGCGCCCAGTGCACGACGCCTCGCCCGCGCCGATGGCGCTGTTCGTCCTCGAGGCCCGCGGGGCGATCTCGGCGGAGGAGGCCGCCCTCGAGCTCGCGGGGGAGATGGTCCGGCTCGGCTGCGACCAGCAAGACCTGCTGCTGGTGCCGGCGCGGTCGGTGGCCGTGCTCCGCGTCGCCGGGCCGCCCTACTACACGCTGCTGCGCGCGCTCGACGGTGGCAGCGTCCGCGCGTTCGTGCCCTCCGGCGGCGCGTGGGTGCAAGCGGGCTTCGCCCCGCCGACGTCGACGACCCTGCGGGCGACCACCGGGCAGCTCTTCCTCATCCCGGCGGCCAGCCCATGGACGACGCTGCCCGACGGCCCGTGGACCCCCCTCGGGCGCCAGGTGGACTTCCAGTTCACCGGGCCGACCCCCGAGCCGGCTGTCGCACCGACGCGCCGGCTCACGGTCCCGCTGCGCCTCGGGCGCGCCCCTACGCGGCCCGCCGCGCTGTGGATCTCGGACGACCCGGACGCGATCGACGCGCTGCTGCACGAGCTCCCCGAGGCGATCACGAGCCAGCTGGAGTTCGCCGTGCTGCCCGCCGTAGGGGCCCGGGAGCGGGTGATCCTCAGGACCCGGCGCGCCGCGCGGGCCGGGCAGGCTCCGCCCGAGCTCCCTGGGACCGCGTTCGCGGCGTCGGACTCCGTCCCAGGCCTGTTCCTGCCGGTCGGCACCACCATCGAGCCGCCCGTCCGCTCCGCGCGGCTGCGGGCGCTGCTGCACCCGCCCGAGGGCTCCGTCGCCTGGGTCGACCCCGGGGCGGGCGCCGTGCACGTGCACTTCGTCACAGCGGACCGGTTCGCGCCGCTCGAGGACTGGGTCGACTACCTGCTCGACCGCGACGCCGACGTGCTGCACGCCTGGGTCCAAGGGGTACAATTCCGCTTCGACGCGCTCCGGGTGACCGAGGACGCCGCGCCCGTGCCGTCGGGCCCAGAGCGCAAACCCCGGGACCGCAAGGAGCGGGCTGAGCCGACGCCTCCTGCGCCCGCGCCGGTGGAGGCCGCGCCAGCGCCCAAGCCCGCGCCGAGGGGCACGCGCCCGACGGCCATCCGGGTGGACCTTGCGCCGGGCGCGGCAGCGAAAGCGGTGGACGCGGCGGAGCGGGGCTTCCTCGCGCTCGACGTCCCAGGGGACGCGCCAGGGCGCGGCGCGATGTGGCACGAGCTGGCGCTTTTGTACGGCGCCGCCGGGCGGCCGAGGGACGCCGGGCTGGCCTGGGGGCGCGCCGCCTGGGCTGACTCCACCATGGCACCCGCGTTCGCCGAGGCGATGAGCACGCACGGCGCCGCGCCGGCGCTGCTCGCGCTGACCGAGCCGAGCCGCGACCAGGTGCGGGCGCTCGCGGCGCTCGCGCTCGTTGGTCAAGCCCCGCTCGCCGGGACGCGCGAGTGGCTCGAGCGCCACGGCCACGTGCTCGACTTGCGCACGTGGTGGCTCACCCAGGTCGCGCTCGCTGGCAGCGGCGCCGGGCGCGACGTGCTGCTGCTCGCTCGCGCGCGCGACCGCGTGTTCGCTGAGCTTCAACACGGCTTGCCGGCTGCCCGAGAGCTGCCCGCGTTCTTGCGCTTCTCCGGCGTCGGCAACGCGGCCCGCCTCGCCGAGCCGCTCGAGCGCATCCGGGGGCAGTTCTTCACCGCCAAGCGCAGCCGCCACGCGCTCGAGGCGCCCGTGGCGCTCACCCGCGTGTACGTCGACCTGGTGTTCGCGTGGGGGTTTGCGCGCCTCGGGGTCGTGGACCGCGCGGCCGACCTGCGCACGCAGGCCATCGCCCAGCTCCCCGCGGGGGCCGACGCGATCCACCGGTTCTGCTCCAGCGGGCTCGCGGCCCGGATCACCCAGGCGATCGACGGGGAGCCCTTCGGCGTGCCGCTGCCCCCCCCGATCGCCGCGCAGCTCACCGATCTCCCCCGCTTCGACAGGTACAAGGTGGATCGCCTGCGCCAAGCCTGCTCGATCCTCGAGCCCCAGGAGCGGCTCGACCCCATCCTCGGCTTCACGACGCGCGAGGCCGACGCGCGCGGCGAGGTGTTCGCCGCCCTGCGCGGCATCGTGGACACCGAGCAGCTGAACACTGCGCTGGTCGGCATCCTCGGCGACGCGTCAACCCTCGCCGAGCAGCAGGCCGCGCGCCTCTACGATGGCGTGCTGGACTTCCTCCCCGCGCTCCCCGCGGGCGCGTTGGCCGAGCGCTTGGCCTACGTGATCGCCGCGATCGCCCCGCTCTCGACGCCCGTACGCGCCCCGCTCGCGGCGGAGGCCCTCGCGGTCGCGTCATCGGCGCGAGAGCTGGGCCTGGTCGAGCACGCGACGAGCCTCGTCGTCGAGAGCTTCACCGCGCTCGGGGGCACGCACCCCACCGTGGTCCAGCACCTCGACGGCGTGCTGCGTAGCTTGCGCCGCGCGCGCCGGGCCGAGAACGCGCAGCCGATGCTCACGCAGCTCGTCTCGGGCGTCGGGGCCGTGACCCCGGGCGAAGACCTCGCCGCTCGGCTCGCGCTGGCCGGCGGGCTGCTCGCGATCGGGAGCCCGGAGCAGGCGCAGCCCGCGTTCACGGCGGCGTGGCAGCGCCTTGGGCAAGCGCCGTCGCTGGCCGACAGGATGTCCATCGCGCGGGGCCTCTCCCGGGCCCAGGCGTTCGCCAGCCCCGAGTCCGCCGTCGAGACCGCCCTGCGGCTCTTCGCCGCGATTGGGCCGGTCACCGACAGCTTCAACACGAACTCTCACTTCGCGATCTCGCTGGTCGAGTACGCGGAGTGCATCGTCCAGGCGGTTGCCCACGAGGAGCTCACGCTCGGTGCGCGGGGCCTCGGCCTCGTCGAAGAGGACGAGTTCTTGCTCCGCCAACGCGTGCACCGCGACCTCGCCGGGGCGTAACGGCCCGCCGTCGGATCAGACCTTCGCGAGCCGGGCCGCGACGTCCGCCCAGTTCACCTTGGTCCACCACGCCTCGACGTACTTGGCGCGCAGGTTCTGGTAACCGAGGTAGTACGCGTGCTCCCACACGTCGCACACCAGGAGCGGCGTAGCGCCCCAGATCGCGAGGTCCTGGTGCTTCTCGGCGACCATCACCTGCAGGCGGCCCGCGTAGGGGTCCCACGCGAGCACGCCCCAGCCGGAGGCCTCGACGGCGACGGTGACGGCGGTGAACAGCTTCTTGAACGCGTCGAAGCTGCCAAAGTCCTGCGCGATGCGGTCGGCCAGCGCGCCGGTGGGCTCGCCACCGCCGGCGGGGGACAGGTTGTCCCAGTACAGGGCGTGCAGCGCGGCGCCGGCGCCGTGGAACGCGAGCTCGCGGGTCCAGTGCTTCACGCTGCCGAAATCGCCCGTCGCGGCGGCCTCCTTCAGCTTGGTCTCGGCGGTGTTGTACCCGGCGACGTAGGCGGCGTGGTGCTTGTCGTGGTGCAGCTCGACGGTCGCCTTGTTGATTGCGGGCTCGAGACCGTCGTAAGCGTACGGGAGGGCGGGGAGAGTGATGGGCATGAAGAACTCCGGTTGGTGAAGATTGTGGGCCGCCGAAGCGTAGCCCCCAATTAGACAGCGTCCAGACCGCGGCGTGAAAAGGACTGCATGGCACTGATAGAAAAGCTCAACTATTCCGTACCTGTCGCGATCCTCGGGGACATCCACGGAGACGCTGACCGGCTCGAGCAGATGCTTCGGCTGCTCGGTAGCCGGCAGGTGCTGGTATGCGGCGACCTGTGCGACCGGGGCCCGGACGCCAAGCGGGTGTTCGACCTGCTGATCGCCCGCGGCGCGCGCGGCGTACGCGGCAACCACGAGGAGTGGATGATCGCGCTGGTCAACGGGCGCTTCGATCCGTTCGCGCTGCACCCGGTGATGGGGGGCGAGGCGACGCTCCGCAGCTACGGCTTCGAGGGGCGGAGCCCGGGGGCGATCGAGTCCCAGCGGTGGCGAATCCCCTTGGCGCACCAAGCGTTTTTGCTCAGCCTGCCGATCGCCGTCGACCTGGAGATGGGGGGCGAGCGCTACTGGCTCATCCACGCCGGCGTGCCACCGACGACGCGGCTCGCGCCGGGGGCGACCCTCGCGGACGTCGTGCCGTGGCTCGCGGCCCAGAAGCCGGACACCCTGCTGTGGAGCCACAACGAGCCCGAGTCCGCGCTGCCGATCGACCGACCGGTGATCATGGGTCACGTCCCCCAGCGCGCGCCGGTGGACCTGCAGCACGTGATCGCCCTGGACACCGGCTGCGGCACCTGCCCGCCGTACCAGCTCTCCGCGCTCCTGCTGCCCGAGCGCAGGTTCCTGACCGTCTGAATCTGCGGCCGACAGTACCGTTGGATCCCGGGCCGCCGCGCGCGCCGGGGGTTAGCTCCGCGCCTCCTCCCCCGAGCGACACCCATGTCCACCGACCCCACCGAGCCCACCGAGACCGAAGCCGCGGAAGCCGCCCAGGTCCAGGCCGTCTTTGACGCCTCCCCCGAGGTCCGCCCGCGCGGCATCACGGGCCTCGAGTCCCCGGCAGACCTGCTGGCAACGGCGTTCCCGGCGTTCGTCGGGCGGCAGGTGCGCGAGGCCGCGCGCTTGATGACGAAGTCGGCCACCGAGGGCCACACGGTGTTCTGCACGATGTCCGGCGCCATGACGCCCGCGGGCCTTCACCGCTCGTGCATCGTCCCGCTGATCGAGGCCGGCGTCATCGACGTGCTCACCACCACCGGCGCGAACCTGTACCATGACGCCCACCGCGTCCTCGGCTTCCGGCTGCGCGAGATCGCCCCGGACGCCGGCGACACGAAGCTGCGCGCGGCCCGCATCATCCGCATCTACGACATCGGGTTCCCGGAGGACGTGCTGCTCCGGACCGACCGCCTGTTCGGCTGGCTGATGCAGCTGCCGGAGTTCGGCAAGGCGATGACCACCGCGGAGTTCCACTACCTGCTCGGCAAGCACCTGTACGAGCTGGAGACGCGCATCGGCGTGGACCAACACTCGCTGCTGGCGACCGCCTACAAGCACGCCGTGCCCATCTTCGTCGGCGCGCCGCAGGACGGGTCGATCTTCCTCAACGCGGTGAAGCTCCGCGCGCTGTTCGGGGACGCCTTCACGTTCTCGCTGGACGTGAACCGGGACGTCTACACGATGGCCGCGGTGCAGTACCTGGCCCAGAACGAGGGGCAGACCGCCGTGTGGATCCTCGGCGGCGGCGTGCCGAAGAACTACACGCTGCAGGGGGAGCCGACGCTCTCGCAGATCTTGGAGCTCGAAGCCCGTGGGTTCGACATCGACCTGCAGTTCTGCGTCGACCCAGTGGACAACGGCGCGTTGTCGTCGTGCCCGGCCGGCGAAGGGCACACCTGGGGCAAGGTGTCGGCGGAGTGCGTCGAGTACGCCAGCGTGTACTGCCACTGCGACGTGACCGCCGTGTTCCCGTGGCTCACCCACGCGCTGCTGCACGCGACCGCGAAGGGCCCCGAGCGCAAGGTGCGGCCTCACAAGCGGCTCTACGACCGCTTGCCGGAGGCCATCGCGAAGATCGACGCCGACGTGCTCGCGATCCGTGACCGGCTCATCGCCGAGGGCGCCGGGCGACCGGACGAGATCGGCTGACCGTCTCGGTGGCCATGCCCTTCCCGAACCTGCGCCGGTTCAGCGGCCGGTACATCGCCCCCCGGTGGCGCTGGTACGTCGCGGGCACGCTCGCCGTGCTGCTGACGAACTGGATGGCCGTGCGCATCCCCGTCGAGCTCGCGCTCGGGCTCGACGCGCTGCGCGCCTCCGAGGTGCCCACGGTGAGCACCGCGGCCTGGCACATCTTCGCGCTCGGGGCCGCGATCATCGTGGTCCGCACCGCCAGCCGGCTGTGGTTCTTCACCCCGGCCCGGCTCGCGGAGTTCGACCTGCGGGAGGACCTGTTCGCCACTCTGCTGGCTCTGCAGCCTGACTTTTACGCGAAGTACCGGACCGGGGACCTGCTCTCGCGCGCGACGACGGACATCACGTTCGCACGCGCGTTCGCCGGCTTCGCGACCCTCCAGGGCGCCAACATCATCGCGGCGCTGGCCACGGCGATCGGCCAGATGACGGCGTTCTCGCCGAAGCTCACGCTGCTCACGCTGGTCCCGGTGACCCTGGGCTTCTTGTTCGTGCGCAAGGGTTCGGAGAGCTTGATGGGCCTGCAACGCGACACCCAGCGCCAGGGCGGCCTCTACGCGGACCAGTTGCTCGGGGCGCTGCAGGGCATCGCGACCATCCAGGCCTTTAGCGTCGAGGAGCCGTTCGCCGAGCGCCTGGGCGAGCGCGCCGAGCGCCTCCGGAAGAACAACATCGCGCTGGCCCAGCTCCGCGCGCTGGTGTTCCCGCTGTTCACCGTCTCCGGGGGCATCGCGATCTTCCTGCTGCTCGGGTTCGGCGGGGAGATGGTGCTCGCCGGCGAGCTGACTGCGGGCCAGCTCGCGGCGTTCCTCTCGCTGATCGCGTACCTGATCATGCCGCTGCGGCTCATGGGCTTCCTGTTGCCCGTGTTCCAGCGGGCCGAGGCCTCCCTCGAGCGCATCCACGCGCTGGTGGACGCGCCCGTGCGCCGGCCGGAGCGCGACCAGCCGCTCGCGGCGCAGGCCGCTGCCCCTGCCGCGCCGCCGATGCCGGCGCTCGGCACACCTCGCGTCGGCACGGCGGTTGCCTTTGCGCCGTTCCAAGGCACGGTCTGGCGAAGCCGCCGAAGACGTCGGCTCCGCCAGACCCTGCGGGGAACGGCGCGGGAGGGGGCCAGCGTGCGTCTCGCTTCAAGCGATTTCAGGACGTTCGGGCCCATTTGTGTGCGCAGCGCCGGGGCTGGCCCCCGAGCCCCGAGCGTACACATCGCCGGCCTGTCGTTCACCTACGACGCCAAGCCGACGCTGCTTGACGTGAGCCTGGACGTCCCGGCGGGCTCCTCGCTCGGCGTGTTCGGCCGCTCCGGCGCGGGCAAGAGCACCCTGCTCCGCGTCCTGTCCCGGCTGGAGAACCCCCCGCGCGGCACCGTGTTCGTCGATGGCGTCGACATCACGGCGCTCGACCTCGACCGCTGGCGGGAGCGCATGGTGCTCGTGCCGCAGGCCGCTTGGCTGTTCTCCGAGACAATCGCGGAGAACGTGGCGCTCGGGCTGCCGGCGAGCGTGCTGCCCGAAGCCGTGCGGGACGCCGCGCTGGATCCAGACCTCGCGTCGCTGCCGGACGGCATCCAGACCGTCGTCGGGGAGCGCGGGATCGTGCTGTCTGGCGGGCAACGGCAGCGCGTCGCCCTCGCGCGCGGGTTGGCTTACGGGGCGCGCGGCACCGACCGCCTGCTGCTGTTCGACGACGTGCTCTCGGCCGTGGACCACCACACCGAGCAGCTGCTGATCCACACCCTGCTCGGCCGCGGCGCGAGTCGCCCGACCTGCATCTTGGTCACCCACCGGATGTCCGCCCTGCAGCACTGCGACCGCGTCGTCGTGCTCGACGCCGGGCGGATCGTGCAGTCCGGCACCCACACGGAGCTGCTCGCCGCACCCGGCGTCTACAAGGAGGCCTGGGACACCCAGCAGGGCTCCGGGGAGGTCGCATGACCTCGCGGTGGGCGCTGCTCGTCCAGGACGTAAAACCGGACCTCCCGCGGTTCACGTTCGCGCTGGTGTCGATCCCGCTGATCAGCGCGCTGGGGGCGGCGCAGCCGGTGTTGCTCAAGCGGGTGCTGGACGAGCACCTGGTCGCGCGGCAAGCGGAGGGGCTCTGGACGGCCGCGGGGCTCTACCTCGCCGCGGTGCTCGGCTCGTTCGTGATCGAGGGGCTGTACACGGTGGCGCTGGCCGTCGCGGCGGAGAGCTCGATCTACCGGCTGCGGCAGCGGCTGGTCAAGCACACGCTGGGCCTGTCGCAGCGCTTCTTCGAGGGGCAGCCGACCGGCCAGGTCCTCACCCGCGCGACGAGCGACGTGGACGCGCTCTCCGAGGCCCTCTCGCAGGGCAGCATCTCCATCCTGCTCGACATCAGCAACATCGCTGCGGTGCTGATCGCGATGGCCTGGCTCAACTCGGGCATGACGCTCGCGCTGCTGTGCCTGGCGCCGCCGCTGGTCGCCATGATCGAGTTCTTCCGGCGCCGCATGCGGGTCCTGTTCGCCGAGGTGCGGGACGCGCTGGCCGCGCTCAACTCGTTCACGGCGGAGCGGCTCTCGGGCATCGAGGTCCTGCAGCTCTACCGACAGGAGGAGCGAACCCAGGCGCGGTTCCGCGCGCTCGACGCCGCCCACCGCGACGCGAACGTGAAGAACAACTTCTACGACGCCGCGCTGTACGCGCTGATCGACGGGATCTCGTCGATGTGCGTCGCCCTGATGTTGTTCTGGGGCGCGCGCCAGGTCGGGCTCGCGGATGGCGCCGTCACCGTCGGGCTGGTCGTCGCGTTCGTGGACTACATCGACCGCGTGTTCCGCCCGCTGCGGGAGTTCTCGGGCAAGGTCACGTTCCTCCAGCGCGCCGGCGCATCGCTCGAGAAGATCGGCTGGCTGCTCGGCGTCGAGGACCGGATCACCGCGGGGTCGCGCGAGCTGCCCCCGCATTCGCCGGGCCGGCTCGTGCTCCGCGACGTTCGGTTCGCCTACCGCCCCGGGAACGACATCCTCAAGGGGGTCTCGTTCAGCGTGGAGCCCGGCGAGGTGATCGCGGTCGTTGGCCGGACGGGGTCTGGGAAGAGCACGCTGGTGCGCCTGCTCGCGCGGGTTCACGACGGGTACCGGGGCAGCATCGAGGTCGACGGGGTCGAGCTGCGCGACATCTCGCCGGCGAGCATTCGCCGCGCGATCGGCAGCGTGCGCCAGGAGGTGCAGCTGTTCAGCGACACCCTCCGGTTCAACCTCACGCTCGGCGAGGCGCTGGACCCCGAGCGGCTGCGCGAGGCCGTCGAGCTGACCAACGCGCAGGTGATCGCGGACCGTCACCCGGACGGGCTGGACCAGGAGCTGCGCGAGCGGGGGGCCAACGTCTCGGCCGGCGAAGGTCAGATCCTCGCGCTCGCCCGGGCGATGGCCCGCGACCCGGCGATCGTGATCCTGGACGAGGCGACGGCCAGCGTGGATCCGCTCTCGGAGCGGCTCCTGCAAGAGGGGATCGAGCGCGTGTTCGCGCGGAAGACCTGCCTCGTCATCGCCCACCGGCTGTCGACCATCACCCACGCAGACCGCATCGTGGTCCTCGAGGCCGGCGAGGTGATTGAGATCGGCACACACGCGGAGCTGCTCGCGAAGGGCGGCGCGTACGCGGCCCTCTACGCAGAGGGCTTCGAGAACACGATAAGGGTGGCGTCCAAATGACCTCCGACTCCGACTCTCCTGGATCGACCTCCCACCGGCGCACGTTCGACTTCGTGGTTGTCGGGGACGGGACGGGGGCGATGGTCACCGCCGCTACGCTCCGCCGTCACGGCAAGTCGGTGATCCGCGTCGGCGCCCCCTTCCCGCACTCCGAGCGCCCAGTCGGCGCGAGTTGGTCTCCTGGGCAGCCCCCGACTGGCTTCACCGCGGCCCCTGCCCCCGCGCGTGGGCTGTCGCTGCACGGCCGGCTCATGGCGTTGCCGCTCTCTGGGCCCGACCTCGCGCGGCTCTTGCCGCCGGCGCGCGTGCTCCCGGCGGGGGTGGCGCTCGCGCGGGCCCGCGCGTCGTCCGCGATCGCCGCGTTCGTCGGCGGTGGGCGCGAGGAGCGCAGCTACAAGGACTGGGTGTGCTACCGCTTTGGGCAGCCCGTCTACGAAGCCCTGTTCGCGCCGTACGCGAGCGCCCGGTTCGGGGACCCGGAGCACTTGCTCTGCGGGGTCGCGCGGATGGTGCACGGCGAGCGACCGGTTGGGGGCAGCGCGCCGCCGGACGGCCTGTTCACGGACGGCGAGACCTTGGACGCCGTGGTGACTGAGATCCGCGAGGGCTGCGTCCGCACGGACCGCGGGGACCTGGAAGGCGCCGTGGTCGCCGACCTCGCGCCGCAGGCCGTGGTCGCGCGGTGGCAAGCGCTGCCAGACGCCACCCTCGCGATCGAAGCGGGCCGACTGCACGCGCGGGACGGCATCGAGGTCCACCTCGAAGGCGCCCTGCCGGCCGGGATGGCGGAGGTTCACGCCGTGGGCGCCCCGTTCTTCCGCGCCGTCGCCTACCCGGGCCACGTCGCGCTTCACCTCGCGGTCGAGCCAGGAGCACCGGAGTGCTCAGAGGCCCCGGCATCGCTCGCGCGGCGCATCGTAGACGCTGCCGCTGCGGCGGGCGTCCACGGCCTTCGAGCCGAAGGGGCGGTCGTCCGGCGCTTGCCCAGGCACCACCCCGCGTGGCAGACGAGCCACCTCACCCGGCTTCGGACCTGGAGCGAGGCGCTGGTCGAGGGCGGCATTGAGCCCGTCGGCCGCGTCGGCCTCGTCGCGCCGATGAGCCTCGCCGCGATCGCCGCCTACGCCGAGGACCGCCTGGTGCACGGCGCGTCGCTGCGAGACTGCATCCGACACCACGTGGAGCCGGCCGCGCGCGACGCGGAGGCCCGGCCCCGGCTCTCGGACTTCGTCAGCCGATAGCTCCTCGCCGCTAGAAGGCGATGCTCTCGACGACCCAGTCGCCGGTCCCAGCGTCCAGGCTCGCGAACACCCCGTCATCGGAGACGTCCAGGCCGGAGATACGCGGGCTGCTCGTCTCGACGCACTCCTCGGCGCCTTCCGGCTGGATCCGACAGACCTCGACCGTGTCCGCGCTCGAGAGACGCGCCCAGTAGAACTCCCCGTGGTACCAGACCGGGGGGATGTGCCCGAACACCCGGCCGGTCGTGTCGAGCCGCTCCGGGGTGTTCCACTCGGCGCCCTTGCTCTCCCCGGTGACCATCAGCAGCGTGTTGCCAACGTCGCCGTAGCCCACGTAGGCCACGTACAGCGCGGTGCCGACCGAGCCGAGCACGGGGTGCTCGAACCGCCCGTAGTCGTTGCCCTCCGTGTCTACGGTAGGCGTAGCGACCGGGCACTCCCCGCCGGCGGGGCACTCTTCCGTGAAGTTGCGCCACACCTCGGTCCAGCGCTGCGTCTCTCCCCAGGCGATCGCCTGGACCGAAACGTGGCGGGTGTACCGGCCCGGGTTGCTCGAGCCGTTGATCGCGAGGTCGGAGTTCGCGTAGGTGAGGAACACCGAGCCGTCGATCGAGGTCATCGACGGGTTGCCCGGGAAGATGGACTCGATCTCGGGCCCGGTGTACTCGGTGCCCTCCCAGCCCGCGCTCGACGACCAGCGCCACAGGCGGATCGAGGCCGGGTTGCTCGCGTTGAAGTAGGTGGTGGCGTTGGTGTTGTCCGCGAACGCGAAGAGCATGTGCCCCTCGCCGTCGTCCATCATCGTCGGCTCCCACAGCGGGGAGACCACCTTGTCCGGGAGCGTGAGGTCGGACCAGGAGCCGCCGCCGAGGCGCGTCCGGCACTCGCCGAACCAGGGCCAGTCGATCTCGTCGGAGTCGAGCATCAGGGTCAACTCTCGCCAGCACACCACGTCGCGTGAGCCATCGGTGTAGACCGTTGGGCCCTCGGCGTGGATCGCGTCGGTGCTGGAGACCTGCGTGCCGTCGACAGTGACGATGCTCTGGGCACCGTCGTCCTCGATGTACTCCTCGGCCGCCGTGACACCGTTGCCGGTGGCCACGTGGACCTCGCCGTTCCGGTCGTGCACCGAAGCGCCGTCCTCCAGCGCCTCCGAGATGACCTTGCCCGACGCGTAGGGCAGCGACACGCCGAGCAAGCGCGCGACGGTCGCGCCGACGTCCTCTTGCGTGTAGGGCGTGGTGACCGTGACGCCCTGCTTGATCCCCGCGCCGACGAACAGCAGCGGGATCTCCCGGCACCCGCGGCACTGGTCGCCGTGGTTCCGGTAGTCGGGGCCATCCTCGCCGTTCAGCCGCTCCTCGGCCTCGTCCCCCCAGCGGTGGCGGCCGTGGTCGGCGACGATCACGAGGGTGGTGTTGTCCTTCATCCCGTGGCTCTGATCGGACTGGATCCAGTCCCACATGTCGACCACGGGCTGGGCCAGCTGCTCGACGCGCGTGCCGTACTCGTCGGGGTTCGGGTTGTAGTGCCCGGCGCGGTCCATCGAGTGCAGGTTCGCGAGCAGGATCCGCGGCTGGTCTGCGTCGAGCACCGCCTGGACCGCCTCGACCACCGCCCCGTCGTTGTTCGCGGGCTCGGTGTCGCTCGCGCCGTCTGGCTCGGGGACGAGGGTGTACTCGGCGCCAGAGCCGCTCCCCATGCCCGGGTACAGGCTGTAGTTCAGCGCCTGGATGTGGTCGGTGTTGCCAGTCAGCTCGAGATCCGTGGTTGCCGCGCCGAACTGCGACTTGAACGCCTCGTAGAGGGTGGGCAGCTCCGGCCGGTACCAGCCCGCGCCGTCGGGGGTCGCGAAGTGCCCGAACTCCTGGCGCGTGCCCGTGAGCAGGTTGCAGTGACCGGGCCCCGTGATGGTGATGCCCGTGTTGTACCCGGGAAGGACGAGCGCGCCGATGGGCACCAGGTGGTCCTTGATCGGCAAGAACAGGTTGGACGTGTCGGTGTGGGAGGCGTCCGAGAAGCCTTCCCCAAAGGTCTCGTCGATGCGCGCGCCGTCGTACACCATGATCACGACGTGCCCGGTCAGCGCGTCGAGCGGCTGGTCGGTGTCCGAGTCCGTGTCCGTGTCGGTGTCGGCGTCCTGCTCGGTGGTGTCGATCCCGGTGTCCGGTTGCTCGAGCGACCCCCGGCAGCCGGCTGAGCCGGGGCCAAACGCGAGGCAGCCCTGCGCCACCGAGAGGGCGGGGAGCAGGAGGAGGGTGAGGGGCTTAAGCCCGAGTGCGCTGCGCATCTGAACCACCGCGGAGGGACGAGGTTTAGCCTGAGACTGACGGCTTTGTCACCTTCACGTGTCGCCGTCGGTCATTCCCGACGGCGCTTGTAGTCCCACGCGGCCGCATCAAAGACGACGCGGAGCGCCGAGGAGTCGAGGGTGCGGCCGGACTGGAAGTACTGGACCGAAGCCTTGCCTACGCCGTACGTCGTAGCGCCAGAGACCAGCGCGCCGATCCCCAGGATCGCGGCCTCGACGATCTGCGTGCCCGGGATCCAGCCCGCCGCCTTCAACGCCTCCGCGCCCCACCGGACGAACCCGCGCATCCCCCCGGACAGCAGCTCCCCGATGATGAACAGCGCGACCTCCTTGTCGATGGGGGCGCCATGGATCGCCGCGAGGTCGCGGATGAGCTTGACCTGGATCGCGGTGACGATCGCCAGGTCAGCCCCGGGGACCGGGATGGCCCCGGCGACCGACGCGCGCTTCGCGGCGGCCTGGATGACAGGCTCGCAGGCCAGCGCCTTGTTGCGGAGCTGCTTTGCGAAAAGCAGCGCCTTGCCGCTCGCGCTGAGCTGCTCGTAGATCCACGCGGTGGTCTCCCCGACGCCGATAGGCTCGGGCGACAGCTGGGGCAGCGGGTCGAAGGCCGCCACCACGCAGTCCTTGCGCTCCACGCCGAGCTGATCCAGGGTCGCGGCGATGAACGCCTCGCGGTCCCTCACCCGGATCAGGTCGATCTTGTTCAGGCACACCAGCACGGGCCTCTGCCGCGCGCGGATCGCGTCCAGGTCCCGCCGCTCGTCGATCGTGGCCCCGCCTTCGCAGTTCACCACGTAGACGATCACGTCGAGGTCATCGAGCACCTTGCGCGCCACCTGGTCCACGTCGGCCCGCACGTCTCCGAAGCCCGGCGCGTTGACCAGCAGCACCTGGCCGGCGTCGTCCAACGGGATGACCTTGAGCGTAGACGTCGACCCGGGGATCGGCGAGATCTCCCCGAAGTCCACGCCGAAGATCGCGCGGATCGCGCTGTCCTTGCCCGAGCTGGCAGACCCCAGGAACGCGAGCGTTAGGCGCCCGCTCAGCTGGGTGACCAGCTCCGCGGACGTCTGCTCCCAGGCGAGCGTGCCCTCGCGGCGCACGATCGCGGCGATGCTCTCCGCTACCTCCGGGGGGTTCGTCGGCTCGGCCATCTACTGCTCCTGGAACGCCCCGATGATGACCCGCGCGGGCCGGATCAGCCGGGTCCCGATGCGGAACCCGATGGAGAACACGTTCACGACCATGTTGTCCTGCGTGCGGTCGGTCACGGGCATCGTCGCGATCGCCTCGTGGACGTTCGGGTCGAACTTGTGGCCGAGGCCCGGCACTTCTTGGAGGCCGAGCTTCCCGAGCGCAGACATGAATTCCTGGTGGACCATGCGCAGCCCACCCTCCGCGACCGTGCCTTTCACCGTCTCGAGCGAGCGGTGGAGGTTCTCGACGGGCTCGAACAAGCTCTCGACAACCTCGCCGCGCCGGATCTCCTCTTGCACCGCTGCTTGGCGCGAGAGCCGGTCCTTGATCGAGTCGATCTCCTCTACCTTTTGGCGGTACGCCGAGCTCACCTGGCGCAAGCGCGCCTCAGTCTCCGCCGCCCGGGCGTTCGCCTCGGCGAGCTCGGCCTGCAGGCGGGCGACGCGCGGGTCGCCCAGGAGGACCTCGGGCGAGTCGCCCTGCTGGGCCGGAGCTGACTCGGGGGTCGCAGAATCCATCTCATCTTGTCGCGAAGCGCTCATCGGGGATGCCCGGGAAGATGGCCGGAGGATAGGCACCGCCCCTGCCCCGTCAACTCCCGACCGCCGCTCCGAGCGCCCAGAATCCCCATGGAACGTCAGAATCGCCTCCTCTCTATTCTCGCCGTCGTGCTGCTCGTCGTGATCGCTGCGATCGCCATCGACAACCAGCAAAACGGCGGAAAGACCCACAGCGACGATCCCCACGCGCCGGACACGCACGAGCTCGTAGACTACAAGCCGGAGGAGATCACGAAGCTCACCGTCCAGGACGCCGACGCTGGCGCGGTGACGTTCGAGAAGTCGGGCAGCGCATGGACCATGGTCGACCCGAAGCAAGTGCCGATCGAAGAGCGAAAGGTCAGCGAGATCGTCGATAGGTTCGACCCCGTCAAGGTCGAAGAGCGCGAGCTGACGGGCGACCCCGCCGGCTACGGGCTCGACCCGGCGACCCGCGCGGTCGTGACGTTGGCCACGGCGGACGGCCGGACCTGGACCGTCTACGTCGGCAAGGCCACGCCCGTCGGGTACGGCACCTACGTGCAGACCGCCGAGGGTGGGCCCGTGGGCGTCGCCCAGACGCACTTGGACGTCGCTCATCGCAAGCTCGACGACTTCCGCAGCAAGACCGTGTGGAGCATCTCGGCGGGGACCGCCCGGCGGATCCAGATCGACGTGGGAGACAAGCGCGTCGTCCTCCGCAAGGACGACCACGGCTGGTGGCAAGGCGACGAGGGCCCGCGGGTGGACGAGAGCGCAGTGAAGGACTGGCTGCAAAAGGCCGACCTGGTGCGCGCGGAGAGCTTCGACGACCGGCCCGTCGTCGACCTGGCGACCACCGCGACGCTGAGCGTAGAGGACGCGGATGGCGTCCACACGTTGGCCATCGGGGACGCGACGGGGGAAGGCGAAGGGGCGAGCGTCACCGTGATGGGTGAAGGGCCGCTGGCGAACGTCGCGCCGACCGTGCGCGACCTCGTGAAGGTCGACGGCTGGGCGGGCACCGCGCTCCTGCCGGTGAACAGCTACCAGGTCGACAGCGTGGCCATCGTGCTCGGTGACTACAAGACCACGTTGACGAAGACCGACGGCGCGTGGAAAGACGCCGCCGGCAAGCCCGTCGCGTTCGGGGACGGCGTCTTGGAGCAGATCAAGGCGACGCACGCCGACCGCACGGCCGTGCCCGCCGGGGCGGCGACCGGCTGGGGTTCGATCACCTTGACCGAGAGCGCCGGCGGCACCCCCCACTCGGAGGCGGTGACGCTGGGCGCCGCGTCCGACGGCGGGGTCCGGCCCGCGAAGGACGTCGCCGGGGGCCCGGCGTTCACGGTGCTCCAAGCCGACCTCGACGTCCTCCTCGGGGTCTCGCGCGGGACGCTGCCGCCGCCGAAGAGCGCGCAGCCGGAGACCCCCGAGGGTATGGGCCTCGAAGGGTTTGAGGGCCTGAGCGGGCTCCAGGGCCTGCAGTAGGCTTCGCGTTCGACTACGTTCGCGGAGCGCCCGGCGGGGCCATCGGCATCGGCGGCTGCCCGAAGAGCGCGCACCTTGGGGCGCGAAGGGCCTACCGGGCCTTCGAGCCGAGCAGCTCCATCCCCAAAAGCAGCCCAGGCTCGACTTCAGCCCGGAGGATTTTGCCCGCGTGCCGAGCCAGGTGGACCAGCACCCCGGCGGGGACGGCCAACGCCGCGGTGGCCAGGAGCAGCGTCAGCGCTGCGTGAGCGGGGTACAGCGCAGCCGCGACGGCGCCGATCCCGGCGGACCCCGCAACAGCGCCCGCACACCAACGCAGGCCCCAGGCCCTCACCCAGGCCACGGCGCGCTGCCCCGGCCCCGCGTCCACGGGGTTTCGGAGCAGCCCGAGCACCTGGAACCGCGCCAGGTCGAGCAAGAGCGCGACGGCGTGCGTGAGCGGCGCCCCGGGCGTGCGTGCGATCACCTCGCGCGCGGCGCCGGGGTCGTGCAGCCGAAAGAGCGAGACGCCGAGCATCGCGCCGAGCAGCGGCCGAACGGGGTCACCCTCCGCCGCGTGCAAGAGCCCGTAGCTGGCGGCGAAGCGCGCGCGCTCCACCTGTTGGTCGAGCAGCGCGACCGCCGAGGTGGCCAACGCCAGGCTCGGCCGGAGCGGGGCCTGCTCCATCGCCTCCTCGAAGATGCGCACGGCGTCGCCGATGTTGCCCTCCTTCAACGCGCGGAGCGCGACCGCCTCCGCCGGGCCCTCCGCCACCTCCACCTCGCCGTCCACGGCGGGATCGGCTGTCACCCCGTGCCAAGCACCGCGGCCCGCGAGCAGGATGCCCACCTCGGTCGTCTCCCAGGCCACAAAGAGCCGCTCGGCGCCGTCCCCGTCGTGCTCATCGGCGTGCCCCGGCCCGGTCTCGAGCACCCGGCGCTGCGCTGCGAAGGCGGCCCGGGCACCGGCGGTGTCCATCCGCCACGCGTACACCAGGAACGACCGTCCGGACGTGCTCCCGATCCAGAGGGTGTCGCCCCCGCCCGTCCCGACGAGCTTGAGGCTCCCGAGGTCGAGCCCCTCGAAGCCCTGCCGCGCGAGGAACGCGTACACCTCGGCGCCGAGCAAAGAGCCCATGACCTGCCCCTCGCCGGGCCCTTCGCCGTGTTGCTCTAAGAAGCTACGGCGCAGCTGCTCGATGCGCAGCTTGCAGTGACGGACCTCGGCGTCGACCAGCTCGACGTCGTCCAAGCGCGCGATCGCGGACCGGATCCGGCGCTGGTAAAGGCGGACGGACTCGTCGTACGAGTACCGCCGAACGCGCCCATCCCGGCCGACGATCTCCACCGGGAAGTCCACGCTCTGCGTGTAGTCCTTCCGGTGGTACTTGCGAAGGCGGGAGGAGCGTTCCAACAAATGCCTCGGGCAACAAACGTAGCACGCTCCTCGCCTGGTGCGCGCCGCCGATCAGCGCCCGGCGACCGCCATCACCCCGAGGACGATGGCCAACGCAGCCAAGGTGCTTCGCTCACTCCGGAGCGCCTCTCGCCCATCCCACGCCCCGCGCGGGTCCGAGCCCCACCTGGGCACCCAACGCCGCACGCGACTGCAGTAGTCCGCGTACTCGCTCCCGAGCTTCGCGAGCAGGTTCGACTCCTCCCAGGCCACGATGAAGTGGTACTCGACCGCGAGCAGGGGGGCTGCGACCAGGGCCCAGGGCCAGGTCATCACGCCGAGCCCCGCGAAGATGAGCACGTTGCCGACGTAGAGCGGGTTCCGGACCAGCGCGTACGGGCCGGAGTCCACCACGCGGTGCGCGCCTTCGCCCCGCGTCCGACTCGGGAGGCCGATGTGCCCGACCGCCCACAGGCGGAGCGCCTCGCCAGCGCACACGATCACGAGCCCAGCGGCGGGGAACGCCACCGGGCTCGCGACCATGCCCACCAACAGCGGCACCGGCAGCCAGCCGCGGTTGCGGAACATCCAGGCGCCGACCCGCCTAGCGGCCTCCACGACGCACCTCGCTCAACTGAACTTGAGGGTCGCCTGCAGACGCTGCTGCAACCGGCTGTGGGCTTCTTCCGGGCCGGCGATGGTCGTGCCCGCGAGCATGTCCGCTACGGACTCGTGCTGGGCGCACGCCTCACTCCACCCCTCGGCCGCGGCAGCCGCGTCCCCGCACGCCTGGTAGGCGATGGCCTTCACGAGCAGCAAGCAGCCGCGCTCCGGCGTGTTCGGCGCGGCGATCACGAGCCCGCGCTCGCTGATGCTCGCGGCCTCCGGCCAGTCCTGGCGCCGCAGCGCGAGCTCCGCGAGCCGGAGCAGCGTGATCGGCTGGTTGCCGTCGAACGCGAGCCCCTTCTCGAAGTGCTGCGCGGCCTTGTCCGGCAGTTGCAGCCGCGCGTCGAGCACGAAGCCCTTGGCGACGTAGGCGTCCACGACGTCTGAGGGCTCCTGCGTGTGGTAGATGATGTTGTTGTAGATGTTCAGCAGGTTGTTCCAGTCTCCTGCTTGGAACAGCACACGCGCCAGCCCACGCAGCGCGAGCACCTCGTTCGCCCGCAGCTCGAGCGCCTTCGAGAAGCGCTTGCGCGCCTTGTCCGGCTGGCCGAGGTTGAGCTCCACGATGCCGAGGTTCGCGTAGACGGACGCCAGCTGTTCGTTGTTCCCGTGCCCGCCGGTGAGCTGCAAGATCTGCTTGAAGACCTTGTCCGCGCGTTGCCACTGCCCGGCCTCCGTGTACATCGGCCCCACGGCCTCCAGGGACGGGAGGTGCGTCGGGTTGAGCTGGAGCGCGCGTTCGTAGCGGGCCATCGCCTCCGGGACGCTGCCCGAGCGCCGAAGCGACTCGGCCGACCGGTAGTAGAACATCGCGACGTCCACTTGCTCGTCGAAGTCCTCTACGTCTCGGGCCGACTCGACGGGCTCGAGCTTCTCGTAGATCGCCGCAGCTGCGGCGAACTGCCCGCTCTCGAACAGGTGCTCTGCCCGGAAGCGGAGCGCCTCGTGGTTGTCCGGGTCGATCTCGATCAGGCGATCGTAGAGCACCGCGGCCCCGCTGCGATCGCGGTTCATCTCCATGCGCATGCGCGCTGCGCGGCCAAGAGCGTCGATCCGGCGCTCCAGCGGCGCGTTCGACCGGGCGACCCGCTGCAGCGCGTCCCCCGCGCGGTCCCAGTCGCCGCGGTTCGTGTAGATGCGCTCCAGCGCCGTCGCCGCTTCGGCGTCCACGGCAGCGCCCCCGGTCGCCGCGTCGAAGAAGCGGATCGCCTCGTCGTCCCGGCGCAGGTTCTCGTGGTAGACGACGCCGATCCTGCGCTGCATCGCGCTGCGCTCGGCCCCCTCCAAGAACGGGAGCAGGGCCTGGGCGACCTGGACGAACCCGTTCCAGTCCCGACCGCCCTCCGACAACCCAAGCAAGCGGCGAAGCGCCTCCTGGTCCTCGGGTGCCAAGTCGAGCACCTTGCGCCACGCGTCGGCCGCGAGCGCCTTGTTCTGGCTCTTCTCTTCGTAGATCCGCGCGACCTCGGCATACCGCTCGACGCGGTCGGCCCCGGAGGAGATCGCGGCCGTGCGCTCGAGCACGCGGACGACCGCCTCCCAGTCGCCGGCTGCCTCGCCGAGCCGCTTCAGCCCGGCGAGCGCCAAGCTGTCCTGCGGGTCGAGGTCGAGCGCACGTGCATATGCAGCACCCGCTCCAGTGGGATCGTTGGCGGCCTCGAGGGCCTCGGCCATCCGGCGTTGGTACCGCGCAGCGTCGCTCGGCGTCGCTGCCGTGCGCGCGAGGTCCTCCAAGAACAGGACTGCGCGGCCGGTGTCGCCGCGCGCGCCTGCGATGCGCGCGAGGGCTTCGAGCACCTCCCGGTTGTCCGGGTCGGCCTCCTGCAGCTTCTGGTAGTACTCCCACGCCTCGTCGCTCCCAGCGAGCTTCTCCGCGAGGATCCAACGGCACCGCGCGGCGCCCTCGGCCCGCAGCGACTCGGGCAATCCGGGCGCGCGCTCGTTGATGAGGTCGAGCACGCCCTTCCACTCGCCCATCGTCACCAACAGGCGCTCGAGGCGCAGGCTCCAAGGCAACGGCTCCGAGGCGGTCGCCATCTCCGCGCGGTAGCTGGCGGCGGCCCCTTCGAGGTCGCCAGCCTCTTCGAGCGCTTCGCCGAGGCCGGCGCGGTGGTCTTCACTCAGCGTCGCGAACAGCGCACGGAGCGCTTCGGCGTCGCGCTGTGCGACCAGCGCGGCGCGCAGGCCGTCAAAGGCGACGCGCGAGGTCGGCTGCGCGGCGAGCGCGAGCTCCCAAGCAGCGCGCGAGGCGTCCAGGTCCCCCGAGACGCGGAACAGGGTCGCCGCGACCCGCGCATGGTTTGCGCCGACGCCGCCGTTCACCGCCGAGTCGGCGAGCGCACGCTGGGCGCGCGCAGCTTCACCGGGAGACGCGCGCAAGCGCATCGCGGCGAGGGCGAGCGCCGGGTCCGGCGCTGCTGCCAGCGCTTCGAACACGCCGTCGGCAGCGCCGACTCGCACTGCGTCCACGGTCGCGGTCAAGCCGCCGGCGCGGAGGGCCTCCCCAGCCACGTCCGACCGACCCGCAGACTCGGCGCTGCGCGCGAGCGTGCGGAAAGGCGCCGCGGCGCCGGTAGCGGCCGCTTGGCCAACCGCGCGCACGAGCTCCCCTGCGTCCCCCGCCTCGGAGGCGACCTCCGCGAGCCGCACCCAGGCGCCGGCATCGCTGTACAGGCGCCCGAGCGCCTCGGCGTCCCCAGCCCGGAGCGCGCTGCGCTCGAGCACCTCCAGCGCCGCCTCCCGGGCCGCGCTGTCCGTCGACGGCTCCTCGCGGATCACCGTGTTTGCGAGCGACTCGGCGTCGTCGCCGATCGCCCGTGCGACCTCGGCCGCGGCCAGCAGCCGCCAGTGGCGCCGGTCGACGTCCTCGCCCATGTCCGCGTGCGCCCGCTCCAAGTTGAGCAGCTCCGCCAGGTCGCCGGAGTTCGCCGCGAGGTCCTTCAGCAGCAGCACGGCCGGGAGGAACCCGGGGGACGCCTCGAGCGCCTTCCGGAGGCACGTGCGCGCGCCGTCTACGTCGTTCGAGTGATCCGCGAGGACGCGGGCAGCCCGGTAGTACAAGCTCACCGTCTCCATCGCGTCACGCGTGCTGGCGGCGGCGGCGCGGAGCACCCGGCCGAGCTCGACCCACTCGCCATCGTGCTCGAGGAGCCGCGCGTACGCGTCCACGCTCGGCGAGAAGTCCGGCACGTTCTCCAGGACGAGCCGGTAGGCCTCCTTCGCCCGCGCGGTGTTGCCGAGCCGGATCTCGTAGGTCGCGCCCGCGCGGTGCCGCTGCAGCGCGGCGCTCGCGGGGTCCTCGGCCAACAACGAGCGCTGCTCGTAGATCGCGGCGAGCTCGGGCCACGCGGCCGAGCGGTGGTAGACGCGCTCGAGCGCCTCGAGCACCGGCAAGTACCCGGGTGCGAGCTCCAGCACGCGCTCGTAGTAGATCCGCGCGTTCGCCAAGTCGCCGAGCGGGCCTTCGGCCGTCTCGCCGGCCCGGTACCAAGCCGTGACGAGCAGCGAGGGGTCGTGCAGCTTCGACGTGCGGCGCACCAGGAAGTCGATGGTGTCTTGCCAGCGGCCGGCCTTGTGCAGGAGGCGCAGGGCAGCCTCTGCAGCGGGCGCAGCGGCCGGGTCATCCGCGGCCTCCATGTAGAGCGCGCACGCCGCCGACCAGTCCTTCGTCTCGATCTCGCGGGCGAGCCGGTACAGGCCGAACGCCCGCGCCGGGCCGGCCAACGCGTCGACCTCTTCCCGCAGCGCGGTGACCAGCGCGTCCCGGTCCTGGGACTCCACGAGGTGCGCCTGGAGCTCGTGTCGCAGCCCGAGCGAGCCCGGGGACGCCTCGACCGCGGCCCGGAAGCAGCGCGACGCGTCCTGGTTGCTGAAGACCTGGCCACGGTACACGCGGGCCGCACGGGCCCACCACCACGCGGCCTCTGCCCGCTGGAGCCCGTCTGACAGCGACGGATCCGCCGCGAGGCGCCCGGCTTCGGCCTCGTACAAGCCGGCTACCGCAGCCCAGTCGCCGGCCTCCCGCAGCGCGCCGTCGAGGCCCGCCAGGGCCGCCGAGTTCGCGGAGTCCGCCGCGCGCGCCGCTTGCCACGCCTCGAGCGCGCTCGGCGTCCGAGCGAGCAGCCCCGCCCGCTCGACCAGCAAGCCCGCGGCCACGGGCCCGACCTGCAGGGCCGCGAGGCGCGCGAGCGACTCGGGGAGCGCGGGGTCCGCCCGGCGACGCTGCACCTCGACGAGCAACGAGAGCGCGGAGGCGTCCTCGCCTTGCGAGAGCGCCCGCACCAACGACGCCGTGACGGCCTCGTCGGCGCCGGTCGCCACGTGCAGCTTCGCGGCATCGACCTCGGCCTCGGCCGCGCTTGGGCTGACAGCACCGAGCGCCTCGTACGCCGCGGCAGCGGCCGCCCGGTCGCCGAGGGCCTCGAGCGCGCGGGCGCGTTCGAGCCAGTAGGCGGCGTCGCCCCGGCCCTCGCCCTTGCTCCGCGTGCCGACGCCCGCCAGGTCCAACAACACCAGCGCGTCGGAGGCAACGTTCAGGCGCGTGCGCGCGAAGTGCGCGGCGGCCGTACAGAGCACGATGCGGCGAGCACCCGACGCGCGCTCAGCCTCTTGCCGCAACAGCGCCAGCGCCTCAGCCCACGATCCCTCCCCGCTGACGACCGGCGCCTGCGGGGTGACCACCGCCGCTGGCTCGGCCTCCGGCTGGCTCTCCATCACCGCTGCGAGGCCCGGCTCCATCTGGGTCTCGGCGTCCTCGGACGGCTGGTCCGCCAGCTCGGCCTGCAGCGCCGCGGGGTCGAACACCAACGTCGGGTTCGCCCGCCGCGTGACAGCCATCGTGACCTGCGGTGCGGGCCTCGCGGCGGCCTCCGCGGCCGCGCGTGCAGCGTCCTCCGCGGCCGCGCGTGCAGCGTCCTCTTCCGCCTCCAGCTTCGCGAGCTCGGCGACGCGCGCGGCTACCGCACGGTCCACGGCCTCTTGCGCGGCGCGCTGCTCCGCCTCCTCGCGGGCGACGCGCTCGGCGTCCATCCGCCGCATCTCGGCCAGCTGCGCGCCCTCGACCATCGCACGCTCACGCTCGGCCTCCTCGGCGGCGTGGAGCAGTGCCTCCTCGGCGCGGCGGGCCTCCTCGGCCTTGCGCTCCTTCGAAGACCGCTTCTTGAACACGTCCGACTGCTCTCGCGCCTCGCGCTCGGCCTCTTTCCCCGACGCTGGCTCCGCTGCCGCGGCTTGCTCAGCGGCGGCCTTCTCGGCAGCAGCCCTGTCTACGGCGGCCTTCTCCGCAGCAGCCTTCTCGGCAGCGGCCTTCTCGGCAGCAGCCTTCTCCGCAGCGGCCTTCTCCGCAGCGGCCTTCTCCGCAGCGGCCTTCTCCG
Source organism: Bifidobacterium breve (assembly GCA_943328795.2). Classification (GTDB taxonomy): domain Bacteria; phylum Myxococcota_A; class UBA796; order UBA796; family SXON01; genus CAIUMM01. The sequence continues at coordinate 35,419 of CALQBK020000006.1, forward strand.
CGGCAGCGCTCTCAGCAGCGGCCTTCTCGGCGGCGGCCTTCTCGGCAGCGGCCTTCTCGGCAGCGGCCTTCTCGGCAGCGGCCTTCTCGGCAGCGGCCTTGGCGGCGGCCCCGCCGTCCTCGTCCTCTTCGCCCCAGCCACCTGCGCTGAAAAAGTCGTCTTCCAACGCTCCGAAGGACGCATCTTGAGACTCTTTCTTCTTGCTCATCAGAAACTCCGGCCGGGATCTTTAGCGCGCTTCGATGCCGGGAGAATGTCACCCCCGTGTGAAGATTGCGGTTTGGGCAGAATTACCCTTGGTGAATCTGCGTTCCCACATTCCGTACTCCTCGTGAGTCGCTACGGGCTGAACGGGAGCGCGGAGAGGATGAACTTGAGGTCGTTGTCGGTGAACCGGAATCCGCCGCCGATGAACCCGGTGACGAACCCGTACTTTGCTCCCAGCGCCACGTTGTCCATGCCGCCCTCCAGGTACAGGTACTTCAGCGGGTAAGCACGGGCGTTCAACTGGACATCGGGGGTCCCGTCCATCACGGGCCAGGAGCCGTACGTGAAGTCGTAGACATCGGCCGAGACCACGAGACGATCGTGGAAGAAGAGGCCGTCGAAGCCCACGCCCCCGGAGCTCTCCTTCAACCCGAACCGGAACACCACGTCGTGAAAGCGCTTTGCGATCTGGAACGTGTACCGGTAGTCCGGCAGCACCACGTACTCGCGGTAGCTCGTGCCCAGGTCCGGGATGGAGTGATCCTCGAACGAGATCGAGCCGATCGGGTGGCTCACGAACTCGAACACGTACCAGTAGTCCTCCCGCGGCATGATCCGCGCGCCGAGCACGTTCCGGGTGCCCCCCGCCACCGGGTTCCCGTCGAAGTCCCCGGACTGCGGGTCGGTGCCCATGTAGAAGTCCCCGCGGTAGTAGACCTCGGTTTGCAGGCGGGACACCTGGCCGAGCAGGCCGTGCACATCCGTCACCGTGTCCTGGACCTCGGACAGCGTCTCGTTGACGGTCTTCAACGTGGAGCCGTCGTTGATCAGCCCGCCGACGGTGCCTTCGCCCTGGTCGATCTTCTGCACGATCGACTCCACGTGCGCCGCGGTGCGGTCCAACGACTCCGTCGCCTGCGCGATCTTCGCCATCTCGGCGTCCACCCCGTTCCCCTTCGTGCCCACCACCGCCTTGAGCGCCTCGCTCACCTCGCGCAGGTTCTTCGCGATGGCGTCCAGCTCCTCGCGGTTTCCCGTCGCGGTCTCCTTCAGCGACTGGCTCAAGAGCTGCACGTTCTCCAGCGTCGCGCGGAGCTGGCCCTGGATCCCGGCGTCCCCCGTCAGCTCCTTCACGTGCCCGGTGATCTCCTTGATGTCGTCCGCGATCAGGCCCGCCTTCTTCTGCAGCGCCTCGAGGTCGGGCGAGGCCTCGTCAAGGCCGATGCTGTCCCCCTCGTGGAGCAGCGTCGCCCCCTTGCCCGGGCTGACCCGGACGAACTTGTCGCCGAGGATGCCTTCGCTCGCGAGCGACACCACCGAGTCGATCGGCAGCTGCACGTTCCCTTGGATCTCGAGCTCGACGCGGGCCTGGCCGCCGTCCAGCTCGACGAGGCTGACCGCGCCGATCGGCACACCCGCGACCCGGATCGGCGTGGTCGCGTAAACGCCCTCCGCAGAGGGGAAAACCGCCCGCAGGTGGTAGGTGCCTGCCACGCCCTCGGGCCGGTCGTTCGTCAACACCACCCCGACGATGACGAGCCCGATGGCGAACAGGGCGAGCAGGCCGACAAGGAATTCGTTCGTGAGGCGACGCACGCCGGGCACTTAGCCCAAACTGCGCAGGACGCGCGGCTGCAGGTCACGCCGGCGGCACGGGTCGGGGCCGGCGGGTTTCTTGATAGGCTCCCGCGTGCGCTCTCTGCTCGCTCTCGTGCTCCTGTCCCTCGCGGCGCCCGCACAGGCCGCCCCGTTCAGCCCCACGCTGCGTTGGCAGGTGATCGAGACCGACCACTTTCGCATCACCTACCACGTGCCCGGGGTGAAGAAGGACGGCTCGGTCCAGACCGGCAGCGACGAGTCCCAGCTGGCGCAAGAGATGGCCGTGGACGCCGAGGTCGCGTACGCGAAGCTCACCGCCGAGATCAAGACGACCCCCAGGGCGAAGATCGAGGTCGTGCTCGTCGACTGGACGGACGACGCGAACGGCTACGCCACCATCGTCCCGCAGGACCACATCGTGATCTACGTGACCGCCCCGGAGGCGGACAGCACGCTGTCGCTCTACCGGGACTGGAACGAGGCGATCATCACGCACGAGCTCACGCACATCCTGCACATCGATACCGTGGAGGGCCTGCCGCGGGTCGCCCGGGCGGTGCTCGGGCACATCATCTCGACGCACCAGCTGTCGCCGGGCTGGCTCACCGAGGGCCTCGCGACCTACGAGGAGACGAAGCACACGACCGGTGGACGCGGCCGGAGCGCGCTGGTGGACATGGTGAAGCGCACGGCGGTGCTCGAGGACCGCTTCCCGCCGCTCGGGAACCTGGAGGGGTACCAGTCGACGCCGCCCGGCGGCAACCTGCGCTACCTGTTCGGCGAGGACTTCGTCCAGTTCGCCGCGGAGCAGGCGGCGAAGGCCGCGCCTGAGGGGCTCGGGAAGCCGGACGCGTGGACCGACTGGATCCACCGGTACGGGCGGTCGATCCCGTTCTTGCTGCCCGCGAAAAAGACGTTCGGGCACAGCTTCGTCAACCTGTACTTCCAGTGGAAGGCCGCGCTGCAGGCGCGCTACCAAGGGCAGCAGGCCGAGATCGAGGCCGAGGGGCTCACCCCCTACACCGTGGTGTCCCCGAAGGACAACGGCTGCGGCGTGCCGAGCTGGTCGCCCGACGGGGAGACGCTCGCCTACGCGTGCTCCGATCCCCACACCGGGAGCTCGTTCTGGCTCACCGACAAGGCGGGCGCCAACGGCCGCGAGGTGCTGAAGAACAAGGCGGCGCGCAGCATCGCGTGGCGGTCGGACTCCACCGGGTTCGCGTTCTCGATGAGCCACGTCGTGGACCTGTACAACAGCTACGACGACGTGTACCTGTACGACATCGCCGGCGACACGCTCAAGGCGCTGACCTCCGGCAAGCGCGCGCGCGACCCGGTGTTCTCCCCCGACGGGAGCCGCCTCCTGGTGGTGACGAACGCCGCGCAGGACACCGCGCTGCAGTACCTGACCATCGACGGCGAGCTGCGGCCGCTGGTCCCCGACGACAACGCCCACTCCCAGTACGGCACGCCCCGCTACTCGCCCGACGGCTCGCTGATCGCGCTTAGCGCGTGGAAGGACGGCCAGCGCGACCTCTGGATCTACGGCGCAGACGGCGCGCCCGTCGAGCGCATCACGGACGATGTCGCGATCGACCGCGACCCGTCGTGGTCGCCCGACGGTCGCTGGCTCTTCTTCGCGTCCGACCGCTCCGGTGTCCCGAACATCTACGCGTTCGACCGGGAGGGCCGCGGCATCTTCCGGGTCACCAACGTGGTGACAGGCGCCTACGGGCCCTCTGTCCACCCCGACGGCGCGTCCCTCGCGTTCAACGTGTTCACCACGATGGGGTCGCAGGTCGCGCTGATGCCGCTCGACCCCGCGGCGTGGAAGCACGTGGACGACCTGGACGGGGCGATGACCACGCGGTCGACCGACTCGGTGCCGAGCCCGATCCGGCCTACGCTCCCCGCCGCCCCGCTCGCGCCCGATCCCGAGCCGGCCGCCCCCCTCGCCCACGTCGATCTCCCCCCGCGCCCGTACCGGCCCTGGGGCACGCTGCTCCCACCGCGCTTCTGGCTCCCCTCCGGCTCCTTGACCTCCACAGGCGACACCCTCGGCTTCCTGGGCGCCGCGGCCACCTACGGGCAAGACCTGCTCGGGTTCGTCAGCTACTCCGGGTACCTGACGTGGCGGACGGACGCCTCGTTCCTCGGCGGCGGGGCCTCGCTCGTCCTCAACCGGTGGCGGCCCGTGTTCGGCCTGTCGTTCGCCGACTACATCTCGGGCTCCACGCTGCTCTACGCCCCGACGCCCACGCCGTCCGACGGCGGCGGGTACCTGCCTTCGATCGCCCCGAACGGCGAGCGCTACTGGGACAAGCGCATCCGGGCAAACGCGTCGATGGGCTACCCGCTGGGCCCTCGCTCGAGCTTGAGCGCCTACTGGTCGGGCTCGCTCCGTACGCCCCGGGACGCGATCCCCGAGGACACGTACTTGCCCGCGCTGCCCACGCGCGGCTTCTTCTCGGGGGTCGGCGTCGGCTGGCGCTACTCCAAGGGCCAGAGCTATACGCGCTCGATCAGCCCCGAGGCGACGCGGTCGTTGGCGGTCGGCGCCGAGCTCACCCCGTCGTTCCTCGGGAGCTACCGCTTCGACGACACGGGGGCGCGGCAGGCGTTTACCCAGGCGCAGGCGACCGCGGAGTGGCGGGAGTACGTCACCAACCCGCTCATCCCGAACCAGGTGTTCGCCTGGAAGCTCTCCGGTGGCGCCACCGTCGGGGACAAGTTCCGGTACGGCAGCTACCGGCTCGGCGGCTCGTTCTCTGAGACCGGCATCACGGTGGTCCCTGGGGAGTGGCGCATGCTCCGCGGGTACTACCCGGCCTCCGACAGCGGCGAGTGGTACTGGCTCGGCTCGCTCGAAGCACGCTTCCCGTTGATCCAGATCGACCGCGGCCTCGGCACCTTGCCGTTCTTCCTCCGCTACATCTCGGGCGCCGTGTACGTCGACACGGGCAACGCGTTCGACGACTTCTCCGACACGTCGGCGCTCGGGCAAGTGCTGGTGGGCACCGGCGCGGAGCTCCAGCTTTACGCGCTCGCTGGGTACGGCGGCGGGTACATCGTCCGCGCGGGGTACGCGTTCGCGCCCCAGGGCGACGGCATCGCGCTTGGCGACCCCGGCGGGGCCTACCTCTCGTTCGGCGTCAGCTTCTGATGGCCGCCCACCGCGGCACGCGGCGCGACGAGGAGCTCGTGTTCAGCTGCCGGCTCGTCGAGCCGATGCTCCGCTACTTCGATGAGAAGTTCGGCGCGGACGCGCTCGCGCGGCTCGTCGAGCACACGGACACGCCGCTCGCGCTGCTGCGGGATCCCGACCAGTGGCTGTCCACCGGCCAGCTGCTCCGCTTGAGCCTCGCGATGGTCGAGGCCAGCCACGACCCGCTGGTCACCTACCGCGCCGGCCTGGAGCTGCTGCACCCGAGCGTCCTCGGGACGGCCTGGTACCTGATGCGCGCGCTCGGCGGGCCCGGCCTCGTCTACGGCCGGATGGCAGGGTTCACCGACCTCTCTCGCATCACGCAGTGGAAGCTCGTGGAGTCCGCCTCCACGCGTGTCGTGATGCGGTTCGAGGTGGCCGACGGGCACCGGGATCACCCGCTGTTCTGCTTGAACCGACAAGGCGCGCTCGCCGGCATCCCGCGCGTGTTCGACATGCCGCTGGCCCGGGTGTCCCACCCGTACTGCATCCACGAGGGCGCGCCGTTCTGCGAGTACAAGGTGGAGTGGATCGCCGCGCCGATCGGGCAGGGGCTCTTGCCGTGGGCAGCGGGCGGCAGCGTAGCGCTCACGACCGGGCTGGCACTGCTCCCGTCGGTGTCGGCCGGCGCAGCCCTTGGCGCGGCTGCGGTGACCATCGGCCTGCTCGGAGCGTGGATCCGGCTGCTGGACGGGCGGAACCGCCGGGCGCTCAGCGACCAGCAAGAGCAGCTGACCGTCGCGCGCACCCTGCTGGACGAGAACCTCGCCCGGAACCGCGAGCGCATCCTGCTGGAGAAGGTGGACCAGCTCACGCGCCGGGAGACCGACAGCGAGCGCCTCGTCAGCACCGCGCTGAACGCGATCCGGAACACCCTCGGCTACGACCGCGCGATGTTCCTCGCGGTCAACCAGGAGACCCAGCGCCTCGTGTTCGGCGGCGGCGTCGGGCTCGAGGACGCTGCGCTCTCCGTCCTCGGCTCCCTCTCGCTGATGCTCGATGCGCCGCGCGAGGACGAATTCCTGTTCGCGAACATCTTGCGGCGGGAGACTGGCGCGATGGTGGCCGACGTCGCGGCGTTCCGGTCCAAGGTGAACGCCAAGAACCAGGCGTTGCTCGACCGCCTCGGGAGCCACGCGTTCATCGCGGTCCCCGTGCGCGGGGCCGATGGCCCGCTCGGGCTCCTCGTGGTCGACCAGGTCGACGACACCCGCTCGCTGGGCCCGCGGGACCACCAGATGCTCCAGCAGGTCGGCAACCTCGTGGGGCTGGCGCTTGCGAACGCCAAGCTGGTGGAGAGCTTGCGGAGGGAGCGCCAGGTCCTGGAGTCGGCGCTGCTGCTCAACCAGAAGATCTCCCAGTACCTGCCGCGCACCGTCGTGGACTCGCTCTCCGACGCGCCGGAGCGGGCGCTGCAGCTGGGCGGCAAGCGCCGGCGGGCGGCCGTGTTGTTCTCCGACATCGTCGGCTTCACGCCGTGGTCGGAGCTCGCCGAGCCGGAGAACGCCGTCGCGTTCTTGAACTGGTACTTCGCGGCGATGGACCAGATCGTGGACGCCGAGCACGGGATCTTGGACAAGCGGATCGGCGACGGCATGATGGTGGTGTTCCTGGACGGGGACGGCCAGGAGGCCCCTGCCCGCAGGGCGCTGCGGTGTGGGATGCGGATGCAGGCGGCGGTCGCCGACCTCAACCGCGCGCCGTCCCGGCCGCGGGAGGACGCGTTCGCGTTGCGGATCGGCGTGAGCTACGGCGAGCCGGTCGCAGGGAACCTGGGGTCGGCGCAGCGGATGGAGTACACCGTGATCGGGGACACCGTGAACGTGGCGAGCCGGCTCGAAGGTCGGTGCTCGCCGGGATCGGTGCTCGCGACAGCACAGGCGCTCGAGGCCGCTGGGCCCGGCGTGCGCGCCGAGGGCCGGCAAGAGTACCAGCTTAAGGGCCGCACCGCCCCCGTCGTCGCCTTCGAGATCCTCGGCGTCGACGACGCCCCGTCCTCGGAAATCGAACCGAACTGAGAGACTGAGATTCGTTGCATCGCCGGCCCAGCCCGGCCGCGTCGTGCCCCGCGCGGTCAGCCGACGCGCTTCTCGAACACGAACGCGTCGGTCCGGTGCACCTGCGTCAACCGCGCGGTGGTGCGCAGGGGCCACTCCAGCTCGTGCGCCTCCACCAGCGTGAGCGCCCCGGCTTGCACGGCCCCGAAGCCCCCACCGAGGTCCGCCGGCGTGAACCTCGGCGGGCCGTCGCCGGTGAACGCGTACGGGCAAGTCACCACGAGCCGCCCACCCGGCCCCGCGAGCGCAAACGCCTGCTGAAACGCCAGCAGCGGGTCGATCAGCAAGTCCAGCACGTTCGCGAGCACCACCACGTCGAACGCGCCAGGTAAGAACGGGGGATCCAACAGGTCGGCGCACACGCACGCCCCGGCGCCCGCGCCGCGCGCGAGGCGGAGCATCGGCAGCCCCTGGTCCAGCACCACCGTGCCTGGCCTCACGCCCACGCCGCCGCCGAGCTCCAGCGCGCCGACCGGGACCACACCCCGGAGCCAGTCTTGCAGCGGCCCGGCCGTCGACCTTGCGTAGATGTCGGCCAGCGCGGCTCCGGCCGGCGTGTCGGCGGCCAGCAACGGGGCGCAGTCCCGGGCGACCACGGGGATCCCGTCCACCAGCGGGTACTCTGCCCCGCACGCCTGGCACCGCAGCCCCTCGCCCCCCGGGTCCAACGTGCCGACGTGCAGCCCCCCGGCGTCCGCACGTCGACAGCGCGGGCAGACGAGCATGGGCGAGGGCGTGGGCATTCGCCGATCGTCCCATGCCCGCCAGGCCGCGTCAACGCGCTACTTCACGCACACGTGGTAGAGCGACACCCACGTCGGGCTGCCGGGGAACGTGGTGACGCCCTCCCAGCACGTCGAGCTCGTGCCGTAGCCCTCGAACTCGGCGATGATGGCGCCGGTCTCGTCGTAGTGCTCGAACGCGAGCGAGTCCGCAGTGGGCTGGCTCCAGGTGCCGCTGTAGCTCGGCTCGGCGGTGAAGCTGATGCTGCCGTCCAGGTTGAACGTGGACTCGTGCCGGGACACCGAGCCGGACGTGCACTCGAATTAGGAGGTGAGCGCCGTGGTGCCCGTGCAGTGGTCGTTGGTGAAGTCGTGCGGCGCCGTGAACGCGACGCTGTAGTTGTTCACCTGCGCGACGTACGTGGAGTTGTTGTTCGTCGTGTTGGACTCGGTCGTGGACGTCGTCGGAGCGGCGGTCATCGTGAGCGCGCCGGTGGTCTCGGGGTACGCGATGTCCACGTACACGCTGCCGGAGTGGCCCTTGGTGATCGAGGACATGGTGCACGTGATCCGGGTCCCGGACTGCACGCACCCGGTGCTCTTGCCGCTCACCGTGCCCATGACCGTGACCGTGCTGCCGTGCGTGACGGGCAGCTGGATCACGACCTGCGGGCTGGAGGCCGTCGCCTGGCCGCCGTTCGACACCGTCACGGTGTACCGGGCCGTCGCGTACACGTACGGGATCGTGGACTGGGTGATCGCCGACGTAAGGTCGGGGCGGTTGGCGGCTTGGGCGGAGGGGGCGAAGGCGAGGAGCGCGAGGGTGAGCATGGGAGTTCCTTTGGTGGTGGGTAGGGGGCGAGATGCCCTGGCTGCCCCTTGGATGTACCCGTGGCCTGCACCCACCGGAACCTGTCAGACCTCTGTCAGCACCGGACGCCGCCCCGAGGTCCGGGTACAAGGGAACATGCACGCTCATGTCCGCGTCCGCGATCCAGAAGGTCACGAGCACGAGCTCGTGCACGGGGACATCGTGGGGCGCCTGTGGACAGCCGCGCTGCAGCTGGACGACGGGCGCTTGAGCGAAGCCCACGCGATGGTGAGCTTGCGCGAGGGGCAGCTGCAGCTGGTGCCGCTGCGCGGGGCGCTGGCCGTGGGGGGGCAGCCGCAGGGCCAAGTGCTCTTGCGACCGAACCTGCGGGTCCAGCTCGCGCCGGGCGTAGAGATCGAGGTGCTGAGCGTCGTGTTGCCGGACCGCGTGCTGGGGGTGGAGAGCACCGACCTCGTGCGCCAGATGCTGCCGGCCGTCTGCTCGATCGTCGCAGACCCCACGCCGCGCGTCGTGCGGGGCTGGCGGGAAGACGCCGCGCTGCACGTGTGGACCAAGGGCGACTCGTGGATGGGACGCCAGCCGGGGGCGCCCCCCCGGGCGGTCGACGCCGGGCTCGACTGGGTGGTCGGCGGCTTCACCCTCCGCTTCGTCGACATCTCGCTCGACGACGCCGGCCCGCAGACGACGCGGCGGCAAGGTGCCCTGGACGTCGCGCTGCACGTCGTCGCCCAGTACGACACAGTGCAGGTGCACCGCGAGGGCTGGGCGCCGCTCGTGCTCGCCGGGATGCAAGCCCGGCTCGTCAGCGAGCTCGTCGCGCTCGGCGGGCCGGTCGCGTGGGCGACGCTCGCCGCGGAGCTCTGGCCCTGGGGAAGATGACCTGCCGCTGCAGCGGGGCCGGCTGGACACGCTCGTCTCGCGGGTTCGCCGTCGCCTTCGCTCCGCCGGGGTGCGCGCGGACCTCGTGCACACCGACGGCGCCGGGGCCGTCGAGCTCTTGTTGTACCCCCACGACCACGTCGAGGACCGCTCGTGACGGACCCGCCGCGTCGGCCGCTCAACACGACGGGGCCGGACCCGTGGCACAGCGGCGCGCCAGCCGCGCTGCTGTCGGAGCCGGACGGCGAGCCCGCGCCCGAGGGGTACGACGTCGGCGGGCTGCTCGGCCGCGGAGGGATGGGGCAGGTCCACGTCGCGCACGACAGGCGGCTCGGGCGCCAGGTCGCGCTCAAGACCACGCGGGTGCAAGACAGCGCCAGCGCCGAGCGGCTCGCCCGCGAGGCCCGGCTGACCGCGCGGCTGGAGCACCCGAACATCGTGCCCGTCTACGCGGCGGGCCGGGATGAGAACGGGGCAGCCTGGTACACGATGCGTGTCCTCTCCGGCCGCTCGCTCGCGCACGCGCTGGCCGAGGCCGACGGCCTGCCGTCCCGGCTCAAGCTCGTGCGGCACGTCCTCGGCGCCGCGGACGCGCTGGCCTACGCGCACGGGCGCGGCGTGCTGCACCGCGACCTGAAGCCCGCGAACATCATGGTCGGGCAGTTCGGCGAGACCGTGGTCGCCGACTGGGGCATCGCCTGCGTCATCAGCGAGCAAGCGGATGACCGGGGCGGCGGCACGCCGCGGTACGTGAGCCCCGAGCAGGCGCACGGCGAGCTGCTGGACGAGCGCTCGGACGTCTACGCGCTCGGCGCCATCTTGTGCGAGGTGCTGAGCGGGGAGCCGCCGCAGCCCGGGGTGACCGACCTCCAGATCCCCGGCGCTCCGCCCGAGCTGGTGGCGATCGCCCGGCGCGCCCTGCACGTCCGCCGCGAGGATCGCTACCCGACCGCGCGGGCGTTCGCGGGCGACCTGCTGGCCTGGTTCGAAGGCCGCCGGGTCGGCGCCCACGTATACGGCCGTCGCGAGCTCGCGAAGCGGATGTGGTCGGCATGGCGGGTCCCGATCGTCATCGGGTCGGTCAGCATGGTCGCGCTCGTGCTCACGATCGCGATCGGGTGGTACCGCACGGCGGCGCAGCGCGGGCGGGCGGAGCTGTCCGAGTCGCGGGCGGTAGCCGCGCAGCAAGCCGAGCAATCGGCGTTCGCCGCCGCGCTGGTCGCAGGCTCGCTCACGGCCGCGGAGGCCGAGCACCGGATGGACGCCGAGATCCTGGCCGCGAACGCGCTGGTGCGGGAAGAGACGCCCGAGGCCCGCGGCGTGCTCGCGCGCTTCGGAGGCCGCCCGCGGATGGCGATGCTCGCCCGGTCGTCGCTCCCGCCGGCCCGGTCGATGGCGATGTTCCCGACGGGGGACACGCTCGCGATCGTCGACGCGCACGGCGTCGCGATCGTGGACGCCAGCGACCCGAGCCGCGTGATCGCCGACGCCCCGGGGGACTTCCTCGGCGTCGGGTTCGCCGGCGACGAAGGCCACCTCGTGCTCACCGGCATGCACACGCTGTGGACGTGGGTCCCGCCCGAGCCCCCGCGCCAGCTCCAAGGGCAGTCCGCCGACGACGCGCTGTTCGGCGAGAGCGACATCCCAGGCCAGCTGGCCCTGACGTGGCACTCCTCCTCGATGGTGGTCGACACCACGACCCGCTCGGCCGTGACCTGGCGGAGCTGTGGCGCGATCGCAGACAGCGCGGCTACGCTGGCGGCGAACGGGGACGTCTACGTCGCGTGCACCGACGGCCGTATTGTCCGCGGGCCCAGCGGCCAACCGGGGGAGCTCTGGGTGCGGCTGCCCGAGCGCGACGACCCGCGCTTGGTGCGGTTCCCGCCAGGCGGGCAGCCGGGCGCCTTCATCGGGACCTCCCACGGCAACGTGCTCCGGCTGGACGAGCGAGGCGTAGAGCAGCGGCGCTGGTCGCTCGGCGCCGAGGGGGTGTCCTCGCTGGCCGTCTCCGAGGACAAGCTCGCGTTCTCCACCGTCGACGGGCTGCTCGGGGCCTGGGCGGTCGACACCGGGCTCCCGCTCGGGCGCCTGAGCGGCTCCCCGACCCTCCTGGCCTGGCGCCCCGACGGCGCCCTGCGCATCGCGGGCGCCACCGTCGAAGACCGCAGCGTGCCGAGCGCGACCCTCCCGCACCTGGTCTCGGTCGAGGCCGGGGTCGCCTCGCTCGTGCTGTCTCCCGACCAGGCGGACGTGGCCATCGCGGAGGGCGACGGCACCGTGGAGATCCGCCGACTCGCGGACGGCAAGCAGCTCCGGTCGTGGCGCTGGCAAGGCGGCGTCGCAAAAGACGTCGCGTTCAGCCCCGACGGCCGGTACCTGGCGACAGCGATGGCGAAGGGCGCCGACCAACGCATCTACGACCTGCAGAGCGGCACCTTCACGTCCCCGTTTCCGCTGCCCCTGCGTCGGATCTCGTGGTTCAAGAGCGGGTGGGTGCTGGCCCAGCCCTACCTGCCGGGGCTGCTCGCGTGGAACGGGGGGGAGACCAAGGTGCTGAACCCCGGGCAATTCCAGACGATGGAGCTCGACAGCACCGGGTCCGTGGGCGTCGGGGTCTCCTCCGACGACGGGGTGTGGCGGGTGACGGACGGCGACCCGCCCGAGCCACGGCGCATCGCGACGATCCCCGACAACCGCGCCGCGGTGCCGCTCGGCGACGACACGCTGGTGCTCGTGCCGGGCTGGGTGTTGCGGTTGGGCCTAGACGGCCACGAGGTCTCTCGAACGCCGGTGCCTGGCCAGATCAGCACCGTCATGGCCTCCCCCGACCTGCGGTGGTTCGCCGTCGGCATGCTCGACGGGGACGTGGTGCTGTGGCGAACGGGCGGCGAAGCGCCCGTGGCGCGCCTGCGCGGCCACCGGGCCCGCGTGGTCGCGATGCAGTTCACGGCGGACACGCGCTGGCTCTTGACGAGCGACTGGGACAACAGCGTACGGGTCTGGTCGCTGGCCGACCTGGAGGTGCCCGGGGAGGAGCTCAAGCTACGCATCGAGACCGAGTGGGGCCGAACGCTCGACGGGGTGCTCGCGGGGACGCGGTAGCGCTGCCAGCCCGGCCCCGGCCCCCCCGGCTCTTGGGAGGTCTGGAGCATCACGCCCAACCCAGAGTGATAGCGTCCGAGTGTGCTGTTCTTCGCCCTGCCGATCGCCCTGGCCACCGAGCACCCCGAGGTCGGGGTCTACGACCGGTACCGCGTGGAGGTCCCCGGCTGGCCCGGCGCCGAGGCATCGAGCGAGACCGGCAGCGTGTTGCTGGCGCCGCCGGACGGCGTCGCGTGGACGGTCGAGGAGGCCCCCAGCCTCGACGACGACCCGCTGCCCGGCGACGACGTCGGCACCTACGACGCGAACGAGGGCATCGACGCGCTGGCCGCCCGCCCCTGGCGCGAGGCCGGCATCGACGGCAGCGGCGTCCGCATCGCCGTGTTCGACTCCCAGTTCTACAACGCGGAGCTCTGGGCCGACGAGCTCGGCGACTACCAGACGAACGACTGCCAAGCCGAGGCGAGCTGCGACTTGCCGATCGACAGCATCCACCCGGACTACAGCTTCGAGGAGGGCAGCCACGGCGTCGCCTGCGCCCAGGTGATCCACGACATCGCGCCCGGCGCCGAGCTGCACCTCGTGCGCGTGAACGGCACCACGACGCTCGAGAACGCCGCGAACTGGGCGATCCGCAACGACATCGACCTCGTCAGCCTCTCGATGAGCTTCTTCTCCAGCAGCTACTACGACGGGGACGGGCTCCCCAGCACCCTCGCGTCGCAGATGGCCGCGCAGGGCGTGCAGCTGGTGAACTCGGCGGGCAACTACGCGGACGAGCACTGGGACGGCGACTACTACGACGCCGACAACGACGACGACATGGACTTCCCGTGGGGGTCCAGCTACCTGCCCGTGTACTACGGCGCCGGCGACCCCACGGTGGTGGTGTCCTGGGACCAGTACCACTCCTGCGGGGACACCGACTTCGACGCCTACGTGTTCGACGCCGACGGCGCGGTCGTAGGCCGCAGCGAAGCAAACCAGCCGGACGGCGAGAGCTGCTCCCCGCTCGAGCGCGTGAACTTCCACGCAGCGCAGCAGGGCTGGTACTACCTGAAGATCATCCGGCGGGCGGGGGATCCGCTCGTCCGGTTGACCGTCTACGCGCGGGAGGGCACCGCGTACCAGGCCACCCCGGGCAGCATCGCGGATCCGGGCTCGAGCGCGTCTGCGTTCACCGTCGGGGCCGTCCGGGCGATCGACTACTTGCAGAACGGCGCGGAGGGGTTCAGCAGCGTGGGGCCGACGCAGGGCGGCCTCGCAAAACCCGACATCGCGGGGCCGGACGGCCTCACGACAGCCGTCTACGGCGCGTACGGGTTCTACGGCACGAGCGCGTCTACCCCGGCCGTCACGGCGGCCATCGCGCTCGTGATGCAAGCGGAGGGGCTCGACGCCCACGACGCTGCCGAGCGGCTCGCCGGGAACGCGCAGACCGACCACCGCGTGTACACCGAGTGGGATGGTGAGCTCGGCGCGGGCAAGGCGCGGCTCTGGTCGCTAGACACCGCGCGCGCGGCCTGCTCGGCGCTGCCCGCCGATGGGCCGCCGATCCGCACTGCGCTGATCCTAGTGAGCGGGCTATGGTGCGGGATCATGAGTCGGAGAAGACGGTGAAGACGCTGCGGTTGCTCCCCCTCGCCCTCACCGGGCTGGGTTGTCACGTGTTCGGCAGGCTCGACATCACCTGCACGGAAGGCATGCCGTGCGCGTCCGCTGACACCGACACCGACACCGACACCGACTCGGACACCGACGCCGACTCGGACACCGACGCCGACTCGGACACCGACACCGACACGGACACCGACACCGAGCCTGCGGACCCGACCCAAGGGTACGCAGTCAGCTACGCGGTCTCCGGCAACGGCGCCGCGATCGTCTACGAGCCGGACGGCTCTGAGCGGCGGCGTTGGAGCGGCTACGCCGAGATGACGGGGCCCATCGCCTACTCGGCGGCAACGGACACCGCGTACGTGTTCCAGGCCGACCAGATCGCCCAGCTCTACCCCGACGGCAGCGTCTCCTACGGCGCGCTCGGGTTCCACCAGACGTTCGACGCCGACATCGACGCGAGCACCGGCTACGCGTGGGTCGACTTCGGGACGGACGTCGGGATCTACGACTTGACCAACGGGAGCGAGACCCTCCCGTTCGGGGGCAGCCTCACCGACTCGCGTGGCCTCGTCGTTGTCAACGGCGTTGCATACGTCGTGGACAACAACGACGGCGGCCCGGACGCCTACCAGTGCGACAGCCGAGGGACCTGCTCCCGCATCTACCTGGACTTCGACACCACGGCAGCCCGCGGCCGCAACGTGTTCATGGGCCCCGGCAACGAGCCGTACGGGTGCACGGGGGCCGGCGCCGTGTACGCGCTGGGAGACCTCGCCGCTGGGAGCACCAGCCCCGTCGCGTTCTACGACGGCGCGTCGCTCACGGACGTGACCGACTGCGCGTGGGACTCCGGCTCTGCACAGTTCCTGTTGTTCTCGCCGTCGAGCGGCGTGATCCGGATGAACCAAGACAGCACGGGCGAGATCGCAACGCCGATCCCAGCGGGGTCCACTGGCGCACGAGCGCACTTCTACACCGAATAGCGGGGGCCACCGTGCGCAGTTCCAGGTACTTCACCCTCCTCGTACTGGCTGGCTGCAAGGGGTGTGTGGAGGTCGACGCGCCGCCGACGGATCTCGTCGCGGTGTCGGCGGACGCCGTCGGGGTGTACGTCGGCGAGGCCGTCGGGGCCGGGGCGGCGAACGTGCCCGTCTACGCGGTGAACGCGCTCGGGGCGGCCGTCGTAGCGAGCGATCTGACGGTGTCCGACGGCAGCGTGACCGTAGACGGCGCGGGGTGGGGCACGGTGAACGTGACCTCGACGTCGTCGGTCACGGCGTCCGCCGCAGGCGTGAGCGCGACGGGCACCGGCTGGGTGACCACCGCGGACGCGCCGACCTTCGAAATGCCGGGGTACGCGCTCGGGGATCTCGTGCCGCCCGACCACGTGGCGGTCGCCGGCGGCGGGGTCGCGTGGGTGAGCGCCGGGGTGACCTGGTGGGCGAGCCCGAGCCAACCCGCGGTGAAGGTCGCGGTGTTCCCGGACGAGGCCGCGAGCGTGCAGGCGATCCAGCTCGACACCGACGGCGTGACGGACCTCTTGGTGTACAGCGCCCGCAACGTCGTGCTCCTGCGCGGCCGAGATGGCGGCGGCTTGGCGTTCGCGGCCGGCTGGTCCACCGAGGGCACGATCGTCGGCTGCGACGTGCAGGACCTCGACGGGGACGCGCTGGTCGACGTGCAGGTCGCGGTCTCGGACGGCGCGAGCACGCGCGTGCTGTGGTTCCTCGCCGACGGGACATCGTGGACGCTGTCGGACTGGCTGACTGTCGAGTACGTCGCGCTCGGCGTCGCGGGCGAGGACTACACCGGGGACGGCGAGATCGAGGCGAGCCTCGTCTCCGAGGACGGCCTGCTGGAGCGCTACGCCCGCTACGACGAGGGGTGGGAGCCCGCGTCGTCGAGTGACCTGCCGCTCGGGTTCACCACGGGGACCCACCTGTACCCCTCTACCGATCTCGACGACGATGGCATCGACGAGGTGTTGGTGGCCGGGCCGCTCGCCGACGGGACCGGCTGGCAAGCGGAGGCGGTCACCGCGGGCGCTTCGACGACGATGAGCTACCAGTTCTACTCGGGGGGCACCGCCTCGGGGTTGCCGAGCGCGATCGAGATCGCGATCGGGGACCTCACGGGCGACGGCCTCTCGGACCTGGCGATGGCCAGCGACCTTGGCCTCAGCCGAGTCGCGTGGGGCGCAGGCGCGGACCCCGGCTTCGTGAGCGTTTCGTCGGCGGGCTATCCGACGTCCCGCGGGATCGGCATCGGGGACCTGGACAGCGACACCGTCGCCGACATCCTGCTCGGGTCCGACAGCTACGTGCTCGGCGTGCTCGGCCTCCGGGTGGAGGACGACCCCGACACCGCGATGACCGAGGCCTGGGGCGTCAAGCCCTCTGCGTTCATCGCCTACGACATGGCGATCGCCGGCTCCCCCGTGCTGGCGGACCTCGACGGGGACGGCCACGCAGACCTGTTGTCGTTCAGCCAAGGGGCGTCCGGCCTGCAGCTCGACACCTGGCGGTCGTACCCTGCGATCGACGACTCGCCGGAGGGGTGGACCCTCGCGGGGAGCACGTGGCTCTCCCCCGCCGCCGACCCGGTGGACCTCGCCGTGTGTTCGGGCGTCGGGTGGGCGCTGTACGAGGAGTCGGGGACGACGCACCTGCGGGGCTACGTCCTCGACGGGAGCGGCGTCGCTGGCGCCCTGTCGATGGACATCACCGTGGCCGGCGACCAGCTCGCGTGTGGCCCGTTCGACGACGACGCTGGCTCGGTCATCGCCGTCGTAGACGGGGACCAGGTCACGCTGGTCGCGGCGGATGGGACGACGACGAGCGAGGCCTCGCCCGGGTCGCTGGTGGCGAGCGCGGACACGGATGGCGATGGCCTCCGCGAGCTCGTCGGCGTGTCGGGCGACGGGGAGGTGCTGGCGGCGGACTTCGACGGGGACGGCGACGAAGAGCTCGTGAGCTCGTTCGACGACGCTGTCGGGCTCGACGCGCTCCGGCCGTCGTTCGGCGGCGCGCTCTCGCTGCAGGACGCCGACGGCGACGGCCTCCCGGACGTCGTGCTCAGCGCGGAGGGGACCGTGTGGGTCTACCGCGTGGTGGACGGCTCGCTCACGCCGCCGGCCGTGTTCCACACGAACCGCCCGGTCCAAGGGCCGGCGCTGTTCGCCGACATCAGCGGGGACGGGAAGCCCGACCTGCTCGAACTCGGGAGCGACGCCGACCCGGACTGGGCGGGGAAGCTGCTGTATACGAATCACTAGGCCAGCGGCCAACGGGGTGTCGGACACCCGTCACTGACAACCGTCAGTCGGCTTGACAGGGGGCAACTACCGGCGTTCCTCCATTGGCACGCCCGTTGCTCCGGGGTCCGGGAACCCTGGAGCCCCGATGCTGGCCAACGCGACGACCCGATTTCCGACCCCCCTCCCGACCGACCCGTGGTGGAACATCTTCCTGCCCGCGATGATGGGCGAGCACCGCTTCGTCCAGCAGGCGGTGGAGCGGCTCTTGGACGACACGCCGGACAGCGACACGCTGGTGGTGAGCGCACGGGCGCTCTTCGCCTGCGGGGACCGGGTGCGCGCGGGGCGGCTCGCGGCGGAGGGGATCCGGCTCGGCGGCGTCGAGGCCGACCGGCTGGCGATCCTCTACGCGGCGGGGGGCAGAGAGCGGGCGCCCGGCCTCGCGCTCTCGACGCCCAGGCGCGGGCTCCGGGCCGAGACTTGGTGTGACCTGGCGGCTCGCGCGCTGCTCGACGACGACGCCCGCGCGGCGAGCGAGGCGATCACGCTGGCCCTGGAGTCCTTGCCCGAGCACGCGGAGGCGCGCCGCTGGGGGCGGTTCCTCGCGGACGCGCCCGACCCCGCGTCGATGTTCGCCGCCGCCTCGCGGGCGCCGATGGCCCCGGGGGACACCCCCCCTTGGCGGGACGCGTGTGCGCTCGTCGCGTGCGAGCGCAACGGGTTCGTGAGCGCGGAGCGCTGGCAGCGGCGGTATTGCTCAGAGGGGTTCGACACCGTTCGCGGCTCTGCGCTTCACCGCCTGCGCGAGGCGGGCCTGGCGCGCCCGCGGCTCTGCACGGACCGCGAGCTGGCGCGCGCGGCGTCGTCGGACTCCCGCGCGGAGCTGGAGCTGCGGGCGGACGACGCGGTCTCGCTCGTCGCGGAGGGCCGCCAGGCGCGGTCGAGCGTGAGGGTGCTGCTCGCCGAGGCTCGCCGGTTCGGCCCCGACACGCTGGCCGCCACGGCGCGCGCGTGCGCCAACCTGGCCGCGCGTGACCCGGCGCTCGTCCCCGACACGCTGGACACCCTGGAGCGCCTGTTGCCGCACGACCCCGCGCGCTGGACCCCCTGGGTCGCGCTGCTCGGGCGCACGTCCCGGCCCGACCGCTCCATCCGGTTCGCCCGGGCGCTGCTCAGCGACCCACGTACGCCCGCGGACGCGTTCTTGCTCGCCCACGACGCCCTGCGCCTGTGCGGCGAGCCCGACGAAGCCCGCGCGTTCGCCGTGAACGCCAAGGGCCGGCCCGGGCTCACGCGCGCGGTCCGCCACGCGATCGCGGCGCGGCCGGGCGACCCGCCGCGGGGGTTGCCAGCGCTCTACTCCAACTCAGCCTGGGGGCGCGGGTGAGCCGCCCACTGGTCAGCGACCTCCGCGCGGGCCACCACGCCGTCCGCCACGAGGCGGGCGTCCGCCCGTAGCTGCCGCTCGGCCAACGCCGGGTGGGTCACCAACAGGTACATCTTCACCCCCGTCGCGCGGTCCACCACGACCCAGTGGGAGGCCCCCACGTTCGGGAGCGCGCCCTGCTCGAGCCCGACCTCCCGCGTGCGCTCGGCGTCCGCGCGCAACAGCCCCTTCGGGTCGAGCGTAAAGATGCTCGCGGGGCCATCCTTGGCCAACGCGGCGTCCCAGGCGCTCGCGAAGGGCCAGTGGGGCTCGCGGTCGGCGATGCTCACGAGTCGGGCGAGAGGCGGATCAGGTGGATGACCAAGCCGACCAGCAGCGCGAGGCTGCCGAGGCCGACGAACAGCGAGTAGGGCATCCGAAAAGCTAATCCGCCCCGGTGGCACCCGGCGGCTCGGCCGAAGGGCCCGGCGGCTCGGCCGAAGGGCCCGGCGAGTCCGCCGTGTGGGCGCGGGCGGCGGCCAGCCGGGCGGCGCGGAGCTTCCCGGCCATCTCGACGCGGTCCCGCTCCCGCGCGCGCAGCGAGAGGTTCTGGGCCACGTGGAAGAGCAGCAGCGTGCCGATCAGCAGCCGGACGGCGGTCTGGTCCTCCATGCCGGGAAAGCCGCGGACGTAGATGTACACGGCGCCAGCGACATCGAGCGCGTTCACGAGCCAGAAGACGGGCGCGTTCTGGAGCACCCGCGGGAGCACCAGGCGGTTCACTGCGAACAGCACCGCGAGGAGCAGCAGCTCCGGCGGGATCATCCGCCGACCTCGGCCTCGATCGCCACGTTGTCGAGCAGGCGGACCGAGCCGTACCGCGCGGTCACGATCACGCGCGCGGGGCCGGAGACCGGGCGCTCCGGCGGGAGCGGCTCGAGCGACTCGGAGTCGACGATCGCGAGGTAGTCGAGCCGGTCGGAGTCGATGAGCGCCACCCCGATCGCCGTACGCTCCGCCGCGGAGAGCCCGGCGGGCGCGTCCCGCACCGCGAACAGCGCGCGGTGCAGGCTGCGAGCCCGCTCCCGCTGCTCGGGGGTCAGGTAGACGTTCCGCGAGGACAGCGCGATGCCGTCGTAGTCGCGCACCAGCGGCCCCGACAGGATGCGGATCGGCAATGCCAGGTCGCGGGTCATCGACCGGATCACGGTGAGCTGCTGGAAGTCCTTCTCGCCGAAGCACCCGATGGTCGGCTGGACGACGCCGAACAGGCGCGAGACGACCGTGGACACGCCCTCGAAGTGCCCAGGGCGCTCGGCGCCCTCCCAGCGTGCGGTCACGCCGCTGACGATGACCTGGGTGCGGAAGGTCGCCGGGTAGAAGCCCTCGGGGATGAAGAGGAAGTCCACGCCCGCCGCCTCGCACTTCTTCGCGTCACCGTCGAGATCGCGGGGGTACCGCGCGAGGTCGTCCGTCGGGGCGAACTGCAGCGGGTTCACGTAGATGCTGACGACCAGGTGGTCGCACAGCGGGCGGGTGAGCTCCATCAGCGAGGTGTGCCCGCGGTGCAGATAGCCCATGGTGGGGACGAACCCGACCTCGTGGCCCCGGAGCGAGTGCCCGAGCGCCTGCATCTCGGCGACGTCGTGGATGATTCGCATCGTCAGTAGCTGTGTGCAGGGGTGGGGAACGCGCCGCTCTTCACGTCCGCGATGTAGCCCTGCACAGCCTCGCAGATGGTGACCTCGAGGTTCGCGTAGCGCTGCAGGAACCGCGGGGCGAACCGCTGGTCCATCCCGAGCATGTCGGTGCACACCAGCACCTGCCCGTCGCAGCCGACCCCGGCGCCGATCCCGATGGTCGGGATGCCCAGCTCCGCGGTGATCTGGGCGGCGAGCGCTTGCGGCACCATCTCCAGCACGATGGCGAACGCCCCGGCCTCCGCGACGGCGTGGGCGTCCGCGAGGATCCGCGCGGCGTTCTCCTGGTCCCGGCCCTGCACCCGGAAGCCCCCGAACGCGTTGACCGACTGCGGCGTCAGCCCGACGTGCCCGACCACCGGGATGCCGGCGTCGACGATCGCGCGGATCGCCGGGGCGGAGCGCACGCCGCCCTCGAGCTTCACGCTCTGGGCCTTGCCCTTCCGCACCAGCAGCCCGGCCGTCCGCATCGCCTGGGCCACGCTGACCTGGTAGCTCATGAACGGCATGTCCACGGTGAGGTGCGCCCGCTCGAGCCCCGCCGCGACGCAGCGCCCGTGGTACGCCATCTCGCTGGCGGTCACCGAGAGCGTGTCGTTGCCGCCCTGGATCACCATGCCGAGGGAGTCCCCTACGAGCACCATGTCCACGCCAGCCATGTCCACGAGGCGCGCCATCTGGGCGTCGTAGGCGGTGACCATCGTGATCTTGTCTTCCGTCCGGCCCGCAATCTTGCGGCGGAGCAGGTCGGGAGCGGAGATGCGGGACACGGCAGACCCTGGCGACGGGCCGCGCTATCAAGAAACCGGCCCCCCGTCGCGCGCAGGTCAGCCGGTGGCGCGCGCCCGGGTCGAGACGCCCATCAGCGAGAACGCGCCGATCACGACGCCGAGCCAGAGCGTCGCGAGCCGGATCAGCAAGGCGCTCGCGAGCGCGCTGCCCGGGTCGAGCCCCGGCACGAGCCGGCGCGGAAGCTCGACCAGCATGCCATCCGCGACGCCCAGCCCGCCGGGCGAGGCCCCACCCGACGCCGTCGCGAACGCGTACAGAAACGTGGACAGCTCCAGCGTCGGCTGCGCGCCGAAGCCCTTCAACACGAGCCAGTAGCCGACACACTCGCCACCCCACGCGACGATGCTCACCGCGACCAAGATCGCGAGCGACATCGGCGCGACGCAGATCCGCATCGCCCGGTACATCATCGTGAGCCGCACCGCGATCGGCTTCACCCCCGGCACCCGCGCCATGGCCGAGAGGATCGCGAGGGACACACGCTCGTTCGCGAGCACCACGAGCCCGGCGACCGTGAGCCCGATCGGCACGAAGACGAGGTTCGCCTGGTCGCCCGCGTACGTGCTGACCGAGATCGCCGCGAGGACCAAGATCGCGATGCCGTCGGTGAGCCGCTCGGTCACGAGGGCCGGCACCGTGTCCAGGATGGGGGTCCCCGTACGCTCGCGCACCAACCAGGGCTTCAGCAGCTCCCCCACCTTGAGCGGCGAGAGCACCATCGCGAGGCCCGAGCCGAAGATCGTGGCGTCCTCGGCCCAGCCGAGCCGGACCCCCAGCCGGCCCATCAGGTAGTGCCACTTCCAGTACCGCAGCGCGTAGTTCAACAACGTGAGCAGCACCGCGGGCACGTAGTACACCCACGAAAAGCGCCGCAGCGCGTCCTCGACGGTGTCGATGCCCACGTACGCGCTGTACCCGACGTACATGAGCGCCGCGCCGGCTACCCCCCACACGAGCCAACGGCGAAAGCGGGCGATCAGGTCCCCGGCGGACGGGGGCTCGGACGGGGGCTCGGTCGGGCGCGAGGCGGGCGGGGCGACAGGGTCGGCGGAGGTCAAGGCGGTCCGAGGGTGGCGGGCGCCTTAACCGAGCGACGGATCCCGACGATCCTTCGCCGAGCGTCGGCTTCGGCAGGCCAGCCACGAACCGGGTTCCGGATTAGTCGTGCCCCCCATGCCCGGCTTCCGAATCAGCTCAAGGACCCACGGTACGATCGACGTGCAGGCGTCGAATTGGCTCGTCGCGCTTGGCGAAGGGCTCGAGCACCTCGGCGGTGTGATGAACATGGACAGGATCGCGTGCGAGTCGCTGCCGAACGGCACGATCTTGGTGCGCGACGTGCGCACCGGGTCCGGCTTCGTCGTGCAGCCGCTCGAGGGCGGCGTGGTCTCGGACGAGGCGACCGAAGAGGTGTTCCCGGCGCCCGAGGACACGGAGGACGAGCAGACGGGCCGCGAGCGGGTGATCGTCTCGGCGCTCGGCACCGTGCACGCTGCAGCGTCCCGGTCTTCCGCCGCCCAGCTGGCGCTGGACGCGGCGACGACGGTCATCCCCGCGGAGAGCGGCGCGGTGCTGCTCGGCGAGCGCGGGAAGGCGCTCGCGTTCGCTGCCGCCTTCGGGCCGGAGGCGCACAAGCTCCGTGAGATCGCTATCCCCGCCGGTACCGGCTTCGCGGGCTTCAGCTCGAGCTTCCTCACCGCGCTCTCAGTGAACAACCCCTACGAAGACAGCCGGTTCTGCCGCGCGATCGACGACATCACCGGCTACCGCACCCGCAGCTTGCTGGTCGTGCCGATCGCGGTGGAACGCCGGTGCTTTGGCGTGATCGAGCTCATCAACTCGCCGTCGCAGCACGGGTTCGACGACGGCGCGATGGTGGTGCTCACGCGGGTCGCCCAGGCGCTCGGGGTCCGGCTCGCGGCATCGGGGCCCGTCGAAGGGTGAACGCGGACGCGCTCGGGGCGGTCGCGACGTCTTTGCCCCTCCCGGTGGCTGTCCTCGCGCTGACCGGCTGGACCGGGCGGATCGAGCCCGCACGGCTCGCGCGAGCGGCAGGCCTGGTGCTTGGCTGGACCCAGGTCGGCGCGATGGGGCTGCTGGCTACGGGGTTGTTGACGCCCGCGGCGGTGTGGACGTGGTGGGCCCTCGGCCTGGTCGGGTTCTTCGCCCTTCGCAGGCCCGCCGTGGCCCTCGACAACACCGTCCGAGAGCCGTTCCCGGCCGGGTGGGCCCTGGTCGCGCTCGCGGCGGCGGTCCTCTTGGCGCTCGCCGCCGTGCCGCCCTGGTACCGCGACGAGATGGTGTACCACCTCGCCCTCCCCCAGCAATTCGCCGCGGCCCACGCTTATATCCGGCCGGACGACAACATCTTCGCGAGCTTCCCGCTCGGCTGGGAGACCATCGTGTCCGCCGCCATGTCCGTGGGGGTCACCAACCCTCGGCCGATCGGCGCCTGGGTGATGATCGCAGACGCGTTGGCGGTCGCAGGGATCGCCGGGCAGCTCGGCGCCCCGCGTGGCGGACGAGCGGCCGCGGCCGCGACGTTCCTGCTCCTCCCGACCGTGGTGGAGTTCGGCGCGTCCGCCTACGTGGAGCCCTGGCTCGTGCTCGTCTCGCTGCTGGGCTTCGCCGCCGCGCTGCGCTGCCGGGAACACGCCACCCCGCTCGACGCGCTCGAGGTGGGCGCCTGGGGCGGGCTGGCGGCGTCCGCGAAGTACCCCGGGATGGTCATCGCGCTCGGCCTGGTGCTCGCGTTGCCGTCGACCGGGTCGCGCGCGCGCCCAGCCCCCGCC
>CALQBK020000007.1 GCA_943328795.2 Bifidobacterium breve
GACGAGCCCCCGCGCCCCCCGGCACCCCTCGCGGCCGAAACCAGTGTGGCGTGGATCAGTTCTCGCCAGCACACGTGGGTCGCTTTGGCCAGCGCCGAACTTTGAGGTTCGCCCTGAGAACCCTGGCGGCGAGGGTGACGGCTCACCCAGCGTTTGAGTTCCGCCCTTGGACTTCGCCCTGGCGAGCCCCCGCGCACCCCGGCACCCCTCGCGGCCGAAACCAGTGTGGCGTGGATCAGTTCTCGCCAGCACACGTGGGTCGCTTTGGCCAGCGCCGAACTTTGAGGTTCGCCCTGAGAACTCTGGGGCGAGGGTGACGGCTCACCCACCGTTTGAGGTTCGCCCTGGGAACCCTGGGGCGGGGGTAGCGGCCGTTCGAACAAGTGGGAGCTCCACCCCCCCAACTCCGGACACGAGGCCCCGGCGGTAGATCCCGGATAGACCAGCGCCCATGAGCACGAGTATCCCCTCCGTCCCCCGCCCCGTCAACGAGCCCGTCCGCGGCTACCTCCCGGGCTCGCCCGAGCGCGCCAGCTTGCAGCGGGAGCTCGCGCTCCAGGCGGCGGAGGTGGTCGAGATCCCCTGCGTGATCAACGGGATCGACGTCTACAGCGGCAACACGGTGGCGGTCACGATGCCGAGCGCCCACGGGCACGTCGTCGCCAACGTTCACTTGGCCGGCCCCGCGGAGGTCGACCGGGCGGTCCGGGCCGCGGAGGAGGGCCGGGAGGAGTGGTCGAACCTGCCGTGGGAGGCGCGCGTCGGCGTGTTCCTGAAGGCCGCCGACCTCTTGGCCGGGCCCTTCCGCGACAAGGTGAACGCTGCGACGATGCTCGGCCAAGCCAAGACGGTGCACCAGGCCGAGATCGACGCGGCGTGCGAGCTCGCGGACTTCTGGCGGTTCAACTGCCACTACTACCGGACCATCCTGGCCGACCAGCCCCCGGAGCACTCCCCGGGCTGCTGGAACCGCCTGGAGCACCGGCCGCTCGATGGCTTCGTGTTCGCCGTGTCGCCGTTCAACTTCACGTCGATCGCCGCGAACTTGCCGACGGCCCCTGCGCTGGCGGGCAACACCGTGATCTGGAAGCCCGCGACCACGTCCGCGCTCGCGTGCTGGCAGCTGGTGCGCCTGCTCCGCGCGGCGGGCCTGCCGGACGGCGTCGTCAACGTGCTGTGGGGCCACGGCGCGGACATCGCTACCCCCGTGCTCGCGCGCCCCGAGCTCGGCGGCATCCACTTCACGGGGTCCACCGGCGTGTTCCAGTCGATGTGGCGCACGGTGGGCGAGAACATCGCGAGCTACCGCCAGTACCCGCGCATCGTCGGGGAGACCGGCGGGAAGGACTTCATCGCCGCCCACCCGTCGGCCGACCCCGTGGCGCTCGCCGTCGCGATCGTCCGCGGCGGGTTCGAGTACCAGGGCCAAAAGTGCTCGGCGGCGAGCCGCGTGTACGTGCCGGACAACCTCTGGCCCGAGGTGCGGGAGCGGTGCCGGGGGATGATGGGCGAGATGAAGCAGGGCGACCCGCGCGACTTCTCGAACTTCGTCTCGGCGGTCATCGACGAGCGCGCGTTCAAGAAGCACGCGCAATACCTGGGCCTGGCGCAGGCCGAGGACATCGTCGCCGGCGGCCACTGCCACGGCAAGGAGGGCTGGTACGTGGAGCCGACGCTCGTACGCGTCGCTGACCCGCACAGCCGACTGATGTCCGAGGAGATCTTCGGGCCGATCGTCAGCCTGTTCGTCTACCCGGAAGCGGAGTGGCGCCACACGCTGCGCGTGGTGGACCAGACCAGCCCATACGCGCTGACGGGCGCCATCTTCGCGCGGGACAGGTACGCGATCGCCGAGGCGACGCAGGCCCTGCGCGGCGCGGCGGGGAACTTCTACCTCAACGACAAGCCGACGGGCGCGGTGGTTGGCCAGCAGCCGTTCGGCGGCGGCCGCGCGAGCGGCACCAACGACAAGGCGGGCGCGCCCCACAACTTGCTGCGCTGGATCTCCCCTCGCACGATCAAGGAGACGTTCGTGCCGCCCACCGACTGGAAGTACGGGTTCCTGGGCTAGCCCAGGAATGTAGCGAACGCGCGGGCCAGCCCGAGCACGGCTCCGGGCTGCTCAGCGGGCGATTTTGTATCGCCATGTGTCAGAAGCGGGGTGACACACAAGTGAGCGCGCGGGAGCCGTTCGGCCAGGCGCACGCTCTCCACGGGCGGGATCACCCTGTCGCTCGCTCCGTGGATCAGCACGACCGGCACACGGATATGGGCGGCGACCGAGTTCACGTCGATGGCGTCCACGAGGTCCGGGATCTGGTCGAACCACGTGTCGAGCTCGTGCCACGATCCGTCGACGACGCCGTCCACGCGCTGCCCCTCGGCGTCGTCGAGCGTCGCCCGCACCGCAGGGTAGCGCCGCTCCACGGGGCGCACCGAGTCGTCGTAGAGCCAGGTGCGCAGCACGTCGCACTCACGCTCGTTCAGCCGACCCATGTTCAGCACCACGGCGATCCGCGCGTACGCGTCCACGTCGCGCGACAACAGCCGCCCGAGGCTCTGTCGAACATCGCCGTAGCCCCCGATCGCGCAGACGCTGCGCACCTGGGCGCCCTCGGCCACCGCCCGCAGGCAGAGCCCGGCGGCGAAGCTCGGCGCGAGCACGCGCACGTCCGGCCCCAGCCCGTCGAGCACCTCGCGGATGGTCCCCACCGTGGCCGGGGAGAGGTCCGCCCGGCGCAAGTTGGGGAACTCGGGCGCGATCACCTCGAAGCCCGCCGCCGCCAGGCTGTCCGCGAGCAGCCCCATGCGCGGATCGTCGACCCCGCGGGGCGTCACGCCGTGCAGCACGAGCACTCGCCCACGGGCCGCCTTTCGCGGCGTGAATCGCCGACAGCGCATCTCCTGGCCCGCGGCGACTACGGGCGCGGCGTCCGCCACCTCGTTCGGGGTGGCGCCGCCCTTGCGTTGCATCGCCACCATGAACCGAACTGCCGGGAGCCAAGCTGCCATCCGGCCGGCTATCAAGAAACCGCTGGCCGGGCCGGTCCTGGGCTCGGCGGATACGGTGGACGAGCTCCGAGCCCTACAGCGAAGCGGCAAAATACGCCGCCGTACGTGCGCTGAGCGAGTTGTTCGCCCGTGGGCTCTCCCCGGTCTCCCACCCGTCGCCACCCAACCGGTACTGGAGCGCCGACGAGCTCGCCGACGAGCTCGATGGCATCGCACGGGCCCTCGCCGGGGCCCGGGACGAGGCCGCGGGGGTGACCGAGCGGGATGACTTGCACGCCCAAGTCCAAGAGCTGCAAGACAATGCTCGGGAGGTGAAACACAACGCCCGGGCGCGGCTGCATCGAGGGTTGGCCTCCGGGCTGGTGCTTGGCGCAGCCGTCCTCTTGGGTGTAGCCTGGACCTGGTCGCCGGCGGCCACACGGGTACCGCCCCCGCCTTTGGCGCCGCCGGCCCCCGTGGTGGTGAAGGAGCGGTTCGACGTCGTGGTCGTGAATTGGGAGGAGACAGCGCTCACCGACGGTCGGCCGCCGACCTACCGGATGCAGCGCGACGAGCTTACCAACGGCGAGTACGTGGCCTGCGTGGAGGCCCACGTTTGCAGCGCGCTCCCGGACGGTGACGCCTACGCGGCGCTCAAGGCCCCCGACCAGCCCGCCGTGGGCGTCACCTGGGCGCAAGCGGGCACGTTTTGCGCGTGGGCGGGCGGGCGCCTGCCGAGCGACGAGGAGTGGGACCAGGCGATGCCCCCCGCCGAGGGCGACGCGACGGCCGGCACGACCGGCGCCGTCGAGGACGAGATCCGCGGCCTCACGTGGGACTGGACGACGGGGACGCACGTCGTCACGCACCGGCGGTTCCTTCGAAAGGGCGACGTGGAGGTGCAGCGCGTGCTGCGAGCCGGGAGTTGGGTGTCCCCGACGCAGGCGACCTCCCTTCGACGGAACGCCGCTCCAGGGGCTGTCTCTCCGCTCTACGGGTTCCGGTGTGTGTTCGACTAGCTATAGTGTCCAACATGAATCAACCGGTGCCGCTCCGCGACTTCGTCGCCTACTTCCTGAGGTTGGGGACGGTCGGTTTTGGCGGTCCAATCGCGCTCATCGGCTACATGCAGCGCGACCTGGTGGAGGAGCGCAAGTGGGTGAGCCCAGAGGACTACAAGGAGGGTCTCGCGCTCGCGCAGCTCGCCCCCGGTCCGCTGGCGGCGCAGCTCGCGATCTACCTCGGGTGGGTGCGCGGGGGCGTAGCCGGGGCGACGCTGGTCGGGGTGGCTTTCGTGCTCCCGTCGTTCCTGATGGTCATGGCGCTCTCCGCGGCGTACCTACGCTTTGGCGGGATCGCGTGGATGCAGGGCGCGTTCTACGGCATCGGCGCCGCGGTGATCGGGATCATCGCCCGAAGCGCCTGGAAGCTGGCAAAAGGGACGATGGGGAAGGCGAAGCTCCTGTGGGCGCTGTTCGCAGCCTCGGCCCTGGCCACCGCGATCACCGAGACCGAGATCGTGTGGCTCTTCTTCGCGTCCGGGGTGCTCGGCGCGGTCGCGGCCCGGCCGCCGACGCCGAAGCAGGCCGCGATGGTGGTGCCATGGCCGCTGCTCTTCACCGGCCTTCACGGGCCGGCCGACGGGTCGGTCTTGTGGAAGATCGGCTGGTACTTCACCGAGGCCGGCGCGTTCGTGTTCGGGAGCGGGCTCGCGATCGTGCCCTTCTTGCACGCCGGTGTCGTCAACGAGTTCGGCTGGCTCACCGAGCGCCAGTTCCTCGATGCCGTCGCAGTCGCGATGATCACCCCGGGGCCCGTCGTCATCACGGTCGCGTTCATCGGCTACCTCGCGGCCGGGCCCATCGGGGGGTGCGTCGCGGCGCTCGCCACGTTCCTGCCCTGCTACCTGTTCGTCGTCGGCCCAGCGCCCTACTTCCGAAAGTACGCAAAGAACGTGGTCATCAAGGGGTTCGTGGACGGCGTGACCGCCGCTGCGTCAGGGGCCATCGCCGGCGCGGCGTTCGTGCTCGGCCGGCGCGCGATCGTGGACGTGCCCACCGCCTTGATCGCGCTCGCGGCGCTCGGGGCGATGACGTTCCTGAAACGTGCGCCCGAGCCGGTCCTGATCGCGATCGCGGGCGTCGCCGGGCTCCTCCTCACCCAGGCGTGATCGATGCTCCTCCTCCTCCTCCTCGCCTGCGCGAAGCAGGGAACACGCGGCGCCGGCACCATCGCTGGCGCCTCGGCGTGCGCGGGGTGCGCGCCGCCGCTGGAGCGTGTCGCGGACGTCGCCCTCCCCGGTGACGCCGTCCGCTTCGACTACATGGACGTGGACACCGCGAACGGACACCTCGTCATCGCCCACATGAACGACGACTCGGTCGACATCGTGAACTTGGACGACGGCTCCCTCGCGGTGGAGCTGACCGGCATCCCGACCGCGCGGGGCGTCGCGGTGGGCGCCGAAGCCGGGATGATCTTCGTCACCTCGTCGCCGGACCAGGTGATCCGCATCGACAGCGCCTCGCTGACCGAGATCGACCGCGTGACGACGGGCCGGTCCCCCGACGGCATCAGCTGGGACGGCACGGACGGGGTCGTGGGTGTCTCGGACCAGTCGGACGGCGCGATCTCCCTGCTCCCCGAGGATGGCGCTGGCGCCCGCTCGCAAGTGGTCCTCGGCGACGCGACGGGGAACGTCGCCTACGACACAGTCCGGGGCTGGTTCTGGATCGCCGTCGAGCACGGCAGCGACCCGGACCAGCTCGTCGCGATCGTCCCGACGACGGGCGCCCAGGCAGCGGCGTTCGACCTCCCGGGCTGCGACGCCGCCCACGGGGTCCGGCTGCACCCCGACGGCGCCAGCGCGTTCGTGGCGTGCGAGGGGAACGACGTGCTCGCGCGGGTGGACCTCACCACCGGTGGCCTCGCGACGGGCGAGACCTCGAGCGGCCCCGACGTCATGTCCATCGACCCCGGCTTGGGCTGGCTCTACGTCGCTGCCGAGGGAGGCGCGACGCAGATCTACGACATCGACGCCGACGGCATCTCGCTGATCGCGTCCGAAGACGTCGGAGACAACGCCCACTCCGTCGCCGTCGACCCAGCGACGCACCACGCGTTCTTCCCGTTGGAGGTCGGCCCCGACGGGACCCCGGTCTTGCGAATCATGCAGCCACGCGCCGACTGACCGGCCCTCCGCCGCGCCCGGGACGCGTCACTCCACCCGGTAGTCCCCGCCCGCATAGCAGCCTTGAAAGCTCGACATCGCGAGCCCCGTCCGGCCCTCGACGACCGCCTGGAGATCCGGCGTCTCGCAGCCGCTGTGCGGGTCCATGTCGGGGATCTCGTAGCCGCACTCCCCAATCCACCCGACGTAGGTGACCGGGGCCGCACCCGCGCCGGTGAACGTCCAGGTCGACGCGTCATACGAGGACACGATGATCTCGGTGACGTCGTGCGCCGCGTCCAGGTCGATCTGCCAGTCGACGGACGAGTAGCTCGTCAACACCAGCACCATCTCCGCGGTGCGTGTCACCGAGACGGACACCGGCCCGCCGGTGCCGGACTGTGACTCGTACACCCCTACGATGTTGAGCTCCGGCTCGGTGGCCGCGGGGTCTGCATACGCTGAGTACGCGTAGCCGCCGCTGCATACTCCATCGACGACAATCGTGGTTGGAGGCTCGTCACCGGTGTCTTCGCTGCCGCCTGTATCGGTTGATGTGTCGGGCGATGTGTCCGTCGTTGTGTCGGATGTATCCACCGACGTATCGGGATCCGTCTCGGCCCCGGTGTCCTGTGTATCGCCGGTCGTGTCGACCGATGTGTCAGCCGAAGTATCGGACGGGACGTCGTTCCCGGTGTCGAACGCGCCGGGGCGGTCGTCCTGTTTTACGAGGCCAACATCGATACACGCGGTGAGGAGGTACAGCATAGCAACACTGTAGCTCGGAGCGGATACGTCCGCGCGATGTCACGGGTCACGCCCCGCCGCCACCGGTTAGTCTCGCCGAACTTCGGACTCCCCATGTTGTTCCTGCTTCTCTGCGCCTGCACGCCCACCGACGATGGCGGGGGCACCGTCCGCTCGAGCCCGGACCCTGACTCCGGGCGCGACGACAGCGGGCGCACCGACACCGACGACACGGCCCCTGACGACACCGACGACACCGCGCGGCTGTCCCCGGCCGTCGCGTTCACCTCCCCCGCCGACGGCAGTACGGTCGAGAACCCCGTTTCGTTCTCGTTCACCGCGCACGACGTCGCGTGGCTCACCCTCGACGCAGATGGCTACGAGATGGGCACCGTCTCCGACCCCGCAGAGACCGGCTCGCTCGCGTACACCTTCTCGGGCACGGGCTACGAGCGGCTCGTCACGCTGACCGGGTACGACGCAGGCGGCGCCGCCGTTGCCAGCGACACCGTCACGATCACCGTGGACGCCCCGGGGGTGGACCTGGACGTCCCGTACTTCTACCAAATGGAGAACGAGCACGACCCGACCGGGACGTGCGGCGTCACGTCCGGCGCGATGCTCGTCGACTACTGGCACTCCGGCGGCGTCACCCCTGACTCGTTGTACGAGGAGTACGGCAAGAGCCAGGGGCAGTCGCCTTCGGGGCTCGCCGCCCTGTACGAGTACGAGGGCCTGTACGCGGACTACAGCCTCACCGCCACGCGCTCACAGCTGCGCGACCAGCTCGACGCGGGGCGCCCGGTGATCGTCCACGGCTACTTCACGGGCTCGGGGCACATCGTCGTGATCGTCGGGTACGACGACGGGGGCTGGTATACCAACGACTCTGCGGGCGACTGGGCGGAGGGGTACTTCAATACGCACGGCGAGGGCGCGTACTACCCCTACGGCGGGGGCTGGGACGACGCGCTTGGCGTGGACGGGGACATCTGGTACTCGGTGGCCGACGACGCACCGCTGTAAGTTCCGGCCGGCGCCTCAGGCCGGCGTGCGCGGCCGGCCGCGGATCGCCAACCACGCGCCGAGCAGGATGCACGGGACCGCGGAGGCCAGGATCGACACCGGGTACCACAGCGGGCCCATCGCCTCCCCGCCCTGGGGCCAAGCGACGAGGCCGCCAACACCACCGAGCGTTCCCAACCCGGCGAGCGCCCACGCATGGTGCATGGGGCGGCCTGGCGCGAGCCGCGCCGTGATCCAACCTCCGACCACGGTGTACGCAGCGCGGTAGATCGCAGCGACGACGAACAGACCATCCGACATCCGCACGTCCACGGGGGGAAAAAGCTGGGCAGCGTGCATCACTGCGTCCGTCCCAACCGAGAGCAGCGCCGTCGCCATGAAGCCGCCTACAACGGCGCCAACCCGCCGACCCCAGCCGCTCACCGCGCCCTCCCCGCGAGCACCTGGGCGAGCTTGCCGAGCTCCCCCTGCCAACCCGCGGTCGCGCGCTCGGTCCACTCGTCGTTGTGCATTGCGTCGAAGGTGAGCACCATCCGGGCGCCCGTCGCGGTCGGGGTGATCTCCACCACCGTAGTGGTGCCGTAGGTAGCGACGCCGGGCACGAAGTCCACCAGGTGGACGTACACGAGGCGGCTCGGCGGCGTGACCTCCGTGTAGGTGATGGTGGCCTCGGTAGCGAGCGGCATCCCGTGTTGCTTCATGAACGCGACCTGGGGCGGCGCCGTAGCCGTCATCGTGTACAGGAGGGCGCCGCCCGCGCGTAGGTCGAGGGTCTGCACCGTCACGGAGAAGCCCTCCGGACCCCACCAGGACTCGATGCCGTCCGGCGTGGTCCACAACGCCCACACCTCCTCGGGCGTAGCCTCGAAGCGGCGCTCGAGCCGGACGCGCCGGGGCGCTTGGTCGTTGTCGGAGTTCATCGTTGTTGATCCTCGGGTACCTGGGGTTGAACGGCCTTCCTGCGTGCCAGCTCGGCACCGATCCTGTCGACGCGCCCCTCCCAGACGGTGCGGAACCCCTGGAGCCATGCGTCGAGGTCACGGAACGGCTCGGGCCGGAGCGAATAGAGCCGGCGCTGCCCATCCGCGCGCACCTGCACCATCCCGGCGTCGTGGAGGATGCGAAGGTGCCGAGAGACGCCCGACTGCTGGATGTCGACGGCCCGGACGATGTCCATCACCGCACACTCACCCGGGCGCATCGCCTCGACGATGCGCAGCCGCGTGGGGTCGGCGAGGGTCTGGAGCACCGAGAGCTGCGCTGTCATGTATATACATGATCATGTATACATCGGGCGTCAAGGCGAGGGTGCGCAGCGGGGTCGGCGAGCGCCGGTCAGCCCCCGAACTCAATCCCGGTTGCGCGCGCAGTTCGGACGAGCTCGTCCTCGGGGTCTACGCGCCGGTAGGTCTGGATCGCGTCCTTGATCCGCACCCCGTCCACCTTCCCGTTCTTCAAGCAGGACATCTCCCCCCAGCGGCCCGCCTCGACCAGGTCGACCGCGCCGACCCCGAGGCGCGTCGCGAGCAGGCGGTCGATAGCGACCGGGCTGCCCCCGCGCTGCAAGTGACCCAACACGGTCAGCCGAACTTCGGAGGCGGGCAACAGCGCCTCGATCGCGTCTACGACGCGCTGCCCCGCCTTGCCAGGGGCGACTCGCTCCCCGGTCGGGACCGCGCCCTCGGCGACGATGATCAGCGAGAACGGGCGCCCGTTCGCCCGGCGCTCCTCGATCTTCCGGACGATGCGCGCCGCTTCCCAGGGGATCTCGGGGATCACGACGACGTCCGCGCCGCCCGAGATGCCGGCGTGCAGGGCGATCCAGCCGGCGTCACGGCCCATCACCTCCAGCACCAAGACGCGGTCGTGGGACGCCGCTGTCGTGTGGAGCCGGTCGAGCGCGTCGGTCGCGCAGTCCACCGCCGACTGGAACCCGAAGGTCACGTCTGTCGCCGACAGGTCGTTGTCGATGGTCTTGGGGACGCCGACGATCTTCAGCCCATGCAGGTCGATCAGCTGCTGCGAGATGCGCATCGTGCCATCCCCGCCAATCACGATCAGCCCCTCGATGCCGAGCATGTCGAGCCCCTGGACCAGCGCCGCAGACTTGTCGTGCCCGCCTTCCCGGTTGAACGGGTCCCCGTGGTTGGTCGTCCCGAGGATCGTCCCCCCCCGTTGCAACAGGCCCCGGCACGCGACGGGCGTGAGGTCCATCACCCGGTAGGGCACCTCGAACAGCCCGTTGAAGCTGTCTTGGATCCCGATGAGACGCCAGCCGAGTTGGCCCGCGCCGTACTTGACGACGGCGCGAATGACGGCGTTCAGACCCGGGGCGTCGCCGCCCCCGCACAGGATCCCAATCGTAGGCATGCTAGCGGTCCCTGCGGCTGGTGAGTCGAGCTTGCTCGCGCGCCTTCGATCGGGCCTTCATGCGGACGATCGCGTCGAAGACCCGCATGTAGAGTGGCGTGGCGCTGTCTTTGGACTTGGGTTGGTAGGTGTCGCACACGTAGGGCACGTACATGCTCCGGCGCAGGCTGCCCCACCCGGTCTCGGGGGACGCGACGACCCGGTGCCACATCCGCCCGTCGTGCACAGTCAGGTCGCCCGGCCACGTCTCGACCGCGAGCTCGTTCTTGTCGGGCGCGTCGGAGACGAAGTGGATCTTCGAGAACAGCGTGGACATCGGGCCCTGCGTGTGGGTCCCCGGCACGAGCCGAAGCCCGCCGTCCGCGGGGCGGATCCGGTCGAAGTGCAGCCCAATGTTCAACATCGGCCCGGGCATCTTCCAGTTGTAGAACACGTCCCGCAGCGCGTCGGTGTGCCAGGCGAGGTTGGGCCGCAGGCTCTGCTCAGCGCGGACGTAGCGGTTGAACACCACGCCGTCCTTCTCCCGGTCCCCGATGCGGGCATCGGCGCCGATCAGCGTGCGGATGGGCTCGAAGCGGGCATCGCGGACGAACGCGCCCAGGTACTCGCTGTGGACCGACGTGAACCCCATTCGGAACAGGTAGTCGTGGCCGTCCGGGTCCAACCCAAACCACACCGGCACGCCGAACACCTTGCGCTCGCCCCGGGCGAGCAAGTCGGCCTCGATCCTGTCAACCTCCGCGAGGATGGTGTCCACCTCGTCGTCCCGGGCCACCTGGCTGAACACCAGGAACCCGTGGCGGGCGAGGAACGCGTGTTGGATTGGCGTGATGCGGTCGCGCAGCTCGAAACGCACGCCGAGCGGCAACGCGTTGGCGAAGGCCGCCGCGGCATCGCCGTCAAGGTCGGGCTCTACGCAAGGGGCCGCAGGCGGGTCAGCCGCCGCGCGTCGCGGGGGATGCCGGGGCGTCGCCGCAAGGGGTGGCGGGGCGGCCGCGAGGTCGAGGGGGGACATCGCCTACTTGGCCCTGTAGAACACGAGCCACGTGACCAGGTCGATGTTGCCGCCGCTGTCCAGCGAGCCGCCCAAGTTGGTGAGCTCGTAGTCGAACGCGTTGGGCTGGCCGAACAGCACTTGATCCGTCACGTCGACGACGTCCATGTTCACTTGCTTTCCGGGGCACCAACCGTCGCGGCCGTACCACCAGGTGCCATACTGGTTCGGCACCGTGCCATCCTCGATCTGGTCCATACACCCGTAGGTCTCGTTGGTGATCTCGTAGGTGAACAGGTTGTCGTTGCCGTTCACGGTGAAGTTGTGCTCGGTGCCGCAGAACTCGAAGCAGCCCGGGTTCCCGTGGCCGCTCATCACGACGCCCAGGCCCACCCGCGTGACGTCCGCCGGGACGTCGATCTCCTGCGCCTCCCGGTCGTTGTACGCCGAGCTCACGCCGCCGCCCGTGTAGAGCACACGCACCTCGTCCGGCCGGTCCGCGAGCCCTTGGTCGGAGAGCCGCAAGCTGAGCGTCACTTGGTAGGGCTGCTGGCTGTAGAACGCGATGCGCCGCGTGCCGCCGTCCTTCAACAGCGCGAGCAGCGGCGACACGTCGTGAACCCAGCGCCCCTCGCGGTGGTAGGTCGTGATCCAGCGGCCGAGCTCGGTGGTGCACACGGTGTCGTCGTCCGCGTCGCACAAGTAGGCGGAGTTAATGTAGTCCCACGTGGGGCACTCGGTGTACTCGCCGTCCCCCTCGCAGAGCATCGTGAGGTCGAGCTCCAGCGTGTCGAAGCTCTTCATCGTCGCAGCGTCCGGCAAGACAACGTCCACAGACGTAGTCACCCCGGCCCAGCCGCCGTCCGAGATCACCTCTCCCGTGAAGGCTTGGACGACCGTAGCGCCCTCTGCGTCCAGGGTCGCCTGGCGGGCGGCCTCGTAGTTGTAGTAGCGGGCGTCGTTCGCGACCAACGAGATGTTCGGGTCGAACCAGCCATAGCTAGCGTCATAGCGCTCGGGATCCGCCATGCTGCCGATGTACCGGACGCGCTGCTCCCGGTCGATCCCAACGCCCCAACCCGGGCTGGAGAGGCTGTCGCCGAGCCAACTGTCGGCCTTGCCGTCCCGGTCGGTGACGTAGTGGACGTGGCGCTCCTTCCACGCGCGGGTCTCGTCGTCGTACTCGTCCAGCTGCGCGTCGATCGACGACTTGAGGGCGTCGAGGGCGGCGAGGCGGTCCTCCTCGTTGTGCTGCGACGACAGGAAGAACACGTGGGTGTTCAACGGCATGGTGTCGATCAGCGCCTTGTTGTCCTTCTTCGTTGACCAGGTCGGATCTGGGGCCCCCTGGTTCTGCGCCGGCTCCTCGGGGATGAACAGGTAGACGTCGCACCCCGACCAATTCTCGCGCAGGTTCCAGTCGCCGTCGGTCGTCGGGAGCGTGATGTCCGCGGCCGGATCGTAGAGCTTCGCGCTGGCGGCGACGTCCTGGAACGGGACCGACGGGAACCCGAGCGCCGCGCAGTCGGCCGTCGGGTCAAACGAGGCGGTGTCGTGCACGCTATCGACGGGGGAGTCCCCGACCGTGTCGTCCGTTGGGCCCGGCCCGCTGGTGTCCGCACCCGCGCAAGCAGCCAGCAAGAGGAGAGTAGACGGCGCAAGCAGACGGACCATAGCGAACCCGGAGTAGCCGAAGGCTATCACTGCTCCGGGGGCGCCGGGGCCGTCGAGGTCCGCACGCGCAGGCCCGGGTTCACGCCGATGGGGAGGTCGTCCCCGTCCATGTCGACGCCCCAGCCCAGGTACACGCGGGCAGCACCGCGCACGGCCCTGAGCACCGCCGCGAAGTCCTCCACCGTGGCGTCCACCTGCGCGCGGAGGATGACGTCCCGACCGCCCACCGCGTTGTGGGTGCCGATCTCGCCGACGGCGTAGACGTCGCCCCGGTCGTCCACCTCGCCGTCCTTCAACACGATGAGCTTGACCGGGTGGGCGAGATCTCGGGTCACGCGCAGGAAGATCGGCACCGCACCGCAGCGTCCGGTGGCGCGGAGCGGGTCGCGGAGCACCGCCGCGGCGATCGCCCCCGAGGCCGGCAAGCAGCTCACGAGCTGCACGGCGCCTGCGTTGGCGTCCGCGAAGGCGAAGTACACGTCGTCCATCGTCATCCTCGGCGGGAACACCACGCCGTCGCCGAGGTGCAGCAGCGGGCCCACGGAGTCGATCGCCGTCGGCTCGCTCCGCACGCGGCTGCCGCCGGACTCGCCCATCTCGATCCACCGGGAGCCCGCGGGCAGGACGTAGAGCACGCGGGGGGGGACCGGTGCGAGCATCGGCAAGGAAGTGCCGGCGCCCTCCACCAACACGGCGGACACCTGCGCCCCGGCCCGGCGGGAGAGCGTCTCCCACTGCAGGCCCTCCCACCCCCAGGCGGTCAACGACGCGGCGGCCAGCACCACGATCCCGACGCCGTCTGCGCCGTCCGCCCGTGACGCGCCCGACGCCGCCCGGGCGAACACCGCAGGCAGCGCGGCCAGCCAGCCGACCAGCACCCAGGGCGCCACCAACGCCCCGTTGGCGCGCGCGAGCTCCGCCGTGGCGTCAACCGCTGGCAACGCCAAGAACGGCGCGTTGAAGTTCGGCAGCGCGCGCAGCATGTCGGCCTCCAACCCGAGCGCGTACACGAGCCCGAGCGACATCCCACCGAGGATCAGCGACCCGACGCCCGTGAGCGCGCCCGACGCCGACCGGGGTTGAACCTCGACGCACGCGAGCGCCGACCCGATCACCAGCACGGCGAGCGCGGCGCCCACCGGCACAGCCCGCGTGCCCCCCGCGGTGACCGTGCACAGGCCGACCAACAGCCCGAGCGGCACCCCGACGAACACGGGCCAGGTGCTCCTGTGCGTCGCGAGCACCACCCGGGTGGCCGCGCCGACCAGCACGGGCAGCACGCAGAGCAGCGAGCCGAGCGCCCCCGCCAGGCCCGGGATCGCGGCGCGGGCGCGATCCTGGAGCGCGAACCACGGGATCCAGGCGGGGTCACCCGCCTCCCGGATCGCGTCCGCGGCGGCTCGCAGCTCCATCGCCGAGGCCGCGCCGCCCAGGGCGAGCAGCAACGCCGGCACGAGCAGGGCGAGGCTCGCGGGGGTGCGACGCCCGAACGCGATCGCCCCGCCGAGCGCGAATTGGACCGGCAACCCGATGCCAATCAGGAGAAAAAAGAGCGGGGCAAGGGGGCCGAGCGACTCAATCACGCCGGTCGTGTCTACCACGGCGCCGCCAATGCTGACGCTCGGCACACCTCGCGCCGAACACGTCGGCTCGCCAGACCGTGCGCGAGCGGGGGTCAACGGAGCACATATTTTCGGAAGCGGACATTTTTTGTCCTACCCTGTGGTGTGTCGTGCAGTAAGGAGATGGCACCTCACGGGTGCCTCATGTTCCTCCCCTGCCTCCCCGCCGCCCTCCTCCCCCTCCTCTCCCGCGGCGCCCGGGTGTTCCGGGCCGCCGGCCCCAGCCAGGACCGCATCGTCACCGTGCCGGGTCGGGCGGGGGACGTCGTGCTGGTGCCTCGGGGGCACGGCTCGCCTCGCCTCGCTCGCGAGGTCGCCGGCCAGTTCCGGGACAGCGAGACAGGCGTGGTGCTGTCGACGTCGCGTTGGGAGCCCGCGGGCTCGGTGGCGGCGTACTTGCGCGAGGCGTCGGCCCCTCGCCTGAGCACGCCCGTGCCGCCGGTTCGCCTGCGGGCTGGGGGCGCTACGCTCCTGCGGGTCCACCGGCTGGGGACCACTGCCGCGCGGTGCACGGAGGCTGCTTCGGCTGTGGTGAGCGCCGGGCGGGTGCGCTCGGTGAACGCGAAGGCGGCGGCGAAGGGTTTGGCGGTCGGGGCCCGGGCGAGCGAGGCCGCGGTGCTGGGGGTGGTCACGGTGGCGCCGGGGGACGAGCGTGCGCGGCTGGAGGCGCTCGGGGGTTGGCTCCGGGCTGAGTACGGGGAGGTGCAGCGCGTGCGCGGGGGCTTCCTGGTGGCGGGCGTGCCCGAGGCACACGGGGCGGCGGGGCTCGGTGCGTTGGTGGATCTGCGCGCGCGCGTGTGGCAGGCGACGGGGCTGTGCGCGAAGATCGTCGCTGGTCCGACCGCGCAGTCTGCGCTCACGCTCGGCCGCCGGCTGCCGGGGAACTACGTGGGGATGGTCACGGACCACGCCGCGTGGGGCCGCCCGGCGGACGTGCAGCTGCGCCTCGGCACGACCGGGCGCTGGCAGGGTCGCGCGATGGCCGACGTGGAGGGCCTGGTCGTGCAGGCGCAGGCGCTCTTGGCCGCGGCGCGCGGGGAGGTCCGCGTGACGCTCACGACGCCCGACGGCCCCGTGGCGCTGGCGCTCACCATCCCCGCGGGGGCAGGCCGCGCCGAGGTGTACAGCCGGGTGGAGGCCGCCCTGCGCCGCGCGCTGGGCAGCGGGAAGAGCGTGTCGTGCGTCGCGTGGGCGAGCGCGCTCCCCCAGCCTGTGCGGCACGCCGAGGGGCGGCAGGTCGCGCTGTGGGCGTGACTGGGTCAGATCACGGTGCACTGCCCGGCATCGGCCGCGGCGTAGCCATCGTCCGAGCCGAGGCCGGGGCAGCTGTCGCCGCCGCCGTCGCAGTACAGCCAGGACGCGCCGTCGTCGGCCGTGGCGCGCACCGCGTAGTCGTAGGCGCCGGGCGTCGACGGCGCGGTGAACGTGCCCCCGTACTCGTCGTTCGCCAAGTCGCCTGGGCTCAGCCCGTCCTTGTCGGCGTTGTAGGTCATCTCGGTCCAGGTCCAGGCGCCCGTCTCCGGGTCGGTCGCGTCGCCGCCGACGCCGACCTGGAGCCGAACGCCGGCGCCCTGCCCTGCCCCCGAGGTCACGGCTGCGAGGTACACCCAGCCGTACACGGCCTCCGACGTCGCGCCGGCCGACGTCGTCATCGAGCACGGGAACTGGATGTGGCAGTAGTCGACGAACACGGGGACGGTGGCGGTGTCGTCCCCGCCGGAGTCCCCGGAGTCGCCCGAGTCCGCCGTGTCCCCCGAGTCGACCGAGTCGCTCGTGTCAGCCGAGTCGCCGGTCTCGTCGGTGTCGTACCCCGTGTCGGCCGGGAGGTAGGTGAACGGGGTGGTCGCGCTCGCGCTCCCCTCGACGACGGACACGTCCACCGTGCCGGGGCTCCCGGGCGGCGTGATGCACACGAGCTCGGTGTCCGACAGGTAGGTGAGCGAAGCGCAGCTCGCGCCCCCCACCGTCGCGGTGCTGGCGTCCGAGAAGCCGCTGCCCGTGAGCCGCACCGTCGTCCCCCCGCTCGCCGGGCCGCTCGAGGGCTCGGCCGCGGCGATCTGCAACCCGCTTGTCGGGCCCGAGTCGTCCGCCCCGAGGTCGGTCGCGTGGAACGGCTGGGGCTGGCAGCCCACCGCCAGCGCCAGCGGGGTCATGCCAAGGAAAATGCGCGCCGCAGTCGATGCCATCGGGGAGACTCCACGGAACAGATTATCTCCGAAAGCGGAGCGACCATGACCTACTTGCGCCTCTTCGCCCGCCTCTCCGTCCTCGGGCCGCTCGCCTTGGCCGGGTGCTCGGGAAACCCAGTCGGCTCCGCGCCCCCGGAGACCTGCACGTCGGCTGCCACGGAGTGGGACGGCGGCGCGGCGTTCGTGGAGGGCACGGACGCCTGGGGCTTAGCCGCGGTCACCGGCGTGCACTACGCGGCGGGCGACCTGGACGGCGACGGGTACCCCGACTTGATCGTCACGGAGGGCACGACGAACGCGCGGGACGAGTACCCGGACGTGAGGCAGCGGTTCGTGATGATGAACCGCGAGGGCGACAGCGGCGGCCGGCAGTTCGTCGACGAGACCGAAGCGAGCGGCCTGCTGGTCGCCCGGGACGGCAACACCACCGGCACCTCCCACAACTTCTACATCGAGGGCGACGTCGACAACGACGGCGACATGGACCTCTACGCCGGCCGCTACTACGACGCTGGATCGGCCGACGCGACGGGGGACTGCTCCGAGATCTACCTGAACGACGGCGCCGGGCACTTCACGCTCGCGCCCTCGAGCGACGTGTGCATCCCGGAGGGGTACCCCACGAGCGCGGCGGCGTTCACGGACTACGACGGCGACGGCAACCTGGACCTGTGGGTCACCGGGTGGTACTTGACCTACGGCGTGAGCAACGAGGCCGCCCAGGCCCAGCTCTACCGTGGCAACGGCGATGGCACCTTCACCGAGGTCACCGAGTCGGTCGGGCTCAAGCTCAAGTCCGGCAACTCGAGCAGCTACCTGAACCACGACACCCGCCGGCCAAGCTACGGCGCGACGGCGTGCGACGTGAACGGGGACGCGCAGCCGGACCTGATCTCTTCGGACTACGGCCGCTCGTGGAACCAGCTCTGGCGCAACGACGGGGGGGCGTTCACGGAGATCGCGGAGGAGGCCCACTTCGATGCCGACACCGACCTGGACTACTCGGACAACCTGATGTACGCCTGCTACTGCGGGACGCACGCGTGCGACGTCACGCCCACCGTCGACTGCGACGGCGCGTTCCCGGACACCTACTGGAGCCCGGGGTACGACGACCAGCCCGCGCGCCTGGCCGGCAACTCGTTCACCACCGTCTGCGCGGACATCGACAACGACGGCGACAACGACCTGTACACTGCGGAGATCGCGCACAAGTGGGCGGGGGACTCGGCCGACCGCACGCAGCTGTTGCTGAACGACGGCACCGGGGTGTTCGACCGCATCGACAACGACACGAACGGGCTCGCGCGGAAGCGCCCGAACCTGTCCGACTGGAACGAGGGCGACCTGTTCGCAGGGTTCTTGGACTTCGACAACGACGGCTGGCGCGACATCCTCTTGGTGCAGTCCGACTACGAGGACACCCACATGTGGCTGTGGCACCAGCTCAGCGCGGGGCAGTTCGAGGAGGTCTCGGACGCGACGGGCATGAACCAGCCGTGGCCGAGCGGCCTGGCGGTCGCGGACTTCGACCTGGACGGCGACCTCGACGTGGTGACCGGGTCGTCGACGGCGCGGTCCGGCACGCCGTGGACGACGCACATGACCCACCTCTACGAGAACCAACAGGGCGGCAACTACGTGCGGTTCGTGGGCTTGCCGATCGGCGCCAAGGTCGAGATCGAGGCCGGCGGGCAGTACCAAGTGGCGGAGGTGAACGGCGGCTACGGCACGTTCGGGATCGTCAGCGACACGGTCGCGCAGCTCGGGCTCGGGGACGTGTGCATGGTGGACACGGTGACCGTCACGCTGCCCGGGGGGGAGTCACACAGCTTCGAGGGGAAGGCCGGCAACCAGGCGGTGCGCTTGGACTGGTAAGAAGCCCCGGGGACGTCCGGCGGCAGCTCCGCGCGGGAACCCCGGTCGGGGCTACTTGGCGGGGGTGGCCGGGCTCGCGGGGGCGGCCGGGGCTGCGGGGGCGCTCGCGTCGCTGACCGAGGCGCCGTCGCTCAAGGCCTCGTTGCCGCGGACCACCACCGTGTCCCCGGGGTTCAGCGGGCCCTCGACGACGAGCTGATCACCGAGATCCCAGCGCACGGCGACGGGGACGCGGGTGGCCTTGCCGTCCCGGGGGACGAACACGGCCCCGCCGGTGAGGGCGTCGCGCGGGACAGACACCGCGGCGTCCGCGTGCCCGATGACGAGGTGGGCCGGGACCACCGCGCCCGGGAGCAGCCAGTCCGGGGGGCTCGCGACCAGCACCCGCACGCGCTGGGTGCGGGCGGACGTGAGCCCGGGCACGACGCCCGCGACGGTCCCGTCGACCGAGTCGGGAGCGACGCCGAGGGTGACCGCTTGCCCAACCTCCGCGCCAGCGCGCGGCAAGTCGAGCAGCACCTCGTAGTCCCCGCGCCCAAGGAGCGTCAGCAGCGGTGTCCCCGCCGAGACGCGCTGCCCACGCACCGCCTGGAGGTCCCGGATGACGCCATCGAACGGGGCGACCAGGCGC
Organism: Bifidobacterium breve; assembly: GCA_943328795.2. Lineage (GTDB taxonomy): Bacteria > Myxococcota_A > UBA796 > UBA796 > SXON01 > CAIUMM01. The sequence goes on from CALQBK020000007.1 coordinate 19,292, forward strand.
GTGCGCTGGACCTCGAGCGCGGCGGTCGCGAGGTTGGCCTCGGCGGCCTCGGTGTCAGCCTGTGAAGCGGCGACCGACGCGTCGGCCTCGCGCAGGTCGAGCCGGGCGATCTCGGCCTCGGTACCCGAGACGGCGCCACCCGCCTCAGCCGCGACGGACAGCACGCCCGACGACCGCAGCCGGACGCGCTCGCGGGACACGGTGCGGCTCTCGAGCGAGGCCTTCGACTGCGCGAGGCGCGCCTGGGCGACCTGGAGCGAGATCCGCATCGGGCGGTCGTCGAACTGGACCAACAGGTCGCCGGCCGCGACCTTCGAGCCGACCCGCCCGGGCACGAGCGCGATTGTGCCGGTCGTCTCCGCCCCGAGCCGCGCCTCGACCGGCTGTTGGACCTCGCCCACGGCCTCGATCACGTTGTCGACGGGCCCGAACACGACGGGGGCGGTCACCACAGGGACCACGTTCCCGCGGGGCGGAGGCGCCGCCGAAGGGCACCCCGTGAGGCATGCGGCCAGCGCGACGCTCACCCACCCCGCGCGCATCAGAACTGCCGTACGAGCTGCAGCCGCCCGTCGTACAGACGGCGAATGTCATCGATCCCGTACCGCATCATCACCATGCGGTCAAAACCCATCCCGAACGCGAAGCCCTGCCACTCGTCGGGGTCCAGGCCGCAGGAAGCGAGCACCTTCGGGTGCACGAGGCCGCCGGGGATGAGCTCGATGTAGCCGCTGCCCTTGCAGATCGAGCACCCGACGCCGCCGCAGAACACGCACTGCACGTCCAGGTCCAGACCGGGCTCGACGAACGGGTAAAACGCGGGCCGGAAGCGGGTCTCGAGCTTTCGCCCCATCAGCTTCTGTACGAGCGTCTCGAGCGTGTGCTTCAGGTGCGCGACGGTCACGTGGCGGTCGACCAGCAGACCCTCGACCTGGTTGAAGCTGGCGTGGTGCGTGGCGTCGATGGTCTCGTTGCGGAACACGCGGCCCGGCGAGATGACGCGGATGGGGGGCTTGCGCGTCTGCATCGCGCGGATCTGCACGCTCGACGTGTGGGTGCGCGGGATCTCCCGGCGGTCGGTGTAGAACGTGTCCCAGACGTCGCGCGCGGGGTGATCCTTCGGGATGTTCAGCGCGTCGAAGTTGTGGAACTCGTCCTCGATCTCGGGGCCGCTAGCCACCTCGAAGCCGAGCCCGGTGAAGTGGTCGATCACCTCCTCGAGCAAGACCGTGATCGGGTGCAGCTTGCCCAGCGGGCGGCCGCGGGCAGGGGCCGTCACGTCCACCCAGCCGGCCTGCAGCGCGGCGTCTTCAGCCTGCCGGTCGAGCTCCGCCCTGCGCGCCTCGAACGCGGTCACCGCGGCGTCCTTCACCGCGTTGATCGCAGCGCCCCGCTCGGCGCGGAGCTCGGGCGCGAGCGGCCCCAGCGTCTTCATCAGCGCCGTGACCTCCCCCTTCTTGCCGAGCCACTTGAGCCGGAATTCCTCGAGCGCAGCGTGGTCTGGGCACGCCGCCCCCTCGTCCCGGATCGCGTCAGCCGAAGGCAACCCGCTCTGCATCAGCCCTTCTTCGCCAGCTCGGCATCGATGATCAGCTTGAACTTCTCGTAGGGCTGCGCGCCGTTCAGGAAGATGCCGTCGATGAAGAACGCCGGGGTGCCGGACACGCCGGCCGCGGCGCCATCCGCCTGGTCCTTCCGGATCTCCTCGGCGACCGCCGGGTCCTTCCGGCACGACTCCCACTTCTCCGTGTTCACCAGCGCGTCCTGCGCGGCCTTCTGGATGTCCGCCTCGCTCAGCGCCTTCTGGTTGCGCATGAACGAGTCGTGGAACTTCCAATACTTGTCCATGCTCTGCTGGGCCGCACAGTTCGCGGCGATCGCGGCCGGGATGGCGTTCTCGTGGAACCCGAGCGGGAAGTCACGGAACACAAACCGCACCTTGCCGTCGTAGTCCGTGAGCACGCGCTGGACGGTCTCGTTCGCCGCACCACAGTACGGGCACTGGAACTCGGCGAACTGGATGATGGTGACGGGCGCCGTAGCCAAGCCTTCGCTCGGATCGTCATCCGTCGAGACCGGGATGCGGGGCATGTCGGGGAACGGGAGCGTGACGTTGACGCCGTACTGTGCGCGCAGCTCGTCCATGAACACCGCGTAGCGCTCGCCCTGCTTCTTCTGGGTGACCGCCTTGACCACGTCCGGGCGGACCTCCTCGAGCGGGCGGCCGCGGAACTTGCGCTGGAGCTGCTGGTAGGCGTCCTGGATCTCGGGCTCGGTCGGCGCGCTGACCTTGGCCTCGATCTCCTTCTGCATCAGGTCTTCGACCGTCGTCCCGCGCTTCTTTGCCTCGAGCTCGGCGATCGCCTTGTTGACCTTCTCGTCGACCGCGTTCATCTCGGCGTCGTACCGGTTCGACAGGTACTCGCCCTGCATCTGCAAGAGGTCGATGTCGATGTCCTTGCGAGCATCGCCGTAGTTGAGCGACCCGCCGTTCCAGCTCGCGACCACGCCAGCGGCGTCGTTGGCAGCAGGGGCGGTGGCGGCGGCAGGAGCGGGGCCAGCGGGAGCGGCCTTCGCGGGGCCCGAGGGGGACGCGGGTACGGCCGGCGGGCTGTCGCAGGCGGCGAAGACGAGTGCTGTGAGGAGAAGGAAACGCATGGTCGCTCCAAAGGGCCCGGGGGCGTAACCGTGCGTCGCAGCACGCGCCTCACGCCTACCGCCTTCGCCCGGGCTTGATAGCCCCCCGAGTCTGGAGCTCTCGTGACCCCGAAACTAAAGGTACTCCTCGCCGTCGTCACCGTCAGCCTCGCGCTGGACCAAGGCAGCAAGTGGCTGGTCAACAAGTACCTGCTCCTGTCTGACGCGAAGATCGTCATCATCAAGAACTGGCTCGAGTTCGTGCACGCCGAGAACAAGGGCGCGGCATGGAGCACGCTCCAGGACTCTCCGTACCGTCTGTGGGTGTTCGCGATCTTCACGATCGTCGCGGTCACGGCGTTGATCCAGATGTTCCGCACCCTGGAGAACGACGAGCGGCTGCGGGCGGCCTCCACCGGTCTCATTTTGTCAGGTGCGCTCGGGAACGCCATCGACCGCACGGTCAAGGGCAGCGTGACCGACTTCATCAAGGTGTTCGCGGGCCAGGGGGACGCGAGGCGCTGGTGCATCCAGCACTTCGGCACGAACGTGTGGCCCATCTGGAACGTCGCGGACGCCGCGATCGTTGTCGGGGTGATCCTGTTCGCTCTCGAGTACTTCTTCCAGAAGGACAAGGCCGCCGAGAGCGCGGAGGCCGGGCCCAACCCGCTGAGCAACCCCGAGAACTCGGGGCCGGCGCCGAAGGGGTGACCGACCCCGCGTTGGCGCGTTAGCCGCGCGGTCTCCGGAGTGACCGTGCGATACCGCGTGACGCTGCTCGAAGGTGATGGGATCGGTCCCGAGGTGACCGGCGCGACCCGCGAGGTGCTGGCTGCTGCCGGCGCCCCGATTGAGTGGGAGCGCGCCCCCGCCGGGGGCGAGGCGATGGAGCGCTTCGGCGAGCCGATGCCGCAGGTGACGCTCGACTCGATCCGGCGCAATCGCCTGGGGCTCAAGGGGCCGTTGATGACCCCGAAGGGCGGCGGATTTCGCTCCGCGAACGTCGCGCTGCGGCAGGCGCTCGACCTGTTCGTGGGCCTGCGCCCCGTGCGTACGCTCCCGAACGTCCCGGGGGCGTTCCCGGGTGTGGACCTCGTGCTGTTCCGCGAGAACACCGAGGACCTGTACGCAGGGATCGAGCACGAGGTCACGCCGGGCACGGTCGTCTCGGTGAAGACAAGCACGGATCGCGCGGGCGAGCGCATCGCGCGCTGGGCGTTCGAGTACATGCGCTACCGGGGCCGCCGCACGGTGCACTGCTGCCACAAGGCGAACATCAACCCGCTCTCCGACGGCGCGTTCCTCGGCGCGTTCCGCCAGGTCGGTGCGGAGTACCCGTACATCCAGCAGAAGGACATCGGGGTCGACTCGCTGTCCCTGCTCTTGCCGCTCGACCCTTCACAGTTCGACGTGCTGCTGCTCCAGAACCTCTCCGGCGACATCCTGTCCGACCTGTGCGCGGGGCTCGCGGGCGGGCTCGGGGTGGTGCCCGGCGCGAACATCGGTACCCACGCAGCGGTGTTCGAGGCGGTGCACGGCACGGCGCCGGACATCGCGGGGCAAGGAAAGGCGAACCCGCTGGCCGTCCTGCTCTCCGCGAACATGCTGCTCGAGTACGTCGGCGAGTGGAAGATCGCGAAGAACATCGAGCAGGCCGTGTGGGCCGTGCTCGCAGACGGCAAGCACCTCACGGGCGACCTCGGGGGGAAGGCCGGCACTGCCGAGTTCACCCAGGCCATCATCGACAACCTGCCGAGGAGCTCCTGATGCACACCATCACGCTGATCGAGGGCGACGGCGTCGGCCCGCAGGTGGCCGCGGTCACCCAGGACGTGGTCCGCGCGCTGGGGGTAGACATCCGGTGGGACGTGCAGGATGGCCACGACATCGAGGCCGCCGTCGCGTCCATCAAGGCGAACGGCGTCGGGCTCAAGGCGAAGGTGCTCGCCCGCGCCGTGCCGAAGCAAGTCCCCTACACGGTGCGCTTCCGGCGCTCGCTGGGGATCGAGCTGTTCGAGCGGCACGTGCACAACCTGCGCGGGCTGCCCGCCCGGGCGCAAGGCGTCGACATCATGGTCGTCCGCGAGGCGACGGAGGACATCTACGCGGGCTTTGAGCACGTCGTCACCCCCGGCGTTTACGAGAGCATCAAGGTGACCACGCGGGCCGCCTGTGAGCGCGTGCACCGCCACGCGTTCGAGTGGGCGCGGGCCAACGGGCGCAAGCGGGTGACGACGGTGCACAAGGCCAACATCATGAAGAAGGCCGACGGGATGTTCCTGGCGGTCGGCAACACGATGGCGGCCGAGTACCCGGACCTGGTGCACGACGACGTGATCGTCGACGCGCTGTGCATGCAGCTCGTCCGGCGCCCGGCGTCCTTCGACGTGCTCGTGTGCGGCAACCTCTTCGGGGACATCGTCAGCGACTGCGCAGCAGGCATGGCGGGCGGCCTGGCGGTCGCGACGGCCATCGGCCGGGGCCCGGGCGTCACGCTTTTTGAGAACACCCACTCGACCACCATCGACGTCGTGGGCGAAGACGGCGCGAACCCCTACCCGTTCTTCGGGTTGACGTGCGACCTGCTCCGGCACCTCGGCGAAGCGAAGAGCGCTGACCGGCTGCGCCACGCCTGCGAAGAGGCGCTGCTGGCCGGGCTCTTGCCGCTCGACGCGGGCGGCAACACGCCGTGCACGGCGGTGCGCGACGGCGTGATCGCCCGCCTCTGAGGCCGGCTCGGACGGGATACGTCCAGGGCGTGAACCGCCGCTCCTTCGCCCTCCTCGCGTTGCTCTCGATCCCCCTCGCCGCGGTCACCGCCCGGGCGGCCGAGTCCACGCCGAGCAGCGACGTCGTGATGCGCGCGCTTGAGTCTACGCTCGAGAACCTCGGCCGGCAGACCAGCGGCAAGCCCGACGCGCCCTACTTCACGTCGCTGGCGATCACCGACGAGCGCTCGACGATGCTCCAGGGCACGCACGGGACGTTCGCTGGGGAGCAGCACAACCACCACCGCACCGGGGACGTCGACCTGCGCGTGGGGTCGATGACGCTCGACAACACCCACAAGCTGCGCGACGCCGGCTGGTTCGAGCAGCCCGAGCGCGCGCAGGTGGACCCGCCGCTCACCGACGACTCGCGCGTGATCGAGCAGAGCTTCTTGCGGTCGCTCGACGACGCGTGGCGCACCGCGTCCCGCCAGCTGATCAAGATCCGGTCGAACGACGCCGTGAAGGTAGACCGCGAGGACCAGAGCGCGGACTTCTCGCCCGCCGCACCGGTGGTGGCGACGATTCCCCTGCCGGACGCGCCGCTCGACGAGGCCGCGTGGAAGGCGGTGGTGATCCAGGCGTCGAAGGTGTACCTCGACTACCCGGAGATCCTCGACAGCGGCGTGCAGCTTGTCTCCGACACGACGCAGCACTGGCTCGCGACGTCCGAGGGTACGCGCATCGCGGACGGGCACCACCACTACCGGGTCGCGACCTGGGGGACTGCGGTCGCGGACGACGGCATGGAGCTCCAGGTCTACGACTACGTCGACGTGGCGACCATCGCCCACCTGCCGGACGCCGCCTCGATCACCCAGATGGCGAAGGACGCCGCCGACCGCCTGGTCGCGCTGCGCCGCGCCCCGATCGTCGATCCCTACAGCGGCCCCGCGATCCTCCGAGGCCGCGCGGCGGGCGTCTTCTTCCACGAGATCTTCGGTCACCGAATCGAGGGCCATCGCCAGAAAGACGAGGACGAAGGGCAGACGTTCACGAGCCGAGTCAACCAGCGCATCCTGCCCGACTTCCTCTCGGTCGTGGATGACCCGACCGTGGCGCAGCGCAACGGCATCGACCTGAACGGTACGTACCCGTGGGACGACGAGGGCGTGCCGGCGCAGCGGGTGTCGCTCGTCGAGGCGGGGATCCTCCGGACGTTCCTGATGTCCCGCTCGCCCATCGAGAACTTCCCGTCGTCGAACGGGCACGGGCGCAGGCAGCCGGGCATGGCGGTCGTGCCGCGCCAGGGGAACTTGATGGTCGAGGCGAGCAAGACGGTGCCGTACGACACGCTGCGGAAGATGTTGATCGACGAGGTGAAGCGCCAGAAGAAGCCGTTCGGCATGATCTTCGACGACATCTCCGGCGGGTTCACGTTCACGGGCCGAAGCGAGCCGAACGCGTTCGCGGTGCAGCCCGTCGTGGTGTGGCGGGTGTACGCCGATGGCCGGCCCGACGAGCTGGTGCGCGGCGTGGACCTGATCGGCACGCCTCTCACCACGTTCGAGCGCATCATGGCGGCGGGGGACGACGTGGACGTGTTCAACGGCGTGTGCGGCGCGGAGAGCGGGTGGGTGCCCGTCAGCGCGAGCTCACCGAGCCTGCTGATCGGCGAGGTCGAGGTACAGCGCCGCGAGAAGGCGAACGATCGACCGCCGATCTTGCCGCCGCCGGGGATGTAGGCGGCGCCGCCGTCACGGCCACAGCGCCTCGCTGTCGAACGCCGACGCGCTGACCGCCGCCAGCGCCACCTGATCCTGGAGCCCCCAGCGCTCGCCGCAGGTCCACGCGGTCGAGACGTGGTCGTACGACTGCGCTCCGCCGTGGATGTAGACCGAGGCGCCGCGGGTCGTGGTCCCTCCGAGCGGCACGCTGAAGGTCCCATCCGGGTCGGTCACGTTGATGTCGTGGTAGCGCGTCGTCTGGCAGCGGTCCTGGTCCGCGCATGCCTCGTCGCCCATCTCGAACGTAATGCCGGAGCCTTGCAGGTCCGTCAACGACGGCTGCTCCCCCCAGCTCGACTCGCTGACCCAGAAGCGCGGCGCACCGGCCGCGTCCGAGATCGAGAACTCGGTGCCTCCGAAGCCCTGGCGGACGTCGATCCGCACGCTCTGCCCGGCCGCGACCAAGCCGGGCGCCCCGGCGATGAACCAAGCGTCTCCGGTGGTCCCGTCGTCCACGTCGAGCGCGAGGTGCGTCCACGGCCCGTTGAAGCCGGCGTGGACGCCGCGAGCCAAGACCGCGTTTCCATAGGCGTCTACCCCGGTCCCAGGGCTCTCGGCGGAGTCGAGCTGGCTGACGGAAGAGACCACGGCGTTCACCGTGGTCACCGTCACGTCGGCGTCAGCGCCCCCGGTATCCCCGTCAGCGCCGGTGTCTGGCTCCGCCGCGGTGTCGGCGGCGTCGCTGGCGAAGCTGTCCAACAGGACGCAACCGCCGACGAGGGGCTCGGGGTGGGGGCAGTTGCAGGCGAGCAGCAGGAGGGTGAGCATCGGGTGGTCCGGGGTGGTGCTTGGCAGGTAAGCAAGTGGCGTGCCTGAGCGGGCTTCGCGTCACGCTGCCGTTCGGAGTGCGCCCGTTCTTCCCTTCGAAATGGCGCTCTGTGCGGCGGAGCGCTGACCGCGTGTCGGCCTTGCGCTTCGTCGCGCGACGCGCGTGCGACTCCCGCGTCGCGACCTGGAACCCGCGCTCCCGTTCGCGAGTTAGCGGCCGCCAATGCGCTCGCCAGCTCGCTTCCCCCTCCTCGCCCTCGTCCTCCCGCTCGCCGCGTGCACGAGCAAGGTCGGGGACACGCTCACCGACGGCCAGCCCCTCGACTCCGACAGCGCCGTGCCCTGCGACGTCGCGACCGTGACCGAGCCAAACACGTACGCCCAGGTGGCCGACGTGGTCGTGCAGCGCGACGCCTCCAACATCCCGCACATCTACGGGCAGAACGACGGCGACGTGTTCTTCGCCCAGGGGTACCTGGAGGCGCGCGACCGGTTGATGCAGATCGACACGACGCGCAGGGCGGCAACGGGTCGCTTGGCGGAGGTCTGGGGCGAAGGCTCGCTCGTGAGCGACGAGCAAGCGCGGGCGATCGGTTTTGAGCGCTGGGCGTGCCCCGCCGTGGTCGCGCTCGCCGAGGCCCGACCCTCCGACTACGCGCTGATCGTCGCGTTCGTGAGCGGCTTCAACAAGCGGGTGGCCGAGGTGCAAGCGGACCCCGACCTGCGCCCGTATGGCATGGGCGCGGGCGAGCTTGACTACACGCCCGACCCGCTGACGGTGCTCGACGTGCTCTCGATGGGCCGCCGCATCACGTGGGGCTTCTCGAGCTCGCCCGAGCCGGACATCCTCTACACGTTGTTCAAGAAGCTGATCCCCAACTACACCGACATGCCCACGTTCCGCCCGGTGGACGACACGTTCACGACGCAGGACGAGGCGCTCCCAGCGGGGCCGACCAGCCCGCCAACCGCGACCCCCGCGGCGACGGTCACTGACCCCGCGGCGCTACGCGCCTTCCTCGCGCAGGCCCACGCGCTGCGCACGGTGCACGGCGACGTCGCGGGCTCCAACAACTGGCTGGTGAACGGCGCGCGCACCGACAACGGCAAGCCCATCCTGGCCAACGACCCCCACGCGGGGCTCGATGACCCGAGCGCGCTCTACCTAGTGCACATGGACTCGAAGTCCGCGGGCGGGAGCTTCGACGTCGCGGGCTGGGGCTTTGCCGGCGTTCCCGGCGTACAGTTGGGCCACAACCGGGACGTCGTCTGGGGCGCGACCGTGAATTTCGCCGACGTGGTGGACCTGTGGGACGTGGACGTCAACGGCGCCATGACGGAGGCCGACATCGGTGGCGTGCAGACCCCCATCGTCGAGCGGCACGAGGCCATCGGCGTGAAGCAGGCTGACGGCGGCGTGGTGGACACCGACTACGTGGTCTACGAGATCGAGGGCCGCGGGATCTTCCTCGGCCCCGAGCTGTTGAGCATCCCCGACGAGCTGTTGGGAGCCGGCGCCACGCTCATGAACTGGACCGGGTTCTCCGGCGGCCTGGAGTTCTATCAGTACCTCGACCTCGACCGCGCGAGCGACCTCGACGACTTCGTCGCGGCGGTGGACTACGGCGAGGTCGGGATCCACAACTGGATCGGGGCGTCGGCGGACGGCATCCGGTACCACGTCCACGGCCTCGTCCCCGACCGCGGCGGCCCGGGCCGGCCCGAGGCGTTCGCCGTCATGGACGCGTCCGACCCCACGACGCTCTGGACCGGCGACATGCTCGGCCCCGAGCGCTTCCCTGACCTGGACGGGTCGCAGGACTACATCGTCACGGCCAACAACGACCCCTGGGGCCAGACCCGGGACAATGATCCGAACAACGACGAGTTCTACTACGGCGCGTTCTACGCCCCGGGCTTCCGCGCGAGCCGCATCGACCACGAGCTCGCCCGCTACGTCGCCGAAGGCCCCGTCACGGTCAGCCAGATGCAGGCGTTGCAGGTGGACATCCACTCCAACATCGCCGAGCACCTGCTCCCCTTCCTGGTAGACGCCGCCGCGCACGTCGAGGACGACGAGTCCCTGGCCGAGTTCCGCGGGGACAGCTCGCTCACGGACGCCGTCGCACGCTTGTCCGCGTGGGACCAGCGCGCGAACCGTGACTCCCAGGAGCAGGCGTTGTTCCGCGCTTTCCAATCGCTCGCGGCGAAGCAGGTGCTGGAGGACGACCTGTCGATCCTGTTCGACGCGGTCGAGGACGTGAACCCGGTCACGATGGACAAGTTCACCTACCTCGCGCTCCAGGAGGACAACTCGTCGATCACGGAGGGCGCCGCGCGCCGGGACCTGCTGGTCGCGCTCCGGGACGCGATCGCGTTCGTGGACGGGCGCAAGGCCGAGCTGGGGACGGACACCTACGCGTGGTCGTCGCTGCACAACGTGCACTTCGGGGCCAACTACGGCGACGGCGTCTACTTCCCCGTCGATGGCGAGAACTCGAGCGTCAACGTGTCCGAGTGCAGCATGCTCGACGACGGCGAGCTGGCGACGAGCTGCAACAACGGGTCCGGCTCGGTGTTCCGACAGGTCACGAGCTTCAACGACGCCGGCACGCCCGTGATGACGTTCAATTGGCCGTACGGCCACGTCGACGACGCGACCGCTTGGACGGAGGGCACGTACGAGACGCTGCTCTTCGACCGCGCGGACGTGGACGCGAGCACGGTGTCCAGCGAGACGCTCGCGCCCTAGCCCAGGATGTGCCGCGAGCGGCCCGGGCAGAGCCGCCGGGTTCACTTTGGGGGCCCGACCATCGTATCGATGGCCGAGGGGCGCCCGTCGCCGCCCAACTAGCCGGATTCAGGGGCCGGACGGCGCGGCACGGGGCGTGCTGGGCACGGGGAAAGCGAGCTGTCCATGCAATTCCTCTTCATCCCTCCGAGCTTCTTCCTGCTGGTCAACGGCGCGTCCACGGACCACGCTACGATGGAGTCCCTTCTTCGCCAGTGCGAGCGCGCTGCCATCTCCGCCGCGCAAGCGGATGACGCGGCCGAGGACGACCAACGCGCGTCCGCCACCGTCAGCGTCGCCCTGGGCTCGCCGTGACGCCAACGACCCCGCCGCCTTGCCCCGCGCCAAGCCCGGCCCCGCCGTGCGTTCGCCGCCGAGGCCCCGGCCCCCGCGCTACGGGTTAGCCCCCGCTCCTGCCGGAGCCCGACATGCGCGTTTTCCTCCTCGCCCCCGCCTTCCTGCTCGCTTGCACGGGCCGGACGGTCGACTCTGACACCAGCTCCGGCGTCGTCGAGCGCGAGTTCTCCGACTGCGACCCCCTCTCTTACGACTACTGCTCGCTCCCCTTCCCGAGCATGTACTACATGCGCGAGGACAGCGCGTCCCCCACCGGCTACCGCGTGCACTTCGGCGCCACCACGCTGCCCGTCACGCACCAAGGGGTCTCCCCCAACACCCAGTACCTGAACGAGCTCGACGGGTTCTCGCCGTTCACGCTGCTGCTGGCGCAGTTCCCCAACATGGTGCTCGACGGCGTGCCCGGCCACGGGAACATCGCGGACAGCACCGCGGACGGCTCGCCGTTCGTGATCATCGACGTCGAGACCGGCGTGCGCCAGCCGGCGTGGGCAGAGTTGGACGTGTCGAATGGGTACGTCGAAGGCAAGGAGTTCTTGATGATTCGGAGCGTCTACCCGCTCGCGAACGGCAAGCGCTACGTCGTCGGGATCCGGAACATCAAGGACACGTCCGGCGCGACGATCCCGGCGAGCGACGGGTTCGCCGCGCTCCGCGACGGCACCGCGACCGACGACTGGGACATCGAGGGGCGCCGGGACGCCTACGAGGCCATCTTCGGTACGCTCGAGCAGGACGGTTGGACACGGTCCGAGACGCAGCTCGCGTGGGACTTCATCGTGGGCAGCAAGGAGGGCATCACGGGCCGCGCGACGGCCGTCCGGGATGACATGTTCAGCCGAGTTGGCACCTCGGGCCCGCCGTACACCATCACCAGCATCGACGACGGCGCGGACGGCACCGGGTACAACGAGTCGATCTTCCGTGTCGTGCAGGGGACGTTCACCGCCCCGCTGTACACCGTAGACGACGGCCCCGGCACGTTCCTGACGCGCGACGAGAACGGGCAGCCCTACTACAACGGCGACACCACCGTCCCGTTCACCATCCTCGTGCCGCGCACCGCCCACGACAACCCGCGCCCCCTGCCGATCATGCAGTACGGCCACGGCTTGCTCGGCGACCAGGACGAGGTGTTCTCTGGCTACCTCGGGGAGATGGCCAACCTGTACGGCTTCACGATTTTCGCGGTGAACTGGACCGGCATGAAGGGCGACGACACGGGCGACATCGAGCTGATGATGGCGCAGGACATCGGCAACTTCGCGATGATCCCCGAGCGCACGCACCAAGGCTTCGTCGAGTTCGCCGCGGCTGCGCGGATGATGACCGGCGACATGGTGAACGACGACGCGATGGCGTTCAGCGTCGACGGCGGTAGCCCAACCCCCGTGCTCGACCCGAGCCACCTTTGGTACTACGGCAACTCCCAGGGCGGCATCCTCGGCGGCGCTTACTTGGCGTTGAACCCTGACATCCCGCGCGGTGTATTGGGCGTCCCGGGCACACCGTACAGCTTGCTCTTGCAGCGGTCTGCCGACTTCACGCCGTTCTTCGGGCTGTTGCAGAACGTGTACCCCGACCAACGCGACATCACGTTCTTCATGTCGTGGATGCAGGACCTCTGGGACTCCGGGGACGCGTCCGGCTACGCCGCGTACATGAACGCCGACCCGCTCGACGGCGTCGCCCACCAGGTGTTGGTCCAGGACGCGATCGGGGACGCGCAGGTCACCACCCTCGGCGCGCAGAACATGGCGCGGGCCTACGGCGCGGTGCAGGTGACGGACACCCCGTACCAGGACATCTACGGCGTCGAGCAGGTCTCGTCGCCGTACACCGGTTCGGCGATCGCCGAGTACTTCCACAACACGCCCGACATCCCGTTCGAGAACCTCCCCCCGGACGCCGAGTACGACACGCACGAGGACACGCGCCGCACGTTCTCGGCCCAGGAGCAGCTGTACCACTTCCTCAGCACGGGCGAGGTCGTCAACTACTGCGACGGGCCCTGCGACCCGGACTGATCAGCCCCCGCCGTTCGCCTGCCGGCTCGCGTTGATGCGATCGCGCTCGAGCACGAGGCGCGCGAGCAGCGGACTCTCGAACTGTAGGCGAAGGGAGAGCTGAATGCCCTGGTCGTACACGTGCGCCGCCTTGTCGCGCAACGACTCCCGCTGCTTTGCGACCTCCGCTCGGTAGATCGCGGCCTCGGCGTCGGAGAGCCGCGCTGGGACGCGCGCAGCCACGAGCTCATCGCCGAACGCCACGTACGCGGAGCCGAGCCGGTAGAGCCCGTGCAGGATCCACTCGGGCTCCTGGATCGCGACGAGGGGCAGCATCGCCTCTTGGGCTGCCGCGAGCGCCTGCACCCGGGCGGTCACCGCCTGCCCCTGGCCGCGGTCGCCGCCCTTCAACGCGCTGGCTCGCTCCGCGGCGGCCAGCTCCTGGTCGAGCAGCACGTAGTGCGCCTTCGCCCGCAACCAGGACTGCTTGTTCCAGCTCTCCGCCACCACCAGCGCGGCCTCCAAGTTCTGCACCCCGCGCTTCACCCTGCCCGCGGCGATCTGCGCCAGGGCCCGCTCGAGGTTCACCCCGACCTGGTCATTCAGGTCCCAGCCCTCGTTCTTGTGCAGGATCGCCATCTGCTGCAGCGCGCCGTGGCCATCGCCGAGGTCCTCCAGCACCAACGCGAGGCGGAACCGCGCCTCGTCGACGTGCCCGCGCCCCCGGGTGATCACCTCTTCGTAGTCCGGCGCCGCGCCGGCGCTGTCCCACGCGAGCTCCGCGCAGAACCCGCGCAGGTACAGGTAGTCCGACAGCTGCCCGTCCCCCACCATGCCGTCGATGCTCATCAGCAGCTCGTGGCAGTTGCCCGGCGCCCCCGAGCGCCGCATGTCCTCCGCGAGCACCAAGACGTCGGTCACCCCGGCCGTGCCCTCGTCCGCGCGCGCAGCCTCGAAGCCCCCGAGGGCCAAGAGCAGCAGCGCCGCCATCGGCTAACCAGCCTTCCGCGCGTCAGCGTCGCCGCCCGCCGGGTGCTTTTGGCGCGTCCCGCCGCTGGCGAGGGCCATCTCGTCGGTGTCGGGTCGCCCCGAGTCGCGGAGCAGCTTGCGGGTCAGCTGGATCGCGTTCTCCATCGAGTGGTCCATGTTGTTGTACCAGAACATGCCGGTACGGCCGGCGAGCTGCAGGTTCTCGAACTTCGCCAGCCCCTTGCGCGCGCGCTCCAAGTTCGCCGGGTAGGACGTGTGGTAGATCGGGTACGAGTGCGGCACCCGCTCCAGGTAGACGTTCTCGACGTCCTTGCGCGAGCGCACCATGCCCACCTTGATGAGGTCGTCGACCACCGCGGGCGTCAGGCGCTCGCCGTGCGTCCAGCGCTCGTCGCCCTCGCGGCAGGTGATCTCGACGCAGAGGCCTGTCGCGCCGCGCGGCACGGTGTCGTCGCTGAAGTAGCGGGGGATGGAGACCCGCGAGAACACGAGGTCGTCCGCGCCGTAGTAGCACCACTGGTACTCGCGCGGGACGTTGCCCTTCACCAGCACGTTGTAGAGCAGCGTCGACAGGTACGGCAAGTTGGGCTTGTCGATGCCCAGCTGCTCGCACGCGAGCGTGATCGGCGCCGTCCAGATCACGGCAGAGGGCTCCACGCGCTCGTCCCCGAACTCCACCGCGGCGATTCGGCCGTTCCCCGGGATGAGCTTCGCGCCCGTCCCGGTGATGATCCGGCCGCCCAGGCCCAGCAGCGCCTGGCTCACCCGCTGCCAGGTCACGTGTAGGCCACCCTTCGGGTAGATGAAGTCGATCTCGGCCTTGTTGTACTGGAGCAACGTTGACTTTGCGAGCTGCGCCAAGTTCTGCATCTGCAGCTTGTCGTCGATGATCGCGCGGTTGATGCCCACCTTCGCCCAGTCCGGGTGTGTCTCACGCGGGTGGATGCCGAGGAACTTCACGCTGTAGCCGCGGAAGAAGTGCTCGTACAACGTGGGCCCGTACTGCCGGAGCACGTAGTCTTCGAAGTTCGTGTTGCCGTACTTCTTCATGCCGTTGACCGCGAGGTCCATGGCGCTCCTGACAGCGAGCGGCACAGGAAGTTGCACGAGGTTCTTCGGATGCAGCGGCCAACGGTAGTACTGCCCCGCGAAGTACACCTCGGACTTGCGGGGGAACGCCGTGGAGTCCCCGGCGAGCACGCGGTCCAAGTAGGCCTTGATGTTTGGGTTCTCGGTGTGGAACCGGTGCGGACCCACGTCGAAGACGAAGTCGTCGTACACGTAGGAGCGGGCGAGCCCGCCGACCTTCGTGAACTTCTCGACGACGATGACCTTCACGCCGGCCTCGGCCAGCAGGTGCGCCGTCACCAACCCCGCGACGCCCGCGCCTACGACCACGACAGGACCCTCGAACACGTTCACAGCCATCTGCGGGAGACTCCGATCACGACAGTGTGACCCATCCGGGGGCGGCGGGGAAGGCCCGCGGGGCTACAGAAAGCGGACTGGGATGGCTTCCATCAGCCCGACGTCGGCGTTGTCGGGGGCGCAGCGGGGGCGGGAGCCGGGGGGTCCGCGGGCGGGGTGACCGGGGGGGTAACCTCGGCCGGCGGCGCGCCTTCCACCGCAGGGGATGGCGCGACTGGCGTCTTGTCGGTGGTCGCAACCGCCTCCATCACGACCACGAGGTCTCCTTGCTGGTGCCCGTGCGTCCGAATCGCGAACCCGACTTGCAGGTCGCTCGCGAGGCAGGTCCGGCCATCGATGGTCAAGACGCCCGTTGGCGGCAAGTGCCCGATCACCGTCTGCCCATCGCCAACTTGGACCCACGTGCGCGTGTCCCCGCTGACGGACGAGATGGTGCCCGAGACGGTCACCTCGTCGGCGTCGGCCAGCGTCGCGCCCGGGGCGGGCCCAGGTGGGGCGTTCGGCGCCATCATCGGCTCCTGGATCCCGCACGCGAGCAGCAACAAGAGCGGGGTCACGTCTCCACCTCCGGGCGGACGGCGGCCATCAACTCCACCCACTCCCGCTTCGACAAGCCCGAGCTGGCGGCGTCCACGGGCTCGCCCGCGAGCATCCGCCGCACCACCTTGAGCATCGGCCCCGACAGCGTAAACGCGCCGAGCCGGTAGTCCTCGAACGCCTCCCAGCAGTGCGGCACCCAGGCCTTGACCGCGCTCGCGATCGCCTCGCCGTACACGCGGATCTCGTACTGCGCGTGCGGGTCGATCCGAAGCGCCAGGAAGTGGAGCAGGTTGTGCAGGTCCACCTTCCAGTACCACTGCGTGTAGTACCCGACCGACAGGTTCATCCGGGCGAGCTCGCGCGCGAGCCCCGCCTCGTCGATCAGCTTCTCGTACGTGTCGTAGCTCTGCTCTTGGTCCCGCCTGAGCAAGCGCAGGACCTCGGCCGCGGCGTCAGCGTCCAAAACCTCGCCGCGCCCCTGCTTGTTGTTCGACGACTGGCGCGCCAGGTCCTCCGGGCGGGGCAGGTAGAACTCGCGGTCCATGATCGAGTAGCGGGCGCTGTACTCGTTCACGTTGGCGGTGCGGTGCCGGATCCACTGCCGGGCGACGAAGATGGGCAGCTTGACGTGGAGCTTGAGCTCACACATCTCGAGCGGCGTCGTGTGCCGGTGCCGCATCAGGTAGCGGATCAGCCCCCGGTCGTCGTTCGCCGTGCGGGTGCCCTTGCCGTACGAGACGCGGGCGGCCTGGACGACGGCGTTGTCGTCGCCCATGTAGTCCACCACGCGCACAAAGCCGTGGTCGAGGCACGGCATGGGGTGAAACAGCCGCTCCTCGAGCGCGGCGACTGTCGGGCGCCGGGTCGTGAACCGCTCGGAGAGCTGGGCTTGGAGTTCGGCGAGCTCTTCGCCGCGAGGCTGGGACATCTGGGCCGAGTAGCCGGTTCCAGGGGTCCCTGTCGACAGGCGGCGTTGTGCCCCGCGAGGGCGAACCCGGTTAAGCGGCGCCGATGTCGAAGCCCCTCCCGCTCGCGGCCGTGCCCCCGACAAGGCCAGCCTGCGCGGGCCTCTGGGACACGCCCATGGTGCAGGTGAACGGGGACGTGACGGTGTGCTGCCTCGACGAGCACCTGTTGAACAAGGTGGGGAACGTGAACGTCACGCCGTTGCGCGAGATCTGGCAGGGGGCCACCCTAGAAGCGTGGCGGAACGCCCACGTCGAGGGGCGCTTCGCAGACTCCGGCCCGTACTGCACGAGCTGCAATTGGCGCTCCGCCGGCACCATGTCCCCAGAGCGGATCGCGGCCTGGCGGGCGGGGCAGGCATGAGCAGCGCGATCCGTACGGAGCGCCTGTCGAAGACCTACTACTCGGGGTTCTTCCGGTTCAAGTACCCGGCGCTGATCGACCTCGACCTGGACGTGCCGGAGGGCTCGTCGTTCGGCTTCGTCGGGCCGAACGGGGCCGGCAAGACCACCACGATCAAGACGCTGATGGGGCTGCAGCGGCCCACGGGGGGCGGGGCCTGGATCCACGGGGTCCCCATCGCGGACCCTTCGTCTCGGCTCCGCGTCGGGTTCCTGCCCGAGCGGCCCTACTTCTACGAGCACCTGAGCGCCGCGGAGTTCTTGGACTTCTACGCGCGGCTCGGGGACGTGCCAGCGGCCGAGCGCTCGGGCCGGATCCAGAAGCTGCTGGACCGGGTGGACCTCGCGCGGTTTCGCGACGTCCCGCTTGGGAAGTTCTCGAAGGGGATGCTCCAGCGGGCGGGGCTGGCGCAGGCCCTGGTGGCGGACCCCGACCTGCTCGTGCTGGACGAGCCGATGAGCGGGCTCGACCCCATCGGGCGCGCGCTCGTGCGCGACCTCATCATCGAGGAGCGCGACGCCGGGAAGACGGTGTTCTTCTCGTCACACATCCTCGCAGACATCGAGGCCATCTGCGACCGCGTCGCCATGGTGGTCGGCGGCAAGCTCCGCGGCCAAGGCAGGGTGAGCGAGCTGCTCTCCGGGGCCGTGGAGTCGGTGGAGCTCACCCTCCGCAAGGGCGAAAAGGTCGAGCGGCGCCGGGTCGCGCCGGGGCTCAGCGACGCCGCGATCGCCTCCGCGCAGTCCGAGGGCTACAGCGTCGTCAGCGTGCACCCCCAGTCGAAGTCCCTCGAACAGCTGCTGCTCGACGAGGTCGAGCGGGCCAAGCCCGTCGTCACAAAACACCTCGGGGTGCTCAATTGAGCCGTCCAGCCGCGAGTGGCATCGGCCCCGTCGCGACGCGGATCTACGCGGTCGCGAGCAACACGTTCCGTGAGGCTGTGCGGGACAAGGTGCTCTACAGCATCCTGTTCTTCGCCGCGATCCTGCTCTTGGCTTCGCTGGGGATGCGCGAGGTCGCGCTCGGGGACAGGGACAAGGTCGTGCGGGGGGTCGGGCTCGGTGGTATCTCGGTGATCGGCGCGATAATCGCGGTTTTCTTGGGTGTCGGCTTGGTGTGGAAGGAGATCGAGCGGAAGACGATCTACACGCTGGCGTCGAAGCCGCTCCCGCGGTGGCAGATCCTGCTCGGCAAGTACCTCGGGCTCTGGATTACGCTCGCGGTCGAGGTCGCGATCCTCACCGGCCTGTACACGGTCATCATCGGGTACCAGCAGGGGATGCCCTGGGCGGGGGTGTACCTGTCGATGGCGATGCTGATGCTCGAGCTCACCCTCGTCACCGCGTTCGCGACGCTGTTCTCGACGTTCGCGTCGCCGACGTCGGCGAGCGCCTACACGCTGTGCGTCTACGTGATCGGGCACTTCGCCGACGACCTCTACCGGTTTGGGCAAGCGAGCGACGACGCTGGCTTTCGAGCGCTGACGATGGGGCTCTACCGGATCGTGCCCAACCTCGGCATGTTCAACGTCCGCACCGAGGCCGTCCACCACGTCGTCGTGCCAGGCAGCGAGGTGCTGTGGGCGACCGCCTACGCGCTCGGGTACACGACCGTCGTGCTGGGGATCGCGATGATGGTGTTCGAACGGCGCGACTTCAAGTGAACACGGTCCGGATGGCGGACATGGCGGCGCGGCACGCCCGCGTCGCTGCGGTGCTCGAGCCCGCCGTGCTCGAGGTCCTCCGCTCGGGGCGCTACGTCGGCGGACCGGTGGTGGACGCGACGATGCGGGCCGTCGCGGGGCACTTCGGATGGCGACACGCGGTGGGCGTGAACAGCGGCACGGACGCGCTGATCTACGCGCTGCAGGCGGTCGGGGTGCGACCGGGCGACGAGGTCATCGTGCCCGCGCTCACGTTCTTCGCGAGCGCCGGGGCGGTGTGCCGGGTCGGCGCTACGCCCGTGATCGCGGACGTCCGCGCGGACCTCCCGCTGCTCGACCCCGAGGGGCTGCCGCTCAGCCCGCGGACGCGCGCCGTGATGGCGGTGCACTTGTACGGCGAGCACTGCGCCCTCCCCGCGATGCCCGTGCCCGTCGTCGACGACTCGGCGCAGACCGCTGGCGCGGATCCGCCGTGCCGCACGGGCGAGATCGCGGCCGTCAGCTTCTACCCGACCAAGACCCTGGGCGCGGCCGGGGACGGCGGCTGCGTGCTCACGGACGACCCCGCCGTCGCGCGCAAGCTGCACCTGCTGACCCACCACGGGATGCCGACTGCGTACTACGCGGAGACCGTAGACGGCGTGGTCGGGGCGAACAGCCGGCTCGACGCCGTGCAGGCCGCGGTCGTCGCGGCGCACCTGGGAGACCTCCCCAGCCGGACCGCTGCGCGGCGCGCCAACGCAGATGTGTACGACCGGGAGCTGCCGGGGGTCGTGGAGCGCATCCCCAGGGGCGCCGGCCACCCGGTACACCAGTACGTGGTCCTGTTCCCCGACGGCGCCGACCGCGACGGCATCGCCGCCCGCGTGAGAGAGCGGGGCGTCGAGTCCGCGGTCTACTACCCCCGCTCGTTAGCCGCCCAGCCCGCCCTGGCCGCCTTCGCCCGCCCAACGCCCCGCGCGGACCGCTTCTGCGCGCGGTGCTTGGCCCTGCCGGTCCACGAGAGCCTCTCGGAGTCCGACCTCGGCCAGGTGCTCGACGCCGTGCGGTTCGCGCTGGGCTGACCGCCGCCGGATCAGCCGAACTGCCGCTCGACCAGCTTGCGATACGGCCCGTCGTGCGCGACCAGCTCCTCGTGCCGCCCGGCCTCCACCACGGTCCCCGAGTCCACCACCGCCACGGTGTCCGCGTCCCGCACCGTCGACAGGCGATGGGCGATCACGAGCACGGTCCGCCCGACCATGAGCCGCTCGAGCGCCTCTTGCACGAGGTGCTCGCTCTCGGAGTCCAGCGCGCTCGTCGCCTCGTCGAGCACCAGGATCCGCGGGTCCTTCAAGATCGCGCGGGCGATCGCGATGCGCTGCTTCTGCCCGCCCGACAGGCGAACGCCGCGCTCGCCGACCAGCGTGTTGTAGCCCTCGGGGAACCCTTCGATGAAGGTGTGCGCGTTGGCCGCCCGGGACGCCTCCACGACCTGCTCGTGGCTCGCGTCCATCCGCCCGTACCGAATGTTCTCCTCGATCGAGCACGCGAACAGCACGGGCTCCTGCGACACGGTGCCGATCTGCTCGCGCAGCCAGTGGGGGTCCAGCGTCCGCAGGTCATGCCCGTCGAGCGTGACCGTGCCGGAGGTGGGGTCGTAGAACCGCGCGACGAGGCCAGCGACCGTGCTCTTCCCCGAGCCCGACGGCCCGACCAGCGCGAGGATCTTCCCGGGTTCGAGCACGATGTTCATCTGCTTCATCACGGGGGCGTCCAGGCGCGTCGGGTACGCGAAGTCCACGGCGTTGAGGGCCACGCGGCCCTTCACCTCCGCGAGGCGCTCGCCGCCGCGGCCCTCGCCGATCGGCGCCCTGTCCATCAGCTCGAACACGCGGGTGCTCGCGCCGAGCGCCCGGTTGAAGTCCGCGTACAAGCTCGACAGCGCGCCGAGTGAGAACCCGAGCACGATGGTGTAGAGCATGAACGAGTTGAGGTCGCCGAGCGTCAGCGTGCCCTCGATCACCTCGTTGCCGCCAAACCACAGCACCAGCGCGACCGCGCCGAACCCCGCGAAGCCCATGGCCCCCTGGAACGTGCCGTACGTGAGCGCGAGCCTGCGCCCCATCTGGAACGCGACGTCCACCTTGGCAGCGTACCGGCCGACCTCGAAGTCCTCCCGCGCGAAGCTCCGGACCGTGCGGATGTTGCCGAGCGTCTCGTCCGCCACCTCGCTGGCCCCCGCCAGCGCGTCTTGCGTCGTCTTGGACAAGGAGCGCACGCGGCGCGCGAAGAGCATGGCGCCGATGGCTACGAAAGGGACCACGGCGAGCATCACCAGCGTGAGCTTCCAGCTCGTCCACACCAACACCGCGAGGCTTCCGAGCGCCTGCACGAAAAAGCGGAGCGCCATCGAGATGTTCACCGTGACGCCGTTCTGGATCACGTTGGTGTCGCTTGACAGGCGGTTCAGGAGCTCCCCCGTGCGCTGCGCGTCGAAAAACCCGATCTCCTGGGCCACGATCCGGTCGTACAAGTCGCGCCGCAGCCGGGCAACGACACGCTCGCCGGCGAGGGTGAACAGCCAGGAGCGGAGGAACCCGAAGAGCCCGACGAGCACGAACAACCCCAGCATCTGCTCGACCGTGCGCGCAAGCACCTCGCGCCCGTTCGGTTGGCTCACCGCGTCGGTCAGGATGCGCACGCCCTGGGGCCCGACGAGGGACAACGAGCTCCCCAGCAGCAACGCGAGCGTGGCGATGGTGAGCATGCCAAACTCGGGCTTTGCCAAGGAGAAAAGGCGTCCCCAAGAGGTGCTGTGGGCGGAGCTATCGGGGGGCGGAGGGCGGGTCTCGTTGGCCATGGGCGAGAAGGTTGCACACCGATTTTTCCTGGGCTACCGGGGAGGCCTCGGGAGGCGGACGATGCTCGTTTGGATCGTGAGGACGTGGGTGCACCTTGCCGTGCCGGTGGCGTATGCGAACGGGGGAGGCGGCGGCGGCTGGACGTGCTGCGTGATGTCTTTTGGGATGTTCCTTTCCCCCGTCGTGCTGCTCTCGTTCCTGCGGTGGTACAGCAGCCGCCGGGCCCGGGGCAACCCGCCGCCCGAGCCCTCGTGGCCCAAGGCGACCTCGCTGCTCCCGCCGCTCACGGGCGAGACCGCCCTCGTCGAGGCCGTCCGTGACGCGTTCCTCCGGCTGGTCCGGCCGGACATCCCCTGGCCGGCGTCGCCGTTCTTCGAGCGGATCGACATCACCGGCGTCACGGTCACCCATGCTCCGCCCGGCACCCCTTCTCAAGTCGTGGTCGTCGCGTCGAATCTCGTCGGGGTGCAGCCCGAGGTTGGCGGGCCCGACGTGCGGGTCCGGGTCCGGGTGCTCTACCGGTACACCCATGGCCAGGAGGGGGTCACCCCGCCGAGCTGGGACGACGAGCGGCTCGTCGAGGCCGAGCACCGGTGGACGCTCTCGCTCGGGGCCGACGGGCGGGTGCGCGCGGTGGACGAGGTGGTGTGCGTGGCCCAGGGGAAGGTGCGTCCTCGTTGGTCCGCGGGCAAGAGCGGACTCGCGGCGGCGATGGATGCGTTGCCACGCGGCAGGCGCTCGCGGGTGCGCTGGGGTCCCGTCCGCAGCACGGCCTTCCAGGCCGCGGGGCCCTCACGCCTGTGCGAGTTCGCCAGGGTGCTGTCCTGGGACCTCGGCCCCGACGTTGGCTTGCTCCCCCCCGAGCGCCTCCCGGCCCCGACGCTGGAGGCGAACGCCCTCGGCCGCGACGCGCCGTCCCACCATGACCACCGGCTGGCGCCACACCTGGACACCTTGTCGCGGGTCCTGCCGTGGTTCCAGCCCGACGCGTTCCTCGGCATGATCAAGGCCCGGTGCCAAGCGCTCCACGTGGCCTGGGGCGAAGGCGACATCGAGGCGCTCGGCGACGGGCTCTCCCCCCGCCTGGCGATGTTGCTCCGCCGCTGGCTGATCGAGGACCAGGCCGCCGGGCGCGTCAACCATGTCGACTCGGTGGCGGTCTCCGACGCCGAGATCACCGCGGTGGTGTTCGACGGGGACGAGCGCACCGGCTTCGTCTCGGTGACGGTCCGAATGTGGATCGCCATGCGCGACTGGACGACGAGCCAAGACGGACAGCCGTACGAGGGCGACCCGACGGGCCTCCAGGGCTTCAGCGAGTACTGGACGTTCGTCCAGCGCTTCGAGGATCCCGAGTGGACGTGGACGCTGCTGGACATCCAGCAGGCCGCCGCGTACGACGTAGGCCTGCGCTGGCGGCCCTGACCGTTCGGCTAGCGGTCGGTTCGGGGCCCCCGCGTTAGTGCCGGCGCGCTTTCCACCCGCGCGCTGCGCAAACCTCGGAGTCTCCATGTCCCTCTCCGTCCAGAACCGTGAAATCGTCATCCTCTCCGCCGTCCGCACCGCGTTCGGCACGCAGGGCGGCGCGCTGAAGGACTTCACCGCGCAAGACCTCGCGGTTCCCACCGCGATCGAGGCGCTCAAGCGAGCCGGCGTTTCGCCGGACGACGTCGATCACGCGATCTACGGCAACGTGCTCCAGACCTCGAACGACGCGATCTACGGGGCGCGCCACGTCGCGCTGAAGGCCGGCGTGCCCGTCACCGTGCCCGCGCTCACCGTCAACCGGCTTTGCGGCTCGGGCTTCCAAGCGATCATCAGCGCGGCCGAGCAGATCCTGACGGGCCAGGCGAACGTGGTGCTCGCTGGCGGCATGGAGAACATGAGCATGGCGCCCCACGTCATCCACGGGATGCGCGACGGCGCGGCCAAGTTCGGCCGCCCGCCGGTGCTGAAGGACCTGCTGTGGGAGTGCCTGACGGACACGTTCACCGGCATGGCGATGGCCCAGACGGCCGAGAAGCTCGGTGAGCAGTTCAACCTCTCGCGCGAGGCGGTGGACGAGGTCGCGATCGCGAGCCAGGAGCGGTGGTTCGCGGCGAACGAGGCCGGCCGGTTCAAGGACGAGATCATCGACTTCGTGATCAAGTCGAAGAAAGGCGACGTCGTGTTCAACAAGGACGAGCACCCGCGCCGCTCGGACGCCGCTACGCTCGCGAAGCTGCCCGCGTATTTCAAGAAGGACGGCCTGGTCACCGCCGGCAACGCGTCTGGCATCTGCGACGGCGCCGCCAGCCTCGTGGTCGCGGACGCGAAGTGGGCCGAGAAGCGCGGCCTCACGCCCCTCGCTCGCATCGTCAGCTGGGGCATCGCCGGCTGCGACCCGACCATCATGGGCATCGGCCCCGTGGCGGCGTCCAAGCGCGCGATGGAGACCGCCGGCCTCTCCGTCGGCGACCTCGCGCTCGCCGAGGTGAACGAGGCCTTCGCGCCCCAGTACCTCGCCTGCGAGAAGGCCCTGGGCCTCGACCGCGCGCTCACCAACGTGAACGGCGGCGCGATCTCGCTCGGCCACCCGCTCGGCGCCTCCGGGGCGCGCATCACCGCGACGCTCGTGCACGAGCTGCGCCGTCGGAAGGCCCGCTACGGGCTCGGCAGCGCCTGCATCGGCGGCGGCCAAGGCATCGCGATCATCGTCGAAGGCCTGTAGGGTACGGAGCGCCCCCGACGCGCCGACCCGCGCGTCGGGGTATGCGCCCCGCGATGGCCCTCCCCCGCGCGCTCGCCGCCCCGATCCTCGCGCGCAAGGCGCTGGAGCGCGGCGTGCCGCTGCCCGGCGGTCGGCCCCGTCGGATCGCGCTGGTCTACCCCTCCCCCTACCGCGCGGGGATGTCCTCGCTCGGGTTCCAGTGGATCGCGAACCTGCTGGCCGAGCGGGGCTTCACCGTGGAGCGGGTGTTCTTGCCCGACGACGTCGAGGCCTTCCGAAAGGCCCGGCAGGTGCCCGTCTCCGAGGAGACCCTCACGCCGCTCACCGCGTTCCCGCTCTGGTGCGTAAGCTTGGCCTACGAGCTCGAGCTGGTGGGCCTTGTCGAGCTGCTCAGGCTCTCCGGGCTCGCCCCGCTTCGGAGGCACCGCAGGCCCCAGGATCCGACCATCCTGCTGGGCGGGCCGCTCACGTTCTCGAACCCGCTGCCGGCCGCGCCCTTCTGCGACGGGATGATCCTCGGCGAGGCCGACGACTTCGTCGCCGACGTCTGTGACGCGTTCTTCGAGGACGGCGACCTCGACATCCTCGCGCGCACCCCGGGCGGCTACTTGCCGCACCTGCACGGCGAGGTCCTCCCGCCAATCGCCCGCTCTGCTGACGCCCACCTGCCCGCCCGGTCGCGGATCTGGACGCCCGAGACCGAGCTGCACGACATGTTCTTGATCGAGGGCGAGCGCGGCTGCCACCGGACCTGCACATTTTGCGTGATGCGCCGCGACACCAAGCCGGAGACGGGCGGAAAGGCTGGCGGGATGCGGCTCGTCACGCCCGAGCGGCTGATGGAGCTCATCCCCGAGGGCGCGCCGCGCGTCGGGCTCGTGGGCGCGGCGATCTCGGACCATCCCCAGCTGGTGCCGCTGCTGGAGGCGCTGCTCGACGCAGGCAAGGGCATCGGGATCTCGTCGCTCCGCGGCGATCGCGTGGCGTTGAAGCCTGACATTCCCCGCCTCCTGCGCGCCGGCGGGTACTCGACGCTCACGGTGGCGAGCGACGCCGCGAGCCAACGGCTGCGCCGCACGCTCGCGAAGGGCACGACCGACGCGCAGCTCATCGCGTGCGCCGAGGCCGCGCGGGAGCACAAGTACCGGCTGCTCAAGGTCTACATGATGCTCGGCGTGCCGGACGAGCAGGACGACGACGTCGAGGAGCTGATCACCTTCACGCGCAAGCTGGCGGCGATCCACCCCGTCGCGCTCGGAGTCGCCGCGTTCGTGCCCAAGCGGAACACGCCGTTGGACGGCGCGCCTTTCGCGGGGATCAGCCCGGTGGAACGTCGGCTGGACCGGCTGCGGGCGGGCCTCCGGGGCGTCCGTGCGGAGGTCCGGCCCGCGTCGGCTCGCTGGGCGTGGGTCGAGTTCCAGCTGGCGAAGGCCGGCTGGGAGGGCGGAGAGGCGTGCCTGCGCGCCACCGAGGACGGGGGCGGCTACTCGGCGTGGAAGCGCGCGTTCGCGAACGACGGGTTCCCGGCGCCCTGGCGGGTCGAGGCAGAGGCCCGGAGCGGTGTCGCGGCAGAGGGAAGCTAATCGGTGGGCGCCTGGGCGCCCCGACCCAGCCAGCGACGGCCCGCGCGGTCTCGGTCCCGCCGTCTTCGGCGGGGCCGAACCGTGGGCGAACCTGGCGGGTGTACTCGCCCGCAAGATTCGCCGTAGGGCCGCCGGGAGGGGCGCCCTATCGCCCCGACCCAGCAACTAGCGCGGCGGCAGCGCGGCCGGCGCGAGTCCGCGGGCGTCGTGGCCGACGACCCGCCAGACGTCCGTTCGGACGTCACCGACCCGCCAGCTCGACACCGGCTCGAGCTCGAGCGCGCGTTGGAGCCGGGTCGAGGGCTCGCCGTAGGTGGACGCCAGCAGGAGGTCGCCCACGGCGAGGTCGCGCGGGTCGGTCGCGAACGCGTAGACGCGGCTGGAGGGGCTCGCCGGGAAGCCGGTCCACGGCCGGCCGATCCCGGCGGCCACGTAGCTCCCGACCCAGTTCACTTGGCCTGGCGGCACGGATTGCAACGCGGCGCGGTCGGCGTAGGCGGAGTCCACCCCCGCCATCGACCCCTCCGGCCCGTTCACGTGCACCGCGTGCAGCCAATAGAGCTGCGCGAGCGCGACGGGCACCTCGATCCGCGAAGACGCCGTGACCACGTACACCGAGACGGCAGGCAGCAGGTACCGGAGGTGCGTGAACGCGTCGAGGGTCCCCGCGGTGGCGTCGAAGCGGACGTAGGAGAAGAAGAGGACGAAGCTCGCGACGAAGCTGGCCTCGACGGGGGCCGCGACGAGCCCGGCGGCGCCGAGCACGAGGAGCACGCGCCCCTGGTCGAACGCGACGTACCGGAGCACCACGCCGACGTTCTGGAGGACCTGCCCGACGCCCGACGGCGTCCCCATCGTCGGGGCGAGGCCGTGGATGGCCGCCCACGTGAGCACGCCGGCCAACGGAGCGAACGCCTCCGGCCGCAGGCTTCGCGTCCGGGCACACCGCACGAGCGCGGGGACCACCAGGAGCACGCCCGGCTCCTTCACCCAGCTCGCCATCAGCCCGATCCCCGCGAATGCGCCCCACTCCCCGCGCCGCAGCGCGACCAGCGCCCACGGCACGCACGCGAGCAGCGGGAGATCGAGCTCCGGCCGCAGCAACTGCGCCAGCACACCCGGTACCGCCCAAGGCGCCAGCCCCGCCCAGGGGCGCCCTTGGGCCTCCCCGAGCGCGACGAACCCCAGCCCCGCCAGCGCGGCCGGGACCACGCAGGCCGCCCGCACGGCGTGGAGCGACGCGCCCCAGCGCAAGAACCCGGCCAACCACCAGTACCAGAGCGGCGGGTGCCACGTGTCTTGCAGCCCGTCGAGCCACTGCGGCGGCATCGGCGCGCCGTGGCCAATCACGACGTCCGGGAGCGCCCCGGAAACGGCCAGGTGGAGCCCCCGCTCGGCCTGCCCGATCGCCTCCGGCACGAACCAGAACAGCGCGTCCTCGACCAACGGCGCGTCCCAGTGGGCGACCAGCCACGCCACCGGCAGGAGCGCCCCGAGCGCATACCAAGCCGAGCGCGCGCGGATCGCGCTACCTCGACCTGCGCCGGCCCAGCGTCAGCGCAGCGGCCAAGACCGCCAGCGCGAGGCTGCCCGGCCCGGCGGCGACGGCGCACCCGCTCTCGCCGTCCGGTTGCAGCTCCCGGTCCGGCGCGAAGAGGCCCACCGAGTCCGCCGCAGACTCCAACGTCCCGTCGTTGACGACCAGCTCGAAGGCGTAGGGCCCCGGCGCCGGGACCACGAACGAGGGCTCTGCCGTCGTCGCGTCCTGCATGTCCACCGGCGCGCCCACGACCTGCGTCCACGCGTAGGCCAGGTTCTCCCCGTCGACGTCGCTCGACCCCGTCGCGTTGAGCACCACGGTGTCGCCCGGGTACGCCAGGACGCCAAGCCCAGCGTCCGCCACCGGCGCCGTGCCAGCGGCCAGGCTGACCCGCGCGAATACAACAAAAGACAGCGTCAACATCGCCTGCTCGCTAACACACCGCGCCCCCCCCAGCGGTACCCGTAGCCCCTCGCCGCCGGCGAGTTAGCCGGGAACCTGGAGGGCCCAGGCTCTCCGGCACCCGCGCGCACCTTTGGAGTACCCATGGGCTTCTTCGACCGAATCGGCAACCTTTGGAACGGCTTCTGGGGCCTTTGGATCAGCGGCAAGGAGTCCAAGAACCCCGAGGCCGTCTACGAGGCCGCGATCGACGAGCGGATCAAGAAGCACCGCGACCTGAAAAAGGCCGTGAGCGGCATCGTGTACCTCCGCAACAAGATCTCGACCGAGCTCGAGACCAAGGAGCGCGAGCTGCGCGAGGTCAACGCCCAGCTGCCGGTCGCGATCGAGAGCGGCGACGACGACGTGGCGCTCGTGCTGCTCACCAAGAAGAACGAGCTCGACAAGGCGCTCGAGCAGCTCAAGGTCGACCAGGAGAAGGTCACCGCCCAGGCCAACGACGCCAAGGACTCGCTCGTCGCGTTCCAGGGCGAGATCGAGAAGCTGAAGCGCGAGCGCGACGAGATGCTGGCGAAAAAGGCTACGGCCGAGGCGCGCATCCAGATCCAAGAGACGCTGGACGGGCTCTCTACGGACGCCGACATCAAGGCGCTGGAGAACGTGCGGGAGCACATCCACAAGATGCAGGCCGAGGCCGACATCGGGACCGAGATGAAGGCCGACTCGCTGGACTCGCGGCTCGCCAAGGTCAAGGCGAAGGCCCAGGACGCGACCGCCAAGTCGCAGCTGGACGAGCTGAAGAAGCAGATGGCGGCGCGCAACGCGGCGGCCGAGGGCGCAGTCAAAAAGACGATGTGATTCGAGTGGCGGCGCGGTAGGCAGCCCCGGAGAGTTCGATGCGGAGCGTGTTGGGTCGGGTACGCGCACGCGCGACCACGGCAGTGATGGGCTGGGATCCAGAGGTGCGGCGGCAGGCGCCCATCCTAGCCTTCATCGTGGCCGTCTTCTTCGTGCACTACGCGGTGTGGTGCCTCGTGTCGCCGTTCTACATCGAGGACGCCGGCATCTCGTTCGCGTACGCGCGGAACATCGCGACGGGCCTCGGGGCTGCGCCGTTCGCGGGCGCCGAGCGCGTCGAGGGGTACTCGAACGCCAGCTGGACGTTCTTGCTGGCAGCGCTCTACGTGCTGCGGATCGACCCGTTCTTCGCGGCGAAGGCGCTGGGCGGCCTTTTCGGCTCCGCCACGCTGGTCGTCGCCTGGGCGATCGGGCGGGAGGCGCGCGGGGACTCCGAGGACGACCCGAGCCCGGTGCCCCGCTGGGCTCCCCTGCTCGGCCCAGCGCTGCTGGCCGCGTCCACGCAGTTCACGCTGTGGAGCGCCTCCGGCCTAGAGAACAGCTTGTTCAACCTCGCGCTCGGAGTCGGTGTTTGGCGGTTGTCGGTCGAGATCCGCACCGGCGCACGGTTCCCGTGGAGCGCCCTCGCTTTTTTCGTGCTCGCGATGACCCGCCCAGATGGCATCGGGTACGCGGGGGTCGGCCTGTTCGCCCGGGTGCTCGGCACCGCCAGGCAGCGCCAGTGGCGGCAGGGCCTCGCGTGGATCGTGGTGTTCGCCGCGCCGTTCGTCGCGTACAACGTGGCGCGCCACGAGTACTTCGGGTGGTGGTTCCCGAACACGTACTACGCGAAAGACAAGTCGCAGACGGTGAAGTTGACCGGGTGGACGGCCGGCGGCTGGAAGCAGTTCAAGGAGTGGGCGTTCGCCTACGGCGTCGTGTTCGCCGCGCCCGCCGCGATGCTGGCGCTGCTGCCGTTGCGGCCCGGGCGCCGAGAGCGCGCGCGGACGGCCCTCCTGCTCATCCTGCTCCTCGGGTTCGCCGCGGTCACGACGTGGGACGGCCGCCTCTCGCCGAAGTTGACGGGGGGGCTGCGACTCCTCCCGGGCGCCGAGTCGATCACGATCATCCCGAAGGCAGCGGCGTCTTGGTACGCGAGCCACGTCGTACGGGACTGGAACGCCGGGGTCGTCTACTTCTTGCTCGGCGGCTCGGTGCTGCTTGGGCTCCTCACGCTGGGTCGCCGCGGCTGGGCAGCGCGCGGGCTGCTCTGGGGGAGCTTCGCGATCGGCGTGCTGTTCTGGGTGTGGTCGAACGGCGACTGGATGAAGTGCTTCCGGTGGGGGTCGCTGGTCGCGCTGCCGGTCTTCACGCTGATCGGCCTCGGGATCGGCGTCATCGCCGCGAACTTGCCGGGCGCCGACGGGCCTTGCCGGGATCTGCGCGTCGTGGACTGGACGGTCCGCAAGCTGCCCGGCACGCGGCGGGGTTGGGTGGTGTTCGGGCTGGTCGTCGGGCTGGTCGTGACCGCGGGGTACTTCCTCTCGTTCCCGGCGAGCGGCAAGCCCATCGAGATGCCGCACTTCGACTTCTTGAAGAACGCCCGGCCGAAGGGGCCCCCGGCGCACGTCGAGATGCTCCTCGCGGGCCCGGTCGGCGCGCTGCTCGGCCTGGTCGTTGGGCAACTGTTGGCGTGGATGCCGGCAGACATGCGGACCTGGCGCGGTCCGAAGGTGGCGTCGACGTTCGCCGTCGTCGCGGTGTTGGCGCTCGCCGCGCCGAACACCTGGAAGAGCGCGCAGTTCGTCGCGGGGCCGGAGACGACGGTGAACGACGTCCACCGTCGCGCCAACTACATGGGGTCCGTACAGGAGAAGCTCGACCTGGACGACGTCACGCTGTTGGACGTTGACATGGGCGCGCACATGTATTTCACGCGCTGGCACATCGCCGACATGGCCGGGCTGATCGACGTCGCCATGGCGCGGCACACGTACCAGAAGAGCTTCATCGACGACTACGTGTTCAACGAGGTCCGCCCGACCTTCGCGCACGTGCACGGGAGCTGGGCGCGCACCACGAAGATCCCCCAGAACCCCAAGTGGAAAGAGCAGTACCTGGAGATCACCGGGTACCCGTCCGGCAAGCGCTCGTACCACGTCGGGAACCACGTCCGCAAAGACCTGGTCGCCCGGACGGACTTTCGCGGGCCGGCGGACACCCAAGTCGACTTCGACGGCGGCGTGACGATGGCCGGGTGGCAGGTCCCCGCCCCCGAGGTGGCGCCGGGCGGCAAGCTCTTCGTGCACACCTGGTGGATCGCGACCCCGCGAAAGGTCGGCTTCCGCGTGCTCGTGTTCCTGAAGGATCACGCGGGCCACCTGCACGCAGCCGAGCTCGCACCCGCTTTCGATTGGTACAAGCCCGAGAAGTGGAAGGCGAACGAGTACGTCGAGGGCAACTGGTACATGCCCATCCCGCCCCAGCTGCCCGAAGGTGACTACGACCTCGGCGTGGTGGTCCTCGACGCCGACGGACGGGTCTTGAGCGCGCTGGCGCCGAGCACGGACGGGGTGCGGTACCTGCCGGGCGAGTGGGTCAGCGCGGGGACGGTCCATCTCGTCTCCGCTAAGGCCGCGCTGGAGGCCGCTGAGGCGCAGCAGGCCCGGGCGGCAGCGGTAGCCGAGAGCGGCGACTGCGAGGCCGCGCGGACCGCGTTCAAGGACGCTTGGCGCCACGTCGCCCGCAACCTCGCGTGGCGCGAACAGCAGCAGCCGGCGGCGAACCGGGCGGTCGTGGCCTGCTTCGTCCGCCGGGCCACCACGCTCCCGAGCCTCGTCGGCAAGTCGGAGGCGATCGCGTCAGCCCTCTGGGTGGACCCAACGGACGCCGACGCCCTCGCCGCCGGCAAGCAGGTCGCCGACACGCTGTTCGACCAAGGGATGGAGGCCCGGGCGAAGAACGACCCGCAGGCGGCCTACGAGGCGTTCCTGGCAGCGGTGCGCGCGGACCCGACCCGATCCTGGGCGCGTGTCTACCTGGAAGATGCCCGGGATCTGCGGCTCGGCATCTCTGGGAAGGAGGCCGAAAAGGCGACGCCACCGCCGAGAAAGGCTGGAAAGCCGAACCTGCCCTTGAAGCAAGACGCCGACGGCGCGGCAGCGGGGGACGCTCCCGTCGTCGAGCCCGCGGGCGAGGCCGGCGAGGCCGGCGAGGGCGCTGGGCCGGATGCAGAGCCGGAAGCCGGCGGGGACTAGCCGCGCTTCGCTGCGTTGACGCGCGGTTTGGCTCGCGCCGCCTGCCCCGGACCCCGATTTCAGGCTAAGCACGCGCCGTGTTGGCCCCCCTGAAGGATCCGCAGCTACGGCGAGCCATGCTCGTTGCCTTCGTGCTCCGGGTCGTGCCGATGCTCGTCTGGATCGACAAGCCCTGCGTACGCGACGAGTGCACCTACGTGGACCTCGCGTCGTCCCTCCTCGCCGGGCGGGGCATGATCGGGACGCACGGTTGGCTCTGGGCGCCGGCGTACCCGGCGCTGCTGGCGCTGCACCAGTGGCTCTTCAAGCTCCCCGGCTCCGTAGAGATCGGGCAATTGCTCGTCGCGACGTGGTGCGTCGCGATGCTCTACCGGCTCACCGAGGGCGAGTATGGTCGGAGGGCGGGGCTCTGGGCGGCGTGGGCGTACGCGCTCAACCCGACCTTCATCTTCTACACCTCGTCGCTCTGGAGCGAGACTTTCTACTCGGCGCTGTTGATCGGCGCGATGTTGGCGCTCCGGGACACGCGCGCCGCGACGACCGCGTGGAAGGGCATCGCCCCTGGGCTGCTCCTCGGCGCGTGCGTGCTCTTCCGCGGCGTCGCGACGTACATGCTCCCGGTGTTCATCGCGGTCATCACCTGGGGCAGGCTCCGCGAGGCGCTCGCGTGGAAGCAAGCCGCCGCGTGTGCCTGCGCGGCCGTGCTCCTCGTCGCCCCGTACAGCGTCTACGCGAGCCGGAAGTTCCACGACGTCGTGATCTCCGACCGCACGCTCGGCCAGATGATGTACCTGGGAAACAACGACTTCCCGCCCATCACGTTCGACTACGGGAACGGCCAGCTCGCGACCCGCGCCTATGAGCGCGCCACTGACTCCGGGCGCAAGCCCTGCCCCGAGGAGGGCAACCCCGTGGTGAAGGACCAGTGCGAGGCCGAGCTCGGCGTGGCCTGGATCAAGGCCCACCCGGACACGTTCGCGGCCCGCATCCCGCTCCGCGTCGCGCAGCTGGTCACGCCGCACAGCTTCCTCACGCGAAACCTGCGGTGGGGCCGCTGGCGCGGGCTGCCGGACTGGGTGGACGAGGCGCTCATCGTGAGCGTCGCAGGGTTCACCTTCGCGACGTTGATCGGGGGCACGCTGGGCCTGTTCACGGGGGGGAAAGGCTGGTACGCGGCCGGGAGCGGGCTGATCGTGCTGTACCACGTCGCGGCCATCGCGGCGCTGGCGGGCCTCTCGCGCTACCGCGTGCCCCTCGAGCCGCTCTGGCTCGTGCACGCCGCGGCGTTCTTCACCGCCCCTCGCGACGCGCTGAAGACCCTGGGGGACGGGTCCGCGCGGAGCGTCGTGGGGATCTTCGTGACCTGCGTCCTGCTCGTGCTGATGCTGCGGTTCCTCCCCGCGGGCTGGCCCTGGTGGGGCACGTGGGATTGACCACACGCCCCGAGCTGCTCGCCCTGGCCCTCGTCCTCACCGGTTGCCACACCCTCCCGCGCGGTGACCCGCACCGCCCCGACGTGGTCGTCATCTCGATCGACTCGCTGCGCGCCGACCACGTGGGGAGCTACGGCCAGAAGCGCGACACGACCCCGAACCTCGACGCCCTCGCCAGCCGGGGCCAGCGGTTTACCCACGCGATCTCCGGCTCACCGTGGACGCTCCCGTCGCACATGACGATGATGACCGGCTTGTGGCCAACCGAGCACCAGGTCATCGACGACGACCGGCAGCTGGCCGCCAGCGTTCCCACTCTCGCGGAGCGGATGCACGCGCGGGGGTACGCGACCGCGGGGTTCGTGAGCGCGATCTACGTCGGCGGCGGGTACGGCTTCGCGCGGGGGTTCGACACGTACCAGGACTTCGGGCTCTCGGAGCCGGCGAGCCTCGGTCACCAGGTGCGCACGCCGCAGCTGGTCACCGCCGCCCTGGACTGGGCGAAGGGGCTGCCGGCCGACCAACCCGCGTTCTTGTTCCTCCACACGTACGATGTCCACTACCCCTACTCGCCGCCCGAGCCGTGGAACACCCGGTACAACCGGGCGTTGGCCCCGAAGGAGCTGGCGTACAAGAAGTGGGAGTACTTCAAGAAGCACCCGGTTGGGAAGCGCCGGATGCACGACCTGGTCGCGCAGTACGACGAGTGCATCCGGTTCGTCGACGACAGCCTGGAGCCGCTGATCCGCACGTGGCAGTGGGACCGCGACGTCGTGTTCATCGTGCTCGCAGACCACGGCGAGGAGTTCGGGGAGCGCGGCAGCTGGGGCCACGCGCACACGCTCTACGCGGAGGCGCTGAACATCCCGCTGATCGTCTCCGGCACCGGCGTGCCCGAGGGGGTGCGCACCGAGCGCGTCGGCAACATCGACGTCGCGGCCACGGCCGCCGCGATCGGGGGCGCGGAGTGGGGCATCGGCGCCGGGCTCGACCTACGCGGCGCGGTGCCCGACCGCACGTTTTGGCCCGAGACCAGCCGGTTCAGCTCGGCGAAGCTCGGCGTCATCGCCGGGCCATCCGAACACGCCTCCGCGGCGCTGTTCGACTTCGTGAATCAAACCTCCGAGCGCTTCGACCTCGGGAGCGACCCGCGCGAGCGAAAGCCGCTCTCGGTGCGGGGCGAGCTCGCTACGCTGGCCGCCCACCTCGGCGAACCCTGGGAGCTCACCACCGGCACCCTGCACAGCACCGCGGCCCTGTTCGTCGGTGGCGCCCGCGTCGACAACGTCGTCGGCCCCTCCCGCTTCGGCGCGTGGCCGCCGGACGCCGCGCTTCAGCTCGACGACGGCGCGACCGTCCCGGGCACGTACGGGTCCATCCCGGGCCAGCTCACCTGGAGCGGCGTTCAAACCGCCGCGCCACGCGTGCTCGCCGACGCCCTGAAGGCCCAGCTCGAGGCCCTCGGCTACGTCGAGGGCGCCGACCCGGCCCCGGGGGACCCACCCGAGGAGCCCGCCGCAGACGACCCCACGGACCAAGTCGACGATCCGTAGGGGGGGTCGCGCCCGGCGCTCGCCGCCCCGGAGTACGATGCGCGGGTGCGCCCGAACCCGAACCTGCTCACCCTCCCGACGTACCCCACTGTCGCGATCGACCGCATCCGGGACCAGCTCCTCGCCGAGGGCCGAACCGTCTACGACTTCGGCACGGGCGACCCGATCGAGCCCACCCCGGCGTTCATCCGCGACGCGCTGACGTCGAGCGTGCCGGACAACTGCCGGTACCCGACGGTGCGGGGGGAGCCCGGGGTTCGACGCGCGTTCGCGAGCTACGCGCAGCGCCGGCTGGGCGTCACGCTCGACCCGGAGACGCAGGTGCTGCCGACGTCGGGCTCGAAGGAGGCCGTGTTCCACATGCCCCTCCTGTGCATCGACCCGCACGCGCCTGACCGCGGCGTGATCTACCCAGACCCGGGGTACTCCGTGTACCACCGGGGTGCGGTGCTCGCGGGTGGGCTCCCGTGCCCACAACCGCTGTCGGGCGACTACATCCAGCGGCCGTGGGAGCTCCCCCGCGAGGTGCTGCGGGACGCCCGGCTGTTGTGGATCAACACGCCGCACAACCCCAGCGGCGCCGTGATGTCGAAGGCCGACCTGCGCAGGACCTGGGAGGTGTGCCGCGAGCACGACATCCTGCTGGTGAGCGACGAGTGCTACCTGGACGTCTGGTTCGACGAGCCGCCGGCGAGCATCCTGCAGGTCGCGGACGAGGGCGTGCTGGCGCTGTTCTCGTTGTCCAAGCGGTCGGGGATGACCGGCTACCGCTCGGGCATCGTGGCCGGCGACGCGCAGGCCATCGCCGCGCTCCGTGCGCTGCGCACGAACCCCGGCCTCGCGCCCCAGGACTTCGTGAACGCTGCCGCGGCGGCCGCCTGGGGGGACGACGCGCACGCCGAGGAGCGGCGGCTCGCGTTTGGAGAGAAGCGCCGGCTGCTGACGGACCTGTTCTCGAGCGTAGGGCTCGAGGTGACCGCGAGCACCGCGAGCTTCTACGTGTGGGTGCGCGCGCCCGGCGGCGACGGGGAC
This sequence comes from Bifidobacterium breve, assembly GCA_943328795.2. Lineage (GTDB taxonomy): Bacteria > Myxococcota_A > UBA796 > UBA796 > SXON01 > CAIUMM01. Next base: position 55,525 of record CALQBK020000007.1, read on the forward strand.
GCGTTCGCGCGCCACCTGCTGAAGGCCGGCGTCCTCACGAACCCCGGCAGCTTCTTCTCGGTGACCCCCGCGGGGCGTGACCACGTGCGCTTCGCCCTGGTGCCGGACCTCGCAGGGTGCCGGGAGGCGGTCGCCGCCCTGCGCACGCTGTTGACCGCGACCGCGTAGCCGGCGAGCCGGGCGTCACACCATCACGCCGCGGCCGAGCACCCCGGCGGGGTCGGCCAGGCGCCGTAGCGCCCGCCACGCCTCGATCTGCGCGTCCCCCACCATCATCGCGAGGTGCGCCCGCTTGAGCCGCCCGATCCCGTGCTCCGCGCTCACGGTGCCGCCGAGCGCGACAGCCCGCCGCGCGAGCACCATGTAGCGCTCCTTCGCCTCTGCCCACTCGGCCTGAGACCGGGGCAAGAAGTTCAGGTGCAGGTGGTTGTCCCCGAGGTGCCCGAAGCACACGGCGGGCATCCCCGTATCGTCGTACAACGCCAGCATCTCGGGCAGCGCGGCGTCAGGAACCGCGAAGTCGGTGCCGACCTTTCGCACGCCGGTGCGGGCGATGATCTCGTTCACCTCGGCCGGCAGCGCGTGGCGGATGGTGTGCAGCCGCGCACGGCCAGCGTCGTCTTCCGCTACGATCGTCTCGTCCACCAGCGCGTCACAGCGCACCAGCGCGTCGAACCAGGCCTCGAGCGGGGCCTCCCCCTCGTGCTCGACCTCCACGAGCACGGCGCAGTCCGCCGCGGTGACCGGGACGCGGCCGCGGATCAGGTCGAGCGAGCGCCGGTCGAAGTACTCCAGGCAACGCGGCTGGAGCGGGGCGGTCGGGTCGTGCCGGCCGCTCCGCGCCTCCGCGAGGAACGCGAGCATCGACTCCCGGGTCGGGAAGAACGCCAAGAACGCGAGGACCGCCTTCGGGAGCGGCGTCAACCGCGTCCACACGCGGGTGATCACCCCCAGCGTGCCCTCGGACCCGATCAGCAAGTCAAGAAGGTTGTCCGCCGGGAAGTAGCCAGCAGCGGTCTTGACGTGGGGCTCGACCCAGCGCGGGACCGGCCACGGGGACGGCGTGTCCCGGCTCGCGATCACGACCTCGCCCGAAGGGAGCACCGCCTCTACCTGGCGGATCCACGGTCGCGTCGGCCCGTACCGGTACGTTCGGGCGCCCGAGGCGTTGCACGTGACGGCCCCGCCGAGCGAGCACTCGTGTCGGCTGGTCGGGTCAGGCGGGAAGAACCAGCCCGCCGCCTCCACGTGCTCCTGGTACTGGCCCAGCAACACGCCGGCGCCGGCCTCGTCGAGCGCGTGGATGCCGTCCAGCCGCTCGGTGGAGAGCAGCCAGCCGCCGTCCGGGATCGGGCCCCCCGTCGTGGACGTGCGGCGCGCCGTGACCGTAAGCGGGATCCCGTGCGACTGCGCGTGCGCGACCACCGCCGCCACCTCGGCCGTGTCCACCGGACGCACGAGCCCTGCAGCCACACCATGCGTGTTGGACGCGTCGGACAGGTAGCCTTCGAGGATTGCCGGATCGGTGACGAGGGCGGGCATCGACATAGGCCCCGGCTATCCCCCGCGGGTCGCCCGCGCTGGGCCCCGGCTGGTCGGACCTACTCGCGCGTCTCTTCGGCTTCCATGCGGCCGTTGTTGGACTTCTCGAGCTTCTTCTTCTTCTGCACAGGCTTGCCGTCGGGGCCGCACGGGGGGAGCGTGGCGTCAGACAGCGTGGAGGTGCCGTCCGCGTTCACGGTCACCGTGGCGCAGGCCGCTGCCGCGGTCGCTGCCGCGTCGGCCGCCGGCGCCGTGGCGGTGGCCGAGGCATCCGCCGCGGGCGTGGTCTCGGTCGGCGCAGCGGTGGTGGCCGTAGCGGTGGTGGTAGCGGGCTCGGCGGCCAGGGCGAGGGAGAGCATGAGCAACATCGAAGACTCCAGGGTGCAGCGCTTGAACGCGCGGACGCGCTCAACATTCAGCGATCCCGCGCCGACGTCAAGCAAAACCGCCCGCGATCTGCACAGGCGGCCGTAGACGATTCGTGACGATCGCAACGAGCCCCCCCGCGGGTTCCGGTTCGCACAGTCACTGATCGGGTTAGCACCCGCCGCCCGGAGATTCCATGCTGCTGGTACTCGCCTCGCTCGCTTACGCCGGATGTGACGCACAGGTCGCGGCGATCTCGACGCTCACCCCCGAAACCGCCGCCGACTCGTTCGCCGCGCTCGTCAAGTGCGACCCGAAGGTGGCGGAGGGCTCCTTCCTGAAATTCCTCGAAAAGGCGGGCAACACCGAGGCCGTCGCCGGCCTCGTCCAGGTCGCCATCGACGCCAAGCTCTGGACCCCCGCGTGGACGTCGCTGTCGAAGATCCCAGACTTCGACGCCCGCGACGAGGTCGCGACCACCATCGGCACGTCCTGCGCGGATCACCCGACCAACGTCACGTTCCTCCAGGGCGCCTACACGCTGCGGGACGTCGAGTTCAAGCAGTGGGGAGACGCCTACCAGGCCTGCGAGGACACGAAGCTCTGGGACTGGGTCGCGACCAAGGTCAAGGCGCCGCCCCCGAAGGAGTTCGACGAGAAGTACATCGGGCTCGCGAACATGTACGCGTCGAAGAAGCACGCGGACGCCGTGCCGACCCTGAGCGAAGCCGCGATCGCGGCGGCCGCGAACGGCGGGCCGTTCAACTCGCTGCTCGAGTCCATCTCGAACGCGATGAAGCCCGGGTTTGGGGAGAACATGACGGCCGACGCCAAGAAGCAGCTCGAGGACGCGCTGGTAGCGATCGCGCAGAAGACGGGCCCTGCGCAGGCGAAGGGCGTCGCGACGCAGTTGGCGAACTCCGGGGCGGAGCAGGCAGCGGCGTCGCTGCTGCCGGTGCTGTACCCGGACCGCATGATGCCCGGCGGCAAGTTCTTGTACGGCGTCGCGAGCGTCGAGTCCGGTACGTGCAATGGGAAGAAGACCGCGTACGTGCACTACACCACGCTCACCGAGGGCGGCACGCACTGGAGCATCTTGGCGGACATCGAGGGCCCGATGCGCGCGATGAAGCCGAAGCTGAAGGGCTGCACCGTGGACGAGGGCGGCTGGCCCGTCATCCACACCGAGGAGCCCGAGAAGAACACCAGCGACAGCGAAGGTTGGGCGGAGGCGCGCGCGAAGGAGTGGAGCGACAAGGGCTTCGAGGTCAAGCTGCAGAAAGAGAAGGAATTCTCCCTCTGACCTAACGCCGATGCTCGGCACACCTCGTGTGCGCCGGGCGGGGCTCTCGCCACACCCGAGCGCCACCTACACCGAGATGGCGCCTTCGCGGAACGACGACGAGCCGATCTTGACATTCACCAGCGCGGGCTTGCCGCTGGCGAGCGCGCGATCGATCGCGGGGCGGATCTCCTCGGCGGTCTCGACGTACTCGCCGTGCCCGCCGAGCGCCTCGACCATGCGGTCGTACCGCGTGAAGTCGAGCCCGGTCGCCGGGAGTCGCTCGTTGCCGAACAGCTGGGCCTGGCCGCGCCGGATCTGGGTCCACGCGCTGTCGTTGCCCATGACCCCGACGAACGGGATGCCCTGGCGCGCAGCGGCCTCGTACTCCATGCCGTTGAGCCCGAAGGACCCGTCGCCGTAGATGATGAAGACGGGCTCGTCCGGCCGGGCGAGGCGGGCCGCCATCGCGAAGCTCGGGCCCACCCCCAGGGTGCCGAGCGGCCCGGGGTCCATCCAGTGCCCAGGGAGCGTCACGTCGACCACCTTCGCA
>CALQBK020000008.1 GCA_943328795.2 Bifidobacterium breve
GGCCAGGCCGTGAGCGACGCGAGCGCCGCCCAACACTCGACGAGCGGCAGGCCCGCGTGCCCCGCGACCTCCGCGACGCTGGGGCGGCCGTCCACCGCCCGCCAGGCACGCGCCGCAGCGGCGTCCAGCGCGTGAATCCGCCACGTCCACCCCCCGGCGGGGTGGTGCTCGGGGGCCGGGCACAGCAGCGCCTGCTCGCCGGGAAGGTAGAGCGGGTGCACCTTCCTGTGGGGGACCAGCGCGTCCGAAAGGGGGGCCAGCATCCCCGCGATCCCCAGCCTGGGGTCGCTGGCCAGGACGGTCTCCCCCGATACGGCGAAGTCCCGCCCGGTGCGGTCGTCGAAGACCACGAGGGCGGGACCGCAGCGGAGCAAGCGGAGCCAGGGCGGGAGCACCCAGGCTCCTATCCCAGGATGTGCCGCAACCGGCCCCTCCTGGGCTAAGTTGTTCTGCTTCGCCCTGCTTCCTGGTCAGGCCGGGGCGAAGCGAGCGCCCAAATTGCGCGCTGCGGCTGCGCCTGGCGCACACTTTGGGCTATGCCACTTTGGGCTAGAACCCGGCCTGCATGTGGACGAAGACACCGTGGGACGCGTCGCCCTTCTCAGGCTGCGTGCGCTCGTAGGTGAGCGCGACCGAGGTCTTCTCGAGGAAGTCGTGGCTCACGCCGCCGATCAGCTTGAGGAACGAGTCACCGGTGGCCTTGGCGTCCGGGTCGAAGCGGTCCACGCGCAGGATGACGTTCGCGTACTTGGGGAACCGGGGGCTGACGGTCGCCGAGACCCCGCCGGTGCTCACGCCCGCGGTGCTCTTGCCGACGTACTCAAACCACCCGTAGACGTGCGGGACCTTGACGCCGAGCGCGCCAGCGTAGGTGATCACCGAGTCGCCGTTCTTGGGCGGGATCGCGTACGCCACGAAGCCGGTGATCGGGAGCGCGAGCTTGTCGTTCTTCGCGAGCGGGTTCACGGTGACGCGCGCCGCGCCGGTCTTGCCGGCGTCGAGCTCGGGCTTGGAGTAGCCCTCGCCGTTCAAGACCGACGCGTGCCAGGACAACAGGCCGCCGGCCTGCTCGCCTTGCACGTTGATGCCGATGTCGGCGGTGGACTGGAGCTTCTGGTCGTCCGCCATGAACTTGGCGATGTAGCGCCCGCCCATGAAGCTCTCCGCGTAGGGCACGTAGCCCGTGTCGACGACGCCGAACCGCGCCTTGATTGCCTTGCCATTCGCTGCTTCCAACCATGCGTTCTTGACGAACACGCGGATCTTGGTGTCCGCCGCGGTGTCATCGAGCCGCCCGGCGTCCAACGTGATCTTCGCGCCGAGGTGCTCGGACATCTGGGCCTGCGCGGTGAGGTAGGCCCGGTCGAGCTCGAACGAGTTTGCGCTCTTCGCAGACTTCGTCAGGTCGTACCCGTAGTGCGCGAAGATGAGCCCGCCCATCTTGACCGGGGGAACCTCGAACTTCTTGGCCTCGGCCTTCGGCGCGGGCGGCGGGTCGCCCTCGGCAGCGAGGACGGGGTGGGCGAGGGCGAGGGCGAGGAGAATGGACATTGGACAACCTCCGTGGTGAGAGCCGGTGACGAACCCGCCCCAGATTGCACGTTTGTTGCCAAGCTGCCATTCGCCGTCGCGGCGTCGTTGCGCGGCTCCTGGGTGCATCACGACGGGATAAGATTGTCATTTATCGACGCTTTTTTACACGCGTTACGGGGTCGAAGGAGACGTCCGTGTGTCGAACACACTTCTACCGTTGCCCGATCGTGACTTTGACGTCACCGAGGTTTCAGTCCCGCCGCCGCTTCGCCTTCACCGACCATGTGAACGAGAACCGGCTCACCACCTGCCCGTCCGCCATCGTCCCCACCGTGTCCAACACGAACGTCTGCGACTGCCCCGACGCCTTAGCCGCCGCCACCGCGGCGAACACCGAAGCACCCTGCTCGCACACAAAGGTCGACTTCGCGACGGCCTTTTTTTCGAACGTCCCCGTCAAGCCCACGATCAAGAGCGACATCGGCACCCCGGCGTCCTCGACTGCGAGCATGCCGAGGGCGCCCGTCGACAGCTCGGCGGCCATGGCTTGCGCCGCGAAGTAGGTCGAGCGGAACGGGTTTTGGCTCCGCCAGCCGTACGGGACGGACGTGACGCAGCGCCCCGGCTCGAGGCGCTCGAGGCGCACCCCGGTGAACAGGGCGCTCGGGAGCTTCATCAGCGACCACCCGGCGAACAGCAGCGGGTGGTTCACCCGCGACTGCAGCTTCGCGGCGGCGGGGGAGAGCGCACGGGTCTGCGGGGTCAAGGCTTCGGTCAACGTTTCCATCCGGTCCCCAGGAGCGCGTCGAGGCGCGCGTTCTCTTCGATGGTGTCAGGGTCCTCGCTCCCCGCGGTGGGCACCACCTCGGTGCCCTCGGACCCAGGCTGCGACCGCTCCGCCTGCCAGCTGAGGCCGGTGACGTCGGGGTCGAGCGTGACGCTCGCGACGATGCCCGTCTGGCACGGCAAGGTCTCGAGGGTCGTCCCGAAGTCGCCGAGGCTGTACAGGATCGCGGCCGTCCGCGGCACGCCGAGCCCGTCGTCGATAGCGCACGTGCCTACAGCGGCGGTCTCGCCTTGGTCGACGGTGCACAGCTCGGGCGGCTGCACCACGTGGGGTCCCTCCCCTACGACGAGATCGGCACCCAGCGCGATCACTTCGCGCCCAAGCACCATGAAGTGCGGGTCTGGGTAGTACTCGTACTCGAACCCCCAGTGCACAAGCACGACCACTGACGTCGCGCCATTCGCCCGCGCGTCGTCAATCGCCGCGGCGATGGTGGACAGGTCGATGTCCTCGTCGAGGTGACCGAACGGCACGACGAACAGGTCCCGCTCGGGCACGTCCACGCGGTTGTTCATCCCCCACGCGAACGCGAGGAACGCGATCTTGCCGCCCGCCGCGGTGTCCACGAGCGCGTGGGTGTCGACGCCGGTGCGCGTGAACCCACGCCCGTCGAGCTGGGCGAGCGTAGCGGTGACCCCCGCGTTGCCCATGTCCATGGTGTGGTTGTTCGTCGCCTGCACGACGTCGAGCGGCAGCCCGTCCAAGATCTCGGGCGGCGCGTTGAACGCGTAGAGCGGCAGCTCGTCCTTCTCGGTCGGCTGGTCGGGATCGACGGGCGTCTCCAGGTTTCCTACCCGGAGCTCGCCGTCGAGCATCCCGGCGGCGGGGTCCAGGAAGTGCGACCAATTGCCCCCCATCCACATCACGTCCCCGACGAAGTCCACCTGCGTCCCCTCGCCCAACCCGTGCAGCTTCTCCCGCATCCCCGCGTAGTGATCGAGCTCATCGACCGGCGCGCTCTTGCGGTGCAGGATGGACTTCTCCACGTACAACGCTGTCTGTTCGGCGTCCGTGAGCGGGTCCCAGGTCTCGGTCTCGAACCGGACCTCCTCGTAGTCTTCCAGGTCCGACTGCGGCGTGTAGGTGTACGGGAACACCGGGGCCGCCGCGCCGGTGTCGTCCGGCGGGCCAGCGCACGCGGCGAGCAACAACAGCGTCATGGCCGCCACTTTCGGTGCGCGACGTGCGCGCCGAGGGTCTTCCCCGGGCTCGGGTGCTCGTCCATCCGCTCGGCGAGCCATTGCATCCACTCGGCGTACGACACGGTGTCCAACTCCCGGCGCTTGACCTCGACGTGGGGGCGCACCTTTCGCCACGCCTGCCGGATGTACCCGCCCATCAGGTCATCCACGAGGTGAAGCGGCAGAATCCGGTAGTAGACGAGCACGCCGATGCTCTCGAACACGTGGCTCAGCTGGAGCACCGCTGCGAGGTTGTCCGGGTTGTTGCCTACGAGCGCCGGGTCCGCGTGGTCAGGCAGCGCCAGGACGACGCGGACGCTCCGCGCAAAGTCGGGCGTGAGCATCGCGTGCACCAGCTCCGTCGACGTGAACAACGCGCGCGTCTTCGACATCTGCCGGATCTGCAGCGAGCCGAGCGTGACCGCGGTGAGCACCGTGATCGCGGAGACGAGGTTCGCGACGGTCGCGATCTGCATAGCGACGGCCTCCCGAGCCGGACTCGCCGCCTACCGCGGCGTCGGCTGGCTGACCTTGTTCATCGCCATCATCTGGCGCATCGTCTTCTCCATCCCGTCCGCCGACCCGTCCAGGAACATCACGTTCCCGCGCCCGTTCTCCGCGAAGTGCTTCAGCGACTCGGTCCACATCGAGAACAGGATGAAGCTGACGTCGAGGTCCGCCTTCGCCATCTCCTGTGCCGCCTCCGTCATGCCCTTCGCGACCTCGGCGCGGAACAGCGCGATGCCTTGCCCGCGGAGCTGCGCGGCCTGGCGCTCGGCCTCGGCGGCGATCTTGATCGCGTTGCCCTCGGCCTCGGCGCCCTTCGTCTTCGTGATCAGCAAGGCCTGGCCCTCGTTCTCGGCGGCCGCCTTCAAGTTCGACGACGCTACGACCTTCGCCATCGACTTCGAGATCTCCTCGTCAAAGCCGATGTCGTTCATCTGCAGGTCGATCAGGTGGTAGCCCCAGCTCGCGAGCGCGTGGTCGAGCTGGTCCTTGACCGAGTCGATGATCTCGCGGCGCAGCGCCAGGATGTCCTGCTGCTTCTTGGTGGCCACGAACGCGCGCACCGAGCCCTCGACCGAGCGCGTGAGCGCGATCATGAACGAGCGCTCGTCCACGAACTTGAACGCCACGTTCAGGATCGTGTCCTCCTCGGAGTTCAGCACCGAGTACAGCAACATCGCCTTGAAGTGCACGTTCGCCTGGTCGAAGGTGATCGCCTGGAACGCGAGCTCGACCGACTGGTTCTGCAACGACAAGCGCTTGGCCGCGCTCTCGATGATGGGCAGCTTGAAGTTCAGGCCGGCGCGCTGGACGCGCGCGAACTTGCCGAACCGGGTCAGGACCACGACGGTGCCTTGCCCGACGATGTTGAAGCAGCCCCCGAGCAGGATGAGCCCGAAGAAGCCGCAGAACATCAGGAACGCGAGGACGACGATCCCTTCCATGCCAAACTCCAGTGTCCGGCGCGGGTATCCGACTCGCGTGGTTTCTGCCCGTACACCGGGCGTTCACCCCGTCATCGCGTCCGGACGCGCGCCATCGCCCCCGAGAGCACCCCCGCGAGCGCGTAGGCGCCGAGAGCGACGAGGAAGCCCGGGGTGTACCCCCACATCCTCGCCACCAGCACCGTCCCGAGGCTCGCTACGACGGACATCCACGCGTTCACGGCCCAAGCCCACGGCACGAGCGGCCGCCCGGCGTCCGGCAGCGCCCGCATCCCGACCGGGAACGGCATCCCCATCGCGAACCCGAGCGGCACGAGCAGCACGCCGGTGACCAGGCACCGCGCGAACAGCGACCACGTCAGGGCGTAGCCGTAGAGCAACGGCGGGACGAGGAACGCCTGGATCGCGCCGAGCACGACCACCGCGGCGAGCACCACCCCGAGCCGAGCGACGGGCACGCGCTCGGCGAACAGGCTGCCGATCCCGGACGACACCAGCATCGCGAGCACCACCACCGTGATCGCGTACGTCGGGTGCCCGACGAACAGCACGAGCGAGTGGATGAGCACGGTCTCGACAGCCAGGTAGCCGTACCCCAAGCACGCCACGTAGAGCAGCGCGGGCCCCGCACCCGCGAGCCCGGCGACCTCCGTGCGGCCCTTGAGCGCCCACGGGAGCGCCAGCAGCAGCAGGCCCGAGCCCACCACCACGGCGCACTGGACCACGATCGAGCGCCACAGCACCGCCAGCGGCTGCTCGCTCTCCCCGCTCGCGTGGTTCCACGCGTCCTTCAACGCCCCCGCGACGATCTCGGGGCTGTCTTGCCACGGGTGGTCGTCGGTCATCGCCCGCTCGCCCATCAGCTTGTTCCAGGCGGGCGTGCGCCGGTCGTCGGCGGGGTCGAGCGTCAACTTCAGCCCGTACTTCCCAGCGATCGCGACGAGCGCGTCATGCTCCTCGGCTGTCCACGCCCGCGGCCGGGCGAGCAGCACCCGGCTGCCGCCCTCCAGGTACGCGATGTCGTGCCACGGCGCTTTTTCGCCGCGTGCCAGTAGCGCAGCGGCGCAAGCACGGACGATCTCGTCGGTCTGCGAGCCCTTCCCGAAGCTCAGCATGCCGTCCGGGGAGAGGTGGTCGAAGTAGTCGATGAACGCCTCCTGCGTCTCCAGCAGCGCGGGCGACCAGACGTTCGAGAGCAAGCCCGCCGACGACCACAAGTTCGCGTGCACCATCTGGATCACGTCGTAGGGCACGGTGGAGCGCAGGATGGCCGCGCGGCCGTCCGAGTGCACGCGCACGGTGTCGCCGTGGGTGTACGGGTTCACGTCGTTGTCCGGCCAGCGGGTCGCGACGATCTCGAAGATCTCCGACGCGATGTCCACGGCTTCGATGTGGCTGTGGCCGTACGACTGCGCGACCGCGACGTCGGGCCCGGCCGAGGCCGCCAGGATCGCGCCGTGCGCGGGGGGGTGCACGAGCTGCCAGACGATGGACCGGTTCGCCCCGCGGGCGTGCATCGCGACGTCCGCCTTGCTTCGCACCACCTCCGACGCCGAGGTGTTGTCCAGGAGCATGTACACGTGCCCTGGCTTCTCGAGCACGGAGAGCCGCGTGAGCGGCGTCCACTGCGTCGCGATCACCTCGTTCTCGGCGAACCCGGCAGCGCGCCGGATCTTCAGCACGTCCGTCGAGAGCGACACGCCGGTGAGCCCGAGGCTCGCGAGCGTGACCAGCACGGGCAACGCGAGGGGCGCGCCCCCCGCGCGGGCCGCGAGCACCGCGGAGACCCCGCAGGCGGCGAGGATCACGAACACCACGTCGGGCCCGGCGAGCACCCCGAGCACGGGCAAGAACACCGCCGCGCCCGCGGCAGCGCCGAGCAAGTCGGCCGCGTAGAGCCGGGTGATCTGCTCCTTGCGACGCTGGAACAGCCCGGCGAAGACCAGCCCGGCGACGCCGAAAGGGGCCGCGAGCATCGGCAGCAGCGCCGCAAACCACCAGCCGTTCAACAGGCTGTCCTTGATCATCGACCGGTCTTGGTAGCCCTCGGGCGGGGTCTCGAACTCCTTCAGCACGGGGAAGTGGAGCACGGCGACTACGGCGCAGAGCGTCACCGCGGCCTGCACCAACGACAGCATCGCGAGCCGCGGCAGCAGGCCCTGCTCGGGCACGAGCGTGGGCCTGAGGTGCTGGGCGAGCGCCCCCGCGGCGATGCCGCAGAGCGCGAGCGCGAGCGCGAGGTGGGCGAAGTCGGCGAACAGCACCACCGCGAAGAGCCGCGTGAGCAGCAGCTCGTACAGCAGCAGCGCGAACGAGAGCAGGAACGCGACCGCGGCGAGCGGGCGGAGACCAGGGTCGGCTGGGGTGTTCGGCATGGGCGCCGCGGCGGATATCGCGCCGGAGAAACAGCGCCCGTCCGAACCGCGTGCCGTCCGTCCTCGCGCCGGAGACGGCTACTTGCCGGTCGCCTCGTGTAGGACCTCGAGGAACACTTGTCCATCGTTCATCGGCGCGATCTCGACGCGCAACCGCTGGCCCCCCGCGCCCTTGACGTCGATGACGTCGCCCGAGATCGTGTCGCTGGAGTGCACCACGTCGGTCACGTCCGCGAGCGGGATCTCGGTGACGTTCTTGTCGAGGACGTACACCACGCGCTGGTCGGTCACCATCGCGATCTCGGTGCCATCGAGCGAGATCGTCGCGTCGTAGTACGCCCGGACGCTCTCGCCCGGCTTCAGCACGGCCGCGGCGTGCTCGCGGTCGCCCGCCGACATCTGGTTCGGCACCTCGACGCCCCCGCTGGATCCATCCCCGCAGGCGAGAGAGAACGCCACGAGCGAGGCGCCGAGGGAGAACAGGGTCGGGCTGGGACGCATTCCGTCGTGTAACCGGCGCGAAAATCGGGTGGCACGGGGAGCGCTCACCGAACCCGGGTTAGTCCCGGGCGCGAACCGGAGCCTGTATGCCTGTCACGAAGAACATCGGCCTCTCCCTCGGCGCCGACCTCTGCTGGCCCGCCTGCTTCGAGGCGATCGTCGAGAAGCTCAACCTCGACTTGCCGACGCCCTCCGGGGACTCGATGCGGTTCAACATCGAGCGCGTCCGGCCCGAGCCCTTCGACCTGCGCTACAAGCCCAAGTACGACGTCGTGGTCGACCGCATCACGCACTGGTTCCCCACCACGCGCGAGTGGGTCAAAAAGATCATGCTGATGGACGACGTGTACGTCCTCAACAACCCGTGGATGATCCAGTCGGCCGAGAAGCATACGACCTACTGCGCGATGATGCGCCTCGGGTTCCCGATCCCGGAGACGTGGCTCGTCCCCCCGAAGGAGTACGCCGACGAAGGCGACGTACTCACCACGGTGCGGCGCTACAACAAGCTCTTCGACTTGCAAGACGTGGGGCGGAGCGTCGGGTACCCGCAGTTCATGAAGCCGTACGACGGCGGCGCGTGGCGTGGTGTCACGAAGATCACCGACGGCGCGGGGCTGGCAAAATCGTACGACGAGTCCGGCAAGCAGCTGATGCACGTGCAGCAAGGGGTCGACCCGTTTGACCTGTTCGTCCGCGGCATCGGCATCGGGCCGCAGGTGAACTGCATCAAGTACGACCCCGGAGCGCCGCTGCACGCCCGCTACGTGGTGGACTTCAACTTCCTCGACGGCGAGGAGTGGCAGACGCTCACGCGGTTCTCCCGCGTCATCAACGCGTTCTTCTGCTGGGACTACAACTCCTGCGAGTCGCTGCGCAAGAACGGCACGTTCTACCCGATCGACTTTGCGAACGCGTGCCCGGACAGCCAGGTCACGAGCCTGCACTTCCACTTCCCGTGGATCGTCAAGTCGCTCATCAAGTGGTCGCTGTTCTGCGCCTACACCGAGCGCAAGCCGAAGTTGAACCCGAACTGGGCGCCGTACTTCGCGATCGCGGACAAGGACATCTCGTTCGCCGACAAGCTCGTCCAGTACGACGCGCTGGCCAAGGCCCACTTCGAGTCGGACCGCTTCGAGGAGTTCTGCCACACGCACCTGGCGCACTTGGACGAGGTCGCGGTCGAGTTCTTCTCCACCCCGGCGTGCAAGGAGATCTTCCGGCAAAAGGTCGCGGCGCTGTTCCCGAAGCACGAGGTCGACGAGTTCACCGACCACTTCTACGGCCTCGTCCAGTTCTGGGTCCGCACCGAGCGCGATCGGCTCGGGTAGCGCGCAGGCTCCTAGGCTACACTCTGCGCATGCACCTCCTCCTGCTGCTCAACGCCTGCTCGGGGGCGACGGACTCGGCGCCCACCGACACCGACGCCGATACGGACACCGACTCGGACACCGACACCGATACGGACGCCGACACCGATACGGACACCGACACCGACACCGATGCGGACGCACCGAGGTGGTCGACCGACATCTACCCGCTGGTCGGCGACAGCTGCCGGGACTGCCACCGCTCGTGGGGCGAGACGTCGTCGGACATCTACACGTCGTGGACGACGCTCTCGGAGGACGGACAGGCGTTCATCACCGCGGGGAGCCCGGCGGACAGCTACGTCTACCTGAAGGTGACGGCCCCGCCGCGGGGATCGCTGATGCCGCTGCAGCTGACCAACGTGGCCCAGGGCGACATCGACGCGCTGCGCACCTGGATCGAGAACGGCGCGTTGAACGACGACGAGTTCGACCGGACCATGTGGCGTATCTACGACAACTACGCGTGTGATGACTGCCACAGCGACTGGGCGAACCACGGGGACCACGACGGGCTGTATGCGTCGGTCACCACGCTCGTCGAAGACGGCTACCCGCTGATCGACCCCGGCGACCCGGACAACAGCTACATCTACCTGAAGATCAGCTCGGACTCGCCACCGCGCGGCGGCCGGATGCCGATGCTGATCCCGCCGCTCGAGGCGAGCGAGGTAGCCGACATCGCCGCGTGGATCACCGCGGGCGCGTTGGAGGACTGACCGTGCCGGCGCCGTTGAATACCCGGGCACCGTGGCGCGTCTATGCTTCGTTCGGAGTCACCATGACCAGGTACCTCATCCCGCTCTCGCTGCTCGTCGCCCTCGGCGCGATGCCCCTCACCGCGGAGGCCGCGACCGGCCCCGCTCGCGCTGGGACGCACGCCCTGGAGCGCTCGGGTGGCCGGCACAGCAAGCCCGCCAGTCGCGGTGGGGGGCGCTCGCAGCCCTCCTCCCGCTCCGGCTCACGCACCCCGGACCGCTCGGACTCCCGCTCGGACAGCCACTCCGACTCCCGCTCGGACAGCCGCCCGGACTCGAACCGCCCGGACTCGAACCGCCCGGACTCCAACCGCGCGGACACCAACCGCCCCGACTCCAGCCGCCCCGACTCCAGCCGCCCCGACTCCAGCCGCACAGACTCCAGCCGCGGCGACGTCCGCCCCATGGAGCACCAGGGCGCTCGCACCGCGGACCTGTCCCGCGGCCCGTCCGCGCCGCGCTCCGTCGAATTCGGGGGGCCGTCCGCCGGCTCCCCGGGCCCCCGGTCGCCGTCGGCCGGGTCCCCGAGCATGCCAAGCAACTACCGCGGCGCAACCCCGGTCTCTCGCAGCCCGTCGGGGCGCTCGGGCGCTGACCCCGCGTCCACCGCGCGGCGGTCCGAACACGCCGAGGCCACGGCCCGTGATCACCGCGACGCCGCCTACGCGACGCACTCGGCCGTCGCCAACGACCCCCGGCGCGACGCCGCCGCCGCCCACCGGAACGCCGCTGCGCGCGGCCGCCACGCTGCCGCCTACCACAACAGCGCCGCCGCCTACCACCAGGCCTACTACGACCGCTCGCGGCACTACTCGTGGTACCAGCCGCGCGGCTGGTTCGTCCGCTGGGCCCCCGGCCGCGCGCACTACTGGTACCACGGGGTGTTCGTGTACGGCCCCACGCCCTGGGGCCCACCCCCGCCTCCCGGGGAGCGCGCCGCGCCCCCGCCGCGCCACGCGGACCACGCGGGCGACCTGTCGATCGGCCTCCGCGGCTCGTCGTACGGCGGCGCGTACAAGGGCGGCGACCGCTTCGGCGACCTGGGCCTCGGGCTGGCCGCGCGCTACCGGTTCAACGACCCGCTCGGCGTCGAGGTGCAGTGGGTGTACCACGACGACACCTGGCAGGAGGGCACCGAGCGCATCGAGCAGCCGCTGTCGGCCTCGCTCGAGCTGTTCGCGCTGCCGTGGGCGAAGGTGAACCCCTACTTGCTGGGCGGCGTCACGGTCACCGCGCGCAACTACCAGGACCACGTTGGCGTACACGAGGTGGTCGAGAACCGCACCACGTGGGGCCCCCACGCCGGGGTCGGGCTCGAGTTCAACCTGTCGGAGCGCATGTCGCTGAACCTCGACGCTCGCTACCTGGCCGCGGTGAACCTGCAGCCAGACGACGCTTCGCGGGCCGGCGCGGTGCAAGGCAACCTCGGCCTGAACTTCTACTTCTGATCGCCCAGCCGGCCACGGGGCCCTTGGGCGCGGTACGTGCTGCCATGGCTCACGTGTTCCGAGTCCGATGAACCGCTTGCTCTTGGTCCTGGTCGCGCTGGGGATGCTGCCCCTGGGCGCCTGCATGTCCGCCTGGGTCGGCCTTGGCGTGCTCCGCGGGCTGCCGACCCCGGAGATCGTGGCCGTCGCGGTGGCGCTCACCGCGCTGCCGGTAGCGGGCACCTGGGCGCTGACGGGCCAGAGGACGTGGGGGCTCGTGCTCGGGACGTGGGCGTGGCCGGTGCTGCTGCTGCTCGCGATCCCGGGGTACTTCCCGGGCGAGCTGTCGGACGCGCTGGCGACGGGGCTCTCGGTGTTCGCGTCGCCTGTCGGGCGGGACGCCGCGCGCATGGCGGCCGCGCGGGGGGCGCAGCTCGCGGACGCGACGCCGAACGTGACGGGCACGGCCCGCGCCCCGGAGGCCGCGCAAGCCGTGGCCGAGTGCCCGCCCGCGTTCACGCTCGGGGACGACCAGGTCGCGCTGCCCTACGAGGGGCAAGGCCACAGCATGATCATCCCGGTGCAGTTCGGCGACGTCGAGCTCCCGATGCTGTTCGACACCGGGGCGAGCTTCACGACGCTCAACCAGCGCGCGCTTTCTTCTCTCGGCATCCGCGTGCCGTCCCAGGCCCCGGTGGTGACGCTCCACACCGCGAACGGCGACCGGAGCGCGCGGCTCGTGGTGGTCCCGCAGGTGTGGGTAGGCGGCCTCGGCGTCGAGGGCGTGACCGTAGCCGTGTGCGAGGAGTGCGCAGACGAGCGGGTGTCGGGGCTGCTCGGGCTGAACGTCTCTGGGCAGTTCCTGGTCACCATCGACACGGCGGGCCAGCAGGTGCTGTTCCAGCCGCGCGCGGGCGAGCCGGACCGGGTGATCGACGTGCAGCCCTGGCTCGACAGCAGCGCCACCGTCACGCTGTTCGCCGACGGCCGGGGGGAGGCCGAGGCCACCGCAACGAACAACAGCGCCCGGTCCGTCACCCGCGCGGCCGTCGGCATCCGGTGCGGGACCGAGCACCTCGCCGTCGAGCTCGGCGCCATCGCCCCGGGGGAGACGGCCTCCGAGCGCGTGCGCTTGCCCCGCGACGCGTCGTGCCAGTCGTACCGCGTGACGCTGGATCACGCGCGCTGGTGAGCTAGATGCTCGTCCGTGGCTCGGGCTCCGGCACCCCGTCGCCTTCCCCCTCGCAGTCCGCCGGGTCCGGCCCGGGCCGACCGTCGGGCGGCGGGAAGTACTCCTGGGGCACCTCGAAGCGCTCCCAGGTCCCGCGGACGAAGCGCTCGTGCGGGTAGTAGTTGGTCTTGTACCGCAGCGCCGTGGCGTCCGCGGCCCAGAGCCCCAGGTAGTACCACTGCATCCCCTGGGCGCGGCACCACTCCACCTCGTACAGCACGCTGTACACGCCGAGCGACATCTTGGACAGCCGCGGGTCGAAGTAGCAGTAGGCGCTGTTTCCGCTGGTCTTGCCAAGGTCCATGATGCTGACCGCCGCGAGCCGGTCGCCGAGCCAGTAGCGGAACTCCACGGTGTCCGCGCAGGTCTCCACCAGCCACTCCTGGTACCCGACGGGGTCCCGCCGCGAGTGCTCAGTCAGGAGCCCACGGGCTTGGCGGTGGCGGTTCCACAGCGCGACCCGCTTCCGGGAGAGCTCGGGGGGACCGACCTCGACGCGCACCAACGACGCGTTCCGGCGCAGCACGCGCTGCTGGCTTTTGGAGATCGCGAACTTCTCGACGTCGATCCGCACGGGCTCGCAGGCCTGGCAGAACGGGCACACCGTGCGGAACACGGTGCCGCCTACGCGCTGGTCGCCCTCGTTCAACAGCACGTCGAGCTGGTCGTGGTCGAGCCGGTCACGCGGAACGCGCGCGGGGCAGCGGGCCACCTGCCCGGGCCGGTAGATGCACGGCTCGAACCGGTCGTGTACCAAGCGGGTCTCGGGGTACGTCGAGTCGGACATTCTCCCAATGTATGCCCGCCTGGGCCAACCCGCCCGGAACCTGGCGGGGGGCTCGATGTTACGCCCTGCGATGCGTCAAATTTGGATCTCGCGAGCTGGTGGGCCCGACGTGCTTGAAGTCCGCGAGGCGCCGGACCCGGTGCCCGGCGAAGGCGAGGTCCGGATCGCGGTCGAAGCCGCCGGGATCAACTTCGCCGACCTGGTGGCGCGCACCGGGATGTACCAGGACGCGCCGCCCATCCCGTGTGTCGTCGGCTACGAGGTTTCTGGCACCATCGACGCCGTTGGCAAGGGCGTCCCCGAGTCGCGCGTGGGCGAGCCGGTGATCGCGATGTGCCGGTTCGGCGGGTACAGCTCGATGCGCGTAGTCCCCGCGAGCCAGGCGGCCCGTCGGCCGGCGGGCATGTCCGCTGTCGAGGGCGCGTCCGTCCCGGTCACCTACATGACCGCCTGGATGATGCTGCGGGTGTTCACCCGCCCCTCGCCCGGGGATCGCGTGTTCGTGCACTCCGCCGGCGGCGGGGTCGGCCTCGCGGCGCTCGACCTGTTGAAGGACTCCGGCTGCGAGACCTGGGGGAGCGCGGGGAAGAGCAAGCACGCGTTCCTGCTCGACCGCGGCTACACCCACGTGGTCGACGGGCACGCAAACGAGTGGCCGCCGCAGAAGATGGACATCGTGCTCGACGCCATCGGTGGCGCGAGCTGGGCGCAGGGGCTGGACCACCTGCGCGCTGGCGGCCGGTTGGTCTGCTTTGGGTTCTCGACGATGACGGGCGAGACGAAGTCGCTCTGGAGCGCGGTGAAGGGGCTGGCGTCGGTGCCCTGGATGCGCATCAACCCGATCACGTTGATGAACGAGAACAAGGGCGTGCTCGGCGTCAACATGGGTCACCTGTGGGACGAGGGCGAGCGCGTCGGGTCCTGGCTCGGGTCCATCCTGGAGCTGTACGAGCAAGGCAAGATCCGCCCGCACGTACACGCGACGTTCCCGTTCGAGAAGGCCGCGGAGGCGCACAGCGTGCTCCACCGCCGGGAGAACTTCGGGAAGGTGGTCCTGGTCCCGTAGATGCCTGCGCTCCACCTGATGACCGACTGTCCGTCGTGCCGCGTCGAAGGCGGCATGCTGGAGGTCGTGGACCCGCAAGGGAGGCTCGAGGTCTCGGTCGAGGGGCTGTGCCGGCTGTGCGGGTACCGGACCGAGTACGGCCTGGTACACGACGAGGGGCGGGCGTTCGCGACGGTGGACGACGTCATCGCCGCGCTCACGCGGTGGGCCGCCGCGGAGGGGGAGCCGGACACGCTGCTGTTCACGCAGGTGAACATGGGCGGGCTCACGCCGGCGGAGGTCGCGCGCCGCGTGCTCCGTCGCGAGCGCGTGGAGACGAGCTTCGACGTGATCGCGTTCCTGTTCCCGCAGGCGGCGTCGGGGTCGGGCTTCCAGCCGGATGACCGGAAGCCCGAGCTGCGCGCCGTGAACGAGGTCCAGCCGCTGCCCCGCGCCCGGGCAGCGCAGGAGCACCAGGCGCCGCCGTGGACCCCGGAGCACGTCGCGCGCGCGCTGGTCAGCGTGATGGTCGCCGACGGCGTGGTCCGCCCGTCCGAGAAGAAGTTCCTCGCCCGGATGCTCGCCGAGTGGAGCGCCCCCCCGCTGGCGGAGGCTGACTACCGCGTGTGGCGCCCGCAGGAGCTCGGGACGCCCCCGGAGCCCGCGCGCTTGCTCGACGTGATGCGCACGATGTGCATCGTCGACCGCGAGGCCGACGGCACCGAGGTCCGCATCCTGCAAGAGTACGCGCGCGCCTGGGATGTGCCGCTCGACAGCCGGAACCTGGACAGGCCGGGGGCCGTGCGGGCGCTGGTCAACGCGGTGGTCCGGCTGTTCGTCGCTTAGCCCTGGATGGGCCGCGAGCGCCCAAAGCCCGCGCTGCGGCTGCGCCTCGCGCGCACTCTGGGCTAGCTGCTGTTAGCCCGGGGGATGCTCCACGCGCCGCCCACCCGCGACCCCCAGCTCCAGGCCCAGATCTCCGAATTCCGCGCCCAGTTCGCCGCCGTCCGCGCGAACGTCGGGAAGGTCATCCTCGGCAAAGACGAGATCATCGCGAAGGTGATGCTCGTGCTCGTCTCGAAGGGGCACGTGCTGCTCAAGGACGTGCCGGGCACCGGCAAGACGATGCTCGCGCGCGCGATCGCCGCGACCATCGCGAACCAGTTCCGGCGCATCCAGTTCACGCCGGACCTGCTGCCGATGGACATCACCGGCACGAACGTCTTCGACCTGCGCCAGAAGCAGTTCACGTTCCAGCCGGGGCCGATCTTCACCAACCTGCTGCTCGCCGACGAGCTGAACCGCGCGACGCCGAAGACCCAGTCGGCGCTCCTGGAGTGCATGGCCGAGGGCCAGGTGACGGTCGAGGGGACGACGCACAAGCTGCCGCCCCCGTTCCTCGTCATCGCTACGATGAACCCGCTCGACCACGACGGCACGTACGCGCTCCCCGCCGCCCAGCTCGACCGGTTCACGATGATGCTGTCGATGGGCTTCCCGGGCCCCGAGGCGGAGATGCAGATGCTCGACGTCCACCTGGGCCAGCGGCCGCCGGTAGACGACCTGCAGCCCGTGATCGACCACGACACGTTCCTCGCGTGGCAAGCGCTCGTCCCGCGGATCTTCTTGTCGTTCGAGGTGAAGCGCTACCTCGTCGACATCGCCAACATCATCCGGTCGGACGCCCGCGCGCTGGCGCCCCCGTCGCCGCGCTCGATCCTGATGCTCGCCCGCGTCGCGCAGGCTCGCGCGATGTCCGAGGGCCGCGACTACGTGATCCCTGACGACGTGCGCGCGATCGCCGGCGAGGTGCTCGCCCACCGCATGGTGATCTCCGGCGACGACGTGGGCATCGGGTACGTCCAGGAGATGGTGGCGAAGGTCCAGGTGAAATGATCCGGCACCTCGTCGGCATCGCCTGGCACCTCGGGGGCATGTTCGTGCTCCCGTTCCTGCTGGGCTTTGTCGCCGCCCTGTTCCTGGAGGTGAGCGAGGTGGGGGAGACCCTCCCCGTGCTGCTCGTCGTCAGCTTCGTGTTCATCTTCCCGGCGTTCGTCGCCCAGCTCCTCGGGTTGATCCTCAAGGTGCGGCGCGAGTTCCGGATGCTGCGCGAGAAGGGACGGTTCAACGCCGAGAGCGCCTTGGCCAGCGTGCACCGCCAGGCGCGCATCGTCACGCCGCGCGGCTGGGCGATCCTGATGACGGGCATCTGGTTCGTCGTCTGCGCGCTCGGGCTGAAGTGGGCCGACCTCTCAATCGTCGGCGTGATGTGCCTCGTGCTGTTCTACTCGGTGATCGGCGTCACCTCGCTGATGTCCACGTTCCTCGCCGGGAGTTTTGAGAGCGGGCTGCGGCGCAGGGGCACGATCGATCGCCAGATGGTGCCCGCGGTGGTGCTCGCCGGGGAGCCGGCCGAGGAGCGCTTCATCTTCCGCCGGATCCCGGTGCCGCCAGGGTTCTTCCTGTTGGTCGAGGACGTGCTGCCCGAGCGCTTGCTGACGCAGTCACGCTACGCGGTCGGCGCCGGCGCCCGCAGGCAAGAGCTGATCGTCGGAGGCCGGCTGCGCGCCACCCCACGCGGGCTCTACCGGCTCGGCCCGGCGGAGGTGTACTACCAAGACATGCTCGGCATGACGCGCGTCGCGCTGGCCAGCGTCGCCACGTGCGAGCTGAAGGTGCTCCCCCGCTTTCGGAACCTGGAGATCATCGAGCCGCCGCGCTCCAAGCTCTCTACGCCCGACGTGCTCACCCGGCCGCACCGCTTCCCGACCGAAGACTACTTCCGCTTCCGCGAGTACGCGCACGGGGACGACACCCGGCGCATCTCGTGGAAGCTCTCGATGAAGGCTGGCAAGCTGCAGGTCCGCCAGCCGGAGACGAAGGAGATCTCGACCCGCACGGTGCTGCTGTGCCTCGACGCGTACCTCGGCCGCGCCGCGGTGGGCGACGCCGCGGTGGGCATCGAGGAGGTGCTCGACCGGCTCGTCGAGACCTGGATCTCGCTCGCGCGCGAGCTGCTCGAGCGCGGCGACAAGGTGAGCCTGGTCGCCGTCACGCGCCAGCCGGACGGCTCGCTCGGGATCGAGCAAGTCCTCGCTACGAAGGGCGGCCACACGCGCTGGCAAGACATGGGCGCGCGGGCGGTGTGGCAGAGCCAGTGGGAGATCACGGGCCTGCTGGAGGCCGCCGGGGACACGTCCCACGGCGTCGTGATCTCGAGCCGTTTTCACGCGCCGCCCCCGAACGCGTTCTCGGGCCAGTCGCTCGCGTGGGTGTGGCTCCCGCCGGAGCAAGCGCTGGGGAAGTCCGACCCCACGCTGGTCGAGACGCTCGCGGGCAACGGCGCGACCGCGATGACCTGGCTGTTCCGCCAGCCGTTCATGGCCGGGGCCGACGAGAACGCGTTCCTGGCGCAGCTCCGGGTCTACACCTACCACTCGAACCGGCTCGCGGCGCGCGCCCGGCTCCGCAGCCTCGCGGCGCGGGAGGGCAAGCGTACGCTCGCGGCCTTGGTCGCGCGGGGAGACACGGTGTACCGGCTCGAGCCCGGCGTCAGCAGTCACCGGCTCGTCGGCATCGTCGCCGGCGCGGCCGGCGGGAAGGCCGCATGAGCGCGAACGCCCGCGGCTCCGCCGTGCCGATGGTCCAAGACGGCGGGAAAAAGAAGCGAATCCCGCCCGTCACGCAGGCTGGGCTCACGGTCTGGTCGCAGCTCAAGGAGGCCGCCGTCCCGGTCGCGATGTACCACGCGGTGCTCGTGTTCAGCCTGTTGGCGTTCTCGGCCTGCGTGATCGTGACCGAGGGGCTCGAGCTCGAGAGCTTGATCATCCTGGCGTTCTTGACGTTCACCACGATGTTCGGGACGGTGCTCGGCCAGGGGATGGCGTTCTTGCGGATCCGCACCTGGGTCGCCATGACGTTCGGGATGGTGTGCTGGGGCCTCGCGTTCGGCCTCGGGCTCGCGACCGGCGCGGTGGCCGGCGCGCTCGGCGCCTACGTGTTCCTGTTCCTGTTCATCTTGCCGATCGCGATGACCGGCGGGCTGTGGAGCCTCGAGACGCACCGGGCGACGTGGTCGATCTGGCTGCCGATGGTGTACACGTCCGGCACAGCCATCATGTGGGCGGAGAAGACGGGGCTCGACGAGAACTGGTTCGCCGGCAACAAGTGGGCGGTGTGGGACCTCGCGAGCCTCGGGGTGTTCGGCACCACCGTCATCCTGACGCTGCTCTACCTGGTGACGCGCGAGACCCACCGGCTCGCGCTGTGGAAGCGCGGGCCCACGGCCCCGCTCGCGCCGTCCATCCAGGAGACAGGAGCGACCCGTCCCCGGATCACGCCGTTCGGCCTCGTGACGCTCGGCGCGCTCACCGTCGTCGTCGCGCTCACCACCGCGATCGTCTCGCCTTACCTGTGGCGGACCGGGCCACGAGACGGCGACGGCGACGGCGGGGAGCCCACCGAGGAGCCCGCGTCGACGGGCGACCCCTACGAGCCCGGCGAAGACGGCCCGGTGATGAAGGCGATGAAGGAGATGGCCGAGAAGATAGTGGAGGCCGCAAAACAGTCCGGCGGGAGCGTGTGCTCACTGCTGGCGCTGGCGATCCTCGCGGTGCTGGGGCTGCTTGTCGCGGGGCCACCGCTCCGGCGCCTGTTCGTCGTGCGCCACCTGCAGGACCCGTTCTGGCGCGTCTCGAACACCACGCGCATCGAGATGGGCTGGCAGCTCGTGGAGATAGCGATGGCGGACGCCGGCGTGCCCGTGAAGCACGGCGAGGACGCCGCGGGCCTCGCGCGGAGGGCCAAGCCCACGCTGCAAGAGCTCTCGCCGGTGCAGGTGCACGGGCTCGAAGACGCCGCCGAGGTGATCGACCGTGTGCGGTTCGGGCTCGGCGTTGGGCCGAAGGACGTCGCGACGATGACCCGTTTTGCGCGCTGGAGCTACGACACCGTGTGGGAGCGCCTCACCGACGCGCAGCAGGTCAAGTGCATGTACCGGACCGTGTAGGGGGTGGTCCCGCTGTACCTGGAGATCCACGTCGACGACGACGTGCTGCACGCCAACCCCGCGGCGTGGCCGGATGCCGCGGCGCTGTTGGACGCCCTCGCGCGGCGGGCCGAGCCCGAGGGCGCTGCGCTCTGCTTCCGCATCCGGGAGGACTTCGCGAAGGGTGACCGCAGCGGGTTCCTCCGCGGGCTGCGCGCCCGGGGCCACGAGATCGGCTGGCACGCCCACGGCACGCGGCTCGGGCAAGCCGTGGCTGCCCTGGCCGCGACGGGGGTGAACGACGCCGCGCGGGTCGGGGCGCCTGGGCTCGTGCAGGTCGAGCTCGGGGCCGACCGCACCCGGTTGGGCCGCGCGGTGCGCCGGTGGCGGGCGCAGCGGCTGCTCGACGCGGCGTGGGCGCTCGGCCTGCGCGTGCTCACCGACCGCCGGGCGATCCGCGAGTTCGGCTGGCAAGGGCGCGTGCCGTGGGTGATCCGGCTCGGCGAAGGCCGACAGCTGGTGTCGCTCGACGTGACGGCGGATCCCTTCGCCTGGGGGGTGCTGCGCCGCGGGCCCGACCGGGTCCACCACGCGCGCGGCACGCTCGACTGGGCCGCGCTGGACGCGCTCGTCGACCGCCGGGCGGCCGAGCCCCCGGTCGGCGGCGACTACTTCGGCATCGCCGCGCACGAGCACAACTTCTGCGCGCTCGGCTCGCTGCGCCCGCTGCCGCACGCGCTCGACGCCTTCTCGCGATGGCTTAGCGCACGCGGCCGATCGCTGGTCCCGTCCTGCACGCTCGCGGAGCGCCCGGTTGACCCCGGGTCCCCGGCGCCCCGCACGCTGTCCTCCCTCGCCGGCCGCGTCGTTGCGAAGCGCGCGGCCCACCGCCCTGCGCGGGGCACCGAGCACCCGGTCGCGGTGGACGGGCGCGTCGTCCGCACGCTGTGGTTCCCGGTCCCTCGCCCGCTGGGCATCGTCGTAGCCGTGCACGGCGGGGTCGGTGGGTTGAGCCAGCGGCTCGCGTTCATTGGCCAGCGCGACCAGGCGCTCGCCGACCGGCGGTGGACCCTCGTGGTGTTCGACCGCACCGAGGGCGTGGCCCGGACCCCGGGGAACCCCGTGCACGTCGCGGACACCGCGGCGGTGCTGGACGCCGCGCTCGCCGAGGCCCGCGCGCGGGGCATCCCGCTGCGGGTGCTCACCTGGTCCGGCGGCCTCGTCCCCGCCGTGCTCTCCGGGCTCGTCGGCGTCGACCGCCTCGTGGACGTCGAAGGCCCCGTCGACCGCTACTCGCTCGTGCCGCCCGGCCTCCCCGAGCACGAGCTCACCCACGCCGAGGTGTACGACGATGACGCCTGGCGCGGCCGCGAGGCGCTCCCCGGCTTGCGCGCGTACACCGCTGGCGGCGGCACCTACGTGCGGGCGCAGGGCACCCCCGACCACGTCCACCGCGCCGTGCGACTGCACGCCGACGCCGCTGTCACCAGCGCGGGGTCCGGCCGGCGCGGCTCGGCCCGCCTGGTCCTGCTACCCGGCGCCGCCCGGGCCCACGGGGCGCTGATCCTCGACGCGCTCGTCGACCCCGCGTGACGCCTCGCGCAGCCGCGCGAGCCCCTCCGCCACCTGCCGGCTCGCCGCCCGCACCTCCTCCGCGAGCTCCCGGGCCCCGTCCACGACGCCCGGAGGGACCCGCAGCCCCGCGAGCGCGTCCTTCTGGAACCGCGGGTGGTGGCCGCCCGACTCGCTCGCCGCCAGCACCGCCTGCACGCCCGGCGACAGCAAGAACGGCACCAGCGCGGCCGCGGGGATCACCCCGTCGCGCAGCACCAGCAGCTCGGCGCTGGCCACCACGAGGTTCCCCCCCGGCGCGCGCTCGAACAGCGCGTCCTCCACCACGGCCACCTGCCGAAGGTACGACCGCAGGCGCGAGATGATCACGTCGCCCGGCTCCAGCACGCGCTTCGGGCTCTGGATCGTCGCCACCTCCACCGGGGCGTGCTGCGCGAGCACGACGCCCTCCCACGCGTGGGACGTGTCGAGCACCAACGCCGGGCGCCCCGCGGGCAGCGAGCTCGCCCGGTGGACCTCGGACCGCACGTGCACCAGGTCCCCCAGCCGCGCGCCCACCCCCGCCGCGCCCCGCGCGACGTAGCGCTCCGGCGCGAGGACCCAGCCCCCGTCAAGGTCCTGGACCCGGAGGCGCGCCCCGACCCCGCCAGCGGTGACGAGCTCGATCGCCTCGTCCCCCGCCGGCTCGCCGAGCGGGCGCTCGCGCTTAGTGCCGTACAGCACGCAGGCCTTCTGCGACGTCCAGGGCTCGAACGCCCCTCGGTCGAGCGCCACGACCGCGTCGAGCCGCGCTGCGCACAAGAGCCAGCGGCGAACGAACGCGAGGCGCGAGCCTCCGACTTGGTTGTCCGGGACGACGATCCCAAACCGCCCGCCCGGGCGCAAGAGCGCGAGCGAGCGCTCGAGGAACAGCACGTCCCGCTCGACGGGGCGGGCCTGCGCCAGCGTGTACCCCGCGCACGCGTCGAGGCCGACGTCACCGGCGAACGGCGGGTTGGTGAGCACCACGTCGAAGGGCTCGCCGGCCAGCTCCTCGATGCCCCCGGGGCGCAGGCTGTCCGCCAGCCGCACGTGGGTCGGGCACTCGCCCGCGACCACGAGCAGCGCGCGGGCGACAGGCAGGGCGCGCACGTCCACGTCGAACCCGAACGGCACGCACCCCGGGGCCTGGGCCACGGCTTCGAGCAAGAAGCCGCCGACGCCGCACGCGGGGTCCACCACGCGCTCCCCGGGCCGGAGCTGCAGGCGGCGCACGACGTCCCGGACCACCGCCAGCGGGGTGAAGAACTGCCCCTTCTCTCCCCGCGCCGACCGGCTGACGATCGCCTGGAACAGCGCGTTCAAGCCGGTGAGCTGCTGCTCTCCGACCGCCACGGCGCGCAGGATCGCCGCGCAGCGCGCGATCGTCGGGGCGTCGAGCCGGGTCTCCGCGTCCACGAGCACGGCTGGCCAACGCCAGCACGCCGCCGCGAGGAGCGCGTCCAGGTCCGACGGGCTCGCCGGGGCGAACGTCGACCGCGCGCGCTCGGTGTGCAGCTTCGCGATCACGAGCTTGACGACCTCCGCGAACGCGTCCTCGCCGCACCCCGCCGACACCACCTCGTCCAAGCGCCGGGCGATCGAGCGCCAATCGCCTGGGTCGAAGGTGCGGCGCCGGGGCATCGCCGCCGACTATCCGGAATTCTCGCCAGATCGCGACGCGCGATAGACCCCGCCGTGCTGCTGCTCCTCGCGCTCGCCTGCGCCCCGCCGTCACCGGCCATCGACGTGCGGCTGGACGGCGCTTGGCACGGCGCGGTCGCCCTGGTGCACCTCCCGCGCCCGGGGACGCTCGCCGAGCCCACGCTGTCGCGGACGCTCACCATCCCGGCCGAGTGGGCGGGCGCCCGCGCGGAGCTCGAGCTCGCGGCCACCGGGTGGCTCGTGCACGCTTCGTTGGACGGGCGCGAGGTCGGACAGGCGACGGGCGGCTTGTGGCCCGTGCGAATCGAGCTGTCCGAGCGGCTGTCTGCCGGCACGCACACCCTCGCGATCACGGTGGACGGCCCAACCTCCGCCAACGTGTTGCCCGGCGTCGTCGCGGAGCCCCTCTCCAGCTGGCTCTGGGGAATGCCGGCCGCCGGCGTCCGCGTCGCGCGCGGCCCCATCACGCTGCGCATCGGCCCAGCCCGCCGCATAGAGCGCGTCGAGGCGCGCCTGTTGGACGGCGGAGCCCGGGTTGAAGCGAGCGCGTGGACGGTAGGCGTCGAAGCGGGCGCGCCGGTCTCGCTCTCGCTCGTCCGGGACGGGCGCACCACGATGACGCTCGAGGCCGTGGTGGACGCCTCGGGGCTCGCCCGGACCACCGCGCCGTGGGTTGGGCCAAGCTGGCCGGACCCGGCGGGCCTCACGTGGATCGTCGCGGACGCCGGGCAAGGCGCCCGCCGCCAAGCTCACGGGGGGCTGCGCGCGGTCGAGCAGCGCGCCGATGGGCTCTACGTCGGCGGCGTAAGGACCTACCTGGTCGCGAGCCGGCTCGCGGCATGGCAAGTCGGCTCGCGGGACGCGCTCGGGCGCAACGCCCCGGCGTTAGCGGCCGTTGGCGCGAACGCGGTGGAGATCCACGGCGAAATCGTCTCCCCCGAGCTCTTGGACGCCGCCGACGAGCTCGGCCTCCCCGTGCTGATCACGCCGCGCTGCGACGGGGAGCGCACCGCGCACGCAGGCCGCCAGGACGCGGCCGCGCCGGACCGGGTCCCGCCCGACCGGGTCGCGCCCGACCGGGTCGCCTTCGTGAACGCCGGGGACGCCGCGGCCCGAGACGCGCTGCGCGCCCACCCGTCGCTGCTGCTGTGGACGGTCGAGGCGCCGGTCGATCCCCGGGGCCGCGCCCGGGAGCCCGCCCTCGACGTCGACGGCCTCGTCGTGATGGACGAGCGCGAAAACTCCAACTTCCCGGACCCCGGCCTCCCGCTGCGAGGCCAAGCCCGCGGCCCAACTCCGTTCTACGGCGAGCTCCCGTGGCAACCGAGCGCCACGCCCGGCGCAACGCTCGCCGACCGGCTCGCGCCTGTCCTGGCCAGCCACGTGCCGAGCGGCGTCGGCCTCGTCCTCCCCCCGTTCCTGCAGCTCCCCGAGGCATACGCCGACCGTTTGCCCGTCCGGGAGACCGTCGCCGCCGCCGGTATCCCGGCGATCGACCTCGCTACGCCGCGCCGCGGCGCGTCCACGCTGATCGTCCGCGTGTACTCGGGCCAACGCTGGGTGGAGGGCGCCCCGGTGGCGCTCACCCTCCCCGCGCAGCTGCCGCTCGCGGCGTTCTCGGACGCCGACGGCGTCGCCCAGTTCGACGTGGACTACGCCGGGGACGCCACCGTGCGCATCCCCGGCGGCCCGTCCGCTACGGTCACGCTGGTCCCCGGGACCTGGAAGTTGGGCCAGTGGGTCCCCCACCCCGTCGAGGTGCGGTTGGCCGCGGAGTGATCGGGCGTCCGGTCGACGCAGCCCGGGACGGCACGGCGCTCGCGGCCGCGACCCGCCGCCCGCGTCGGCGGCCTTGGTCTGGGCCCCACTTGAGCGCAGCGGACTCGGCCACGCCGGCGGCCGCCGCGACTTTTGAACCCCCTTGGCTTGGGTTCGAGATCCGCGTTGGCGCTGAAAACGCGACATTTGGCCGGGCTTGGCGCGGGCCGGCCGGCGCGCCCGCGCCCGTGCGGCGAACCACCGCCCGTGCGGCGAGCGCGACCCACCAACCGGCTCCAAATGTCGCAGATCTCGTACCCAAGCCCTCCAAATGTCGCGACCCGTCCCCCGCGCCGCCTCCAGCGCGCCCGCCGAGCCCGGCGCCCATCACCAAATGCCGGCAATTCAACCCGCGCGTCAAGCCACCGCCCCGTCGGCGCGGCCAACTCGGCCACGCCGGCGGCCGCCGCGACTTTTGAACCCCGTTGGTGCTGAAAACGCGACATTTGGCCGGCCTTGGCGCGGGCCGGCCGGCGAGGCCGCGCCCCGGGCGGCGAGCCGCCGCCCGGGCGGCGAGCCCCACCCACCAACCCGCCTCAAATGTCGCAGATCTCGAACCCAAACCCTCCAAATGTCGCGACCCGCCGCTGCGCCAGCTACAGCGAGCCCGCCGAGCCCGTTGCTCACCACCAAACGCCGGCAATTCAACCCGCGCGCCAAACCACCACCCCGCCGGCCCAGCCCAACTCGGCCAGGCCGGCGGCCGCCGCGACATTTGAACCCCGTTGGCGCCGAAAACGCGACATTTGGCCGGGCTTGGCGCGGGCCGGGCATCTCGCGCCGGCCGGCATCTCGTGCCGGCCGGGCACCTCGCGCGGGCCGGGCACCTCGCCGCGGCCCCGCCCAGCTCCGGTCAGGGGCACTCGTACGTAGACACGCCCGTGATGTACGGTTCGCCGTCCGTACTGGTGTAGTAGTTGTAGGTGTACGTCGCAATCCAATCGGAGTCCTCGACGTAGGTGTACAGCACGTCCGACTCCACCGCGCCGTCGTCCTCGTAATCCCACCGGTACCCCGTCAGCCGGTCGAGGTCGTCCCAGGATGTCGCCCCCCGGCTGACGACTACGTCCCCGTCCGAGTACGTCACCTCGTCCCGCTCCTCCACCACCCGGAGGGCATCGTCGTAGAAGTAGGAGACCTCGTAAAGGTCCCAATACACTTCGCCCGTCTGTGTGTACGTCTGGAGCAAGCCGTCCGTGTAGGTCCAATCCTCGATGACGAGGACATTCCCGGCGTAGAAGTCCTCCGAGCTGTCCTCGCGGTGGACCAGGTGCCCGTCGTCGTCGTAGGCGTTCGAGTAGCTGTGGAACTCGGCTTCCGTCGCCGTGCCGGAGTCGCTGATGGTCATGTCGTAGGACGCCCATGTGAGCGGGTTGCCGTGGTCGTCACAGGTCCAGGCCTGGTCCCGGCTGTACACGTCCGTTGGGCCCGTGCCGGACTCGTATTGGTCCCGGCGTAGGCACCCAACCGCGTTCCAGGTGGACGCGGACGTGCTGTACCCCGGCCCGTCGTCGGAGAGGCAGTCGCTGGTCGCGGGCCGGTCGGGTGAGCCAAGGTAAGTGCTCAGGCAGGTGCTCGTGGTGGCGGGGCTGCCAGCGTAGGTGTTGTGGCTGACGCTCGTACACCCCGCCATCGACCAGTCCGGGGCCACCGCAGAGTCGCCTACGCCCGCCGTCTCGGCGGATCGACCGGTACACGCGAGCGCGAGGAACAACACCACGCGCATAGTGTACCATTTGTTCGTGCTCCTCCTCCTGTTGGCGTGTGACCCCGACCGCTCCCCCGCGGTGAGCCAGCCGTGCGCCCTGCTCGCGAACGACGACGCGACCTGCGACGGCGTCGACGACGACTGTGACGGCCACGTCGACGAGGACGCGCTCACCACCCGCGCCTGGTACCCCGACCAGGACGGTGACGGCTTCGGCGACCTGTCCGGCGCTATCGTCGCGTGCGACCAGCCCCCGGGCACGACCGACGACTTCCGGGACTGCGACGACACCGATCCCGCCGTCCACCCCGAAGCCGCGGACGACACCTGCGACGGCGTCGACACCGACTGCGACGGGGACTTCGACGAAGACGCCGAAGGCGCCACCACGTTCTACAAGGACACCGACGGTGACGGGTTCGGCGACGCAGACGACCCCGTGATCGGCTGCACTGCCCCCTCCGGCGCCGTCGAGGACGAGACGGACTGCGACGCTACCGAGGCGAGCGCACACCCCGGCGGCTCCGAGGAGTGCGGCAACGACGTCGACGAAGACTGCGACGGCGTGGCTGGCGAGGCCTGCGGCGGCCTCGTGAGCGTAGCCCTCGGCGTCGGCGACACGGTGCTGCAGACCTCGGACACGCTCTACAACGAGGACGATTTCTACATCCTCACCGTCCGCGCCGCGACCGGGGGGGACCTGGACGGGGACGGCGTCGACGACCTCGTCATCGCGTTCCCGTACGGCGACGACCACGGCAAGATCTACCTCGTCGACGGCCTGCCGGAGGGCGACGTGGACATCACCACCGTCTCCCGGACGCTGGACGGAGTGGACGAGGACAGCAAGTTCGGGTGGGCTGTCGAGCTGGTGTCCGACGTAGATGGCGACGGCCGGGCCGAGCTCGCAGCGGGCGCCCCGGCGCTCGATGGCGACGCCGGCGCCGTGTACCTGTTCGCGGGGCGCGACGGGGACACGCCGGCCGACGCGGTCACGACGTTGCTCGGTGAACCCGGGGACGAGGCAGGGACCTCGATCACGGACGCGGGGAGCCTGCTCGGCGACGGGGTCCGCGCGGTCGCGGTGGGCGGCACCGGGATCGCCGACTTCGGTGGCGCCTACGTGATCGCGTACGGCAGCGGCGGAACGGTGAACCTGGCGGACGCAGCTGCACGGGTGGTCGCCGACGTGGCCGGGGCGCAGACGGGCGAGAACCTGTCCGACGCGGGCGACGTGGACGGCGACGGGATCGACGACCTGCTGATCGGCGGCGCAGACGGCGACGTCGGGGCCGCTTACCTGCTCTACGGTCCGCTGGCCGGGGACGTGCTGCTGGCAGACGCCGACGCCCGTTTCCTCGGCGAGGAGGGCGATGGGACAGGCCAGGGGCTCGTCGGGCCCGGGGACATCGACGGTGACGGGCTCGACGACGTCGCCGTCGGGTCGCCGGCCTACGGCACGGCCGGCCGGATCCACGTGGTCACGGGCGCCCCTCGCGGCGACGTGGACCTCGACGGCGCGTGGGCCGAGGTGGTCGGCGTCGATCTCTACGGGACGCTCGGCGCCGTGCTCAGCACCTCCGGGGACATCGACGGCGACGGGCGAGCGGACCTTTGGATCAGCGACCCCCATGGGACCTGGGCGTTCGGCGCTGTGTGGTTGGCGACCGAGCTGGACCCAGGGAGCTGGTTGATCGACGAGGTGGCCTCGGTGTTGCGCGCGCCGACGCCGCGCACCCTCGCCAGCCAGGTCGGCGGGACAGTCGCGACGGGTGACCTCGACGGCGACGGCTCGCCGGAGGTCGCTATCACCGGGTACGACCAGCAATACGTGAATCGCACGCTGGGGTGGTTCTGAGGGGTATCGGCGAGCCCTCCGGTCAGGGGCACTCGTACGTAGACACGCCCGTGGCGTCCGGTTCGCCGACCGTATTGGTGTAGGAGTTGTAGGTGTACGTCGCAATCCAAGTGGAGTCCTCGACGTAGGTGTACAGCCAGTCCGACTCCACCGCGCCGTCGTCCTGGTAATCCCACGTGTACGCCGTCATCCGGTCGAGGTCGTCCCAGGATGTCGCCCCCCGGCTGACGATTACGTCCCCGTCCGAGTACGTCACCTCGTCCCGCTCCTCCACCACCCGGAGGGCATCGTCGTAGAAGTAGGAGACCTCGTACATGGCCGAATACGTGTCGTCGTCCGTCTGCGTGTACGTCCGGAGCAAGCCGTCCGTGAAGGTCCAATCTTCGATGCCGAGGCGGCCTCCGCCGTAGCGGTCATAGGAGGTGTTCTCGCGGTGGACCAGGTGCCCGTCCTCGTCGTAGGCGTTGGTGTACGCGCGAGCCTCCGCGTCCACCTCCGTCCCGGCGTCGCTGACGCTGGTCTCGCGCAGGGTCCACATCAGCGGGTTGCCGTGGTCGTCGCAGAGCCACCCCTCGTCCCGGCTGTACACGTCCGTCGGGCCGGTGCCGGACTCGTATTGGTACCGGCGTAGGCACCCCGAGGCCTCCCACGTATAGACGTCCGTGCTGTACCCCGGCCCGTCGTCGGAAACGCAGTCGCTGCTCGCGAGCCGGTCGGGTGAGCCAAGGTAAGTGCTCAGGCAGGTGCTCGTGGTGGCGGGACTGCCAGCGTAGGCGTAGTGGCTGACGCTCGTACACCCCGCCATCGACCAGTCCGGGGCCACCGCAGAGTCGCCTACGTCCGCCGTCTCGGCGGATCGACCAGTACACCCGAGGACGAGCAACAACACCATGCGCTGAGTGTAGCCGCGCGGGCGCACCGCGGCTGCGCGTCGCGCACCGTACGCGCTATTGTGCCCCATGCCCCCCGCCGCCCTGATCCTGCTCACCCTCCACCGCGCCTACGCGGCGGACCTGCCCACGTTCAGCGTGCTGCGCGGCGTCTACGATACTGCCCAGACCGTGATCCTCACGCCGGCGGCCGCGACGGACACGCTCTACTGCAGCACCGACAGCAGTGTCCCCACCGTGGCGTGCGCTTCGCCGCTCACCGTGTCGAGCACCACCGTCCTGCGTGTGCTCGCCATCGGCGCGGACGGCACGAAGTCCGCCGTCTCGACCCAGACCTACCTCTTCCCCGCCGACATCGAGCAGCAGCCGCGGATGAACACGTCCGTGGTGAACGACGCGACGCTCGGGCCCATCCTCGACGCGTCCCTGCGGGACATCCCGAGCATCTCCGTCGTCTCCCCCCGCGGCCTCTCGCTCACCGAGTCCGAGGCCTCGATCGAGTGGATCGACCCGGACGGCGACGACACCGAGATCTCCTGCGGCGCCGAGTACATCGGCGGGACGAGCCAAGTCTACGAGAAGAAGAGCATCCGCCTCCACTTTCGGTCGGACTACGGCGCCTCGAAGTGGGACTGGGACATCTACGGCGACTACCCGGTGGGCGTCGCCCCGGCGCAGTCGTTCGACGCGCTGACGCTGCGGTCCGGCAACCACGACTCGCTGTTCTACTTGGGGACGGCCGGCCAATACGCGCGCAACTACTGGATGGACGAGACCCAACTCGAGATGGGGCACTTGGCACCGCACGGGCGCTACGTCCACCTGTACTTGGATGGCAGCTACAACGGGCAATACCACGTGCGCGAGCGCTTCGACGCCGGGTTCATGGCGGAGTACCTGGGCGGCGCGGAGGCCGACTACGAGGCGATCAACGGGGGCTACGCGTTCGACGGCTCGGGCAGCGCGTGGAACACGCTCGTCGCGGACGCCGCGGCTGGGGACTACGCAGCGGTGCAGACCCGCTTGAACGTAGCGAACTTCCTCGACTACATGGTGTTGAATTGGTACGCGGCCAACGCGTGGGACTGGGCGCCGGACCACAACTGGATCGCCGCCGGACCCGTGGAGCCAAGCCAAGGCGGGTTCATCTTCCACTCGGCGGACTCGGACATCTGCCTCTACTACGACCCTACGACCAACATCCTCTCCAACGGCGGCCCGTCCTACCTGTTCTACTACCTGGTGAACAGCGGCGACCCGGACTTCCTGGTCGCGCTCAAGGACGCCATCCACCGAAACCTGGAGGCGGGGGGCCCGCTGACGGCCGACCGCGCGGCTGAGCGCTACAGCCGCATCGCCGCGAGCGCCGAGCCGGGGATCGTGCCCGAGTCGGCGCGGTTTGGGTACGGCAGCTGGTCCTACGCGGGCGACTGGGTGCCCGAGCGCGATTGGCTGCTGGGCACGTTCTTCGCCCAACGCACGGACGAGCTGCTGCGGCAGGTGCAAGCCGCCGGCTGGTACGACGTCCCGGCGCCCGAGATCGACACCGCCTCCGGCGTGGTCGTCCCCGGCACGGTGGTGAACGTGAGCGCGCCCGACGGGTCAACCGGCGCGCTCTGGGTGACCACGGACGGCGAAGACCCGCGCTTGCCCGGCGGCGCGGTCTCGGCCAGCGCCGAGGGCCCGGCGCCGCTCGCGACGCTGACCTTGGACCACGGGGCCGTCGTGATGGCCCGACTCCGCAGCTCCACGGGCGGGTGGGGGCCGCTCGCCATCGGCGCGTTCGACGTCGACGAGGCGCCCCCGATCGTGCTCAACGAGTGGAACAGCGTCTCGCCGGAGTCGCTGTTGCCCGACGGCGACCCTGCCCTGGGCACCGCCGCCGGCAACGGCGGGGACTGGATCGAGCTCCTGGTCGTGCAGGACCACCTGGACGTGCGCGGCTGGTCGCTCGACCTGGTGGACCGCCGCCAGGCGCCCCAGCAGCTCGTGTTCACCGACGCCGATCTCCTCGGCGATCTGCGCGCCGGCACGCTGATCACCGTCGCCGAGGACCTCCCCGAGGACGCCGCGTACGACCCCTCCGCGGGCGACTGGCGGTTCCACCTGCGCGTGTCGACCGACGGCGCGTACGTCCGCGCCGCGGCGTTCGACGTCACCGAGAAGGACTGGCAGCTCGCGATCCGCGACAGCACGGGCGCGGTCCGGGCGGCGAGCGTCGGCGAAGGCGCGAACGGGCTCACCGGCATCAGCGGGGACGAGGTGGGGCAGCTCCGGGAGACCCCGGGGGCCGGGTTCCGGACGTGGAGCGGGGCCTATGGGTCCGGGGACGGCTCGACGTTCGGGAGCCCCAACACGTGGGGCGGGGGCGAGCAGGACTTCTCCGCGCTGCGGGGCGCGTCGGGCGAGACGCACGAGCTGCCGGACTCTGGGGTGGACTCGGCGGCGGCGGACAGCGGACCGACCGCGGACTCCGGGGACAACGCGCCAACGGGCTGCGGGTGCGCGACGGGCGGCCAACCGGCTGGCGTGCTGGGGCTCGCGTTGGCGCTCGGCTGGACCACTCGGCGTCGGGCCAGCGGGGGGGCGCGGTGATCCTCCTCCTGCTCGCGTGCTCCGGCAAACCCGAGCCCGTGGACACCCACGCGACGGACTCCGCCGACGAGCCGGGCGACAGCACCGCCCCGCTCGACTGCTTCCGGGACGTCGACGGGGACGGCTACGGCGACGGGGGTGCCCCCGCGGACTGCCACGTTGGCGTAGTCGACGGGACGGACTGCGACGACTCCGCCAGCTCCGTCCACCCCGGCGCGGGGGAGGTGTGCAACGGCGAGGACGAGGACTGCGACGGCACCGTAGACGAGGACCCCGTGGACGGCTTGCCCTACTACCGGGACGCCGATGGCGACGGCTACGGCAGCGAGACCACGACGGCCTGCGCGTGGGCCGAGGGCCTCGTGCTCGACGGCGGGGACTGCGACGACACCAACGTCGACGTGCACCCCGGCGCGACTGAGCACTGCGACGACGTGGACGACGACTGCGACGGCGTCGCGTCGGACTCCGTCGGGGCGTCCTCGGAGTGCCCGGCCGACAGCTGCCTCGCTGCGCTCGCCGCTGGCGTGACGACCGACGGCGCGACGTGGATCACGCTGCCGTCTGGCCAGCTGGTGGAGACCTGGTGTGACCAGACCACGGATGGCGGCGGTTGGACGTTGGGGTTCGTGCGCAACTCTGCGTCGACCGAGAGCCAGCCCGACTTTGGCTCCGGGGACGTCGGCACTGACGCGCTGGGCCAGTCCCCCGGCGCGGCCAGCCTCTCGTCCACCCCCGCGATGGGGTGGATCGACCTCGACACCTTCAATTACGAGACCCTCCGGCTCGCCGCCTACGCCAGCGGCGGCGAGACCTACCTGTCCCGCGACATCCCGCGCACCGAGCTGCGGATCGCGTTCAGCGAAGACGGGTACAAGCTCTACGGCGGGACGACCGGCTACTACTGGTGCGGCGGGGCGGCCTCGTACACCGACTCCGGCGTCGGGGCCGTGAACAACCCGTCCGGGGCGTCGGCGGACTGCAAGGGCCACGGCTCGGTCGGCTCGGGCTGGGACTTCTCCGAGTACGACTACCCGAACGCGGGCCTGACGCTGTGCGGTGGCGACGCCTCGGCGTTCCTCGCGGCGAGCTGGGGCGGCACCTGGTCCTACTACGGCACCCCGGGCGGCGCCGAGGCGATTTGGGTGCGGTGAGCCGAACGGCCCGGCCCCCCCTACCCCGGCGGCGTGGCCTGGCCGTAGTTGTCGTACCCCCAGCACAAGAGCTCACCCTCCGGGGTGATCCCGCAGGCGTGGGAGGCGGTGCCCCCCGCGGCGATCGACACGAAGGTCGCGTCCGGGCTCGACACCACGTTGCCCCAGCAGGTCGCGTGCCCGCTCGCGTCGAGCACGCAGCCGTCGCCGTAGGGCGCGAGGCTCATCGCCGAGTACACCCCGGCCGGGAAGCTCGGCGTGTCCTCGTCCCCAAGGTCAGCGATCTCGCCGTTGGCGGTCAGCGCCATGCAGTCGTACTGCCCGCCTTCGACCGCGAGGAACGGGCCCGTGGCGGGATCGCCGTGTCCCCAGCCCTGGGCGTTCCCGGCGCTGTCGAGCGCACAGCCGGCCTGGGACCCGATGCTGATGGAGGCATACCCAGCGTCCGACGGCACGGGCAGGCCCGGCGACACAGCGCCCCAGCACTGGA
This sequence comes from Bifidobacterium breve, assembly GCA_943328795.2. Lineage (GTDB taxonomy): Bacteria > Myxococcota_A > UBA796 > UBA796 > SXON01 > CAIUMM01. Next base: position 33,262 of record CALQBK020000008.1, read on the forward strand.
TGGTGCCGGCGGTGGAGAGCGCGCATGCGAACTGGTCCGCCACGCCGACCTCGGTGAAGGTGCCGGTAGGGGGGTCGGGGACACCCCAGTCGCCACGCCCCCAGCACGCGAGCGCCCCGCCCGGGAGCACCCCGCACGACTGCTCGTACCCTGCCGAGACGGTGATGAACCGCTCCGCCGGCGGGTCACACTCTCCGTAGCCGTCGTAGCCGAAGCAGGTGATCGTGCCGTCGCCCTTGAGCCCACAGGTATGGAACTCCCCCGCGCTCACCTGGACCCAGCCGCACGCTGAGATCACGGCGGGGTCGGCGTCATCGCAGTCGGTGAGGTCCGACGTGAACCCCGCGGGGGCGTCGCACGCGAGCGTCGTCGAAAACACGGTGCCGAGGCCGTCCCCGTCTGCGTCTGCGTACCAGAGCGACTGGCCGCTCGCGGCGGGGTCGTCGTTGTCGGCCGCACCGTTGCAGTCCTCGTCCACGTCGGCGTCGTCGCACAGCTCGACACCGCCGGGGAGCACGTCCGCGCGCGTGTCGTCGCAGTCGGTCCCGTCCAGGACGCGCCCCGGGGGCTGCTCGCAGGACGGCAACGCGTCCCCGGCGTCCCCGTAGCCGTCGCCGTCTGCGTCCAGGAACCACGGGGTGTCGGGGTTCACAGCTGGGTCCGTGTCGTCGCAGTCCGAGCCGTCCGCCACGTACCCAGGCGGCTGGTCGCACGCGACGAGGGCGTTGAACGGCGTCCCGTAGGTGTCGAGATCGCCGTCGAAGCACCACGTCGCCGGCTCCGCCCCGTCATCTGCCACGGTGTCGCAGTCGTCGTCCACGTCGTTGCACAGCTCGGTCGCGCCCGGGAAGACCGCCGCGTCCGCGTCGTTGAAGTCGGTGCTCACCGTGGAGAACCCCGGACCGGGGCAAGCCAGCTGGGCGACAGCGCCGCCGAACCCGTCCCCGTCCCCGTCGATGAAGCCGTTCACCTCGCCGCCGGAGAGGGCGTCTGCGTCGTCACAGTCATCCGGCCGCTGGACACCGTCTCCGTCCCCGTCGAGCCGGTCGCCAAGCGCGGCGTCCGAGATCAGCGCGCACCCTCCGAGGGAGAGGGGGACCGCGATCGCGATCCCAAGCAGCGACAAGGGCCGGGTCACTCGGACGGCGGCGTGGTCGCGCCGGAGTCCGCTTGGCCCCAGCAGGTCATGAAGCCATCGTCCGTGATCGCGCACACGTGGTAGGTGCCGACGCTTATCGAGGCGAACGTCCCGGCCGGGGCCTCGGTCTCCCCGTAGAGGTCGTAGCCCCAGCACGTCGCCGCCCCGGAGGTGGTGATCGCGCAGCTGGTGTCAGTCTCGCTGTCGTAGGCGACGAAGGGCCCGTCCGGCGCGATGCCCGAGTAGGTGTCCGCCGAGTCGTCGATCTCGCCGTCGGCGTCGAGCCCGGCACACCCGTGCAAGATCGTGTTCACCTCCCCGAACACGCCGGCGGGCGCCGTGGCCCCCCACCAGCCGACGATTGTGCCGTCGGCCTGCATCGCGCAGGCGGCCGAAACGCCGAGGTCGAGCCCGGTGAAGCCGGAGGTGGTCGGCGGCGCGTCTCCGCCGAGGCTGTGCCCCCAACACGTGATGGCGCCGTCCCCGTCGAGGGCGCACACCGTCCAGAACCCGAAGCTCACGCGCGTGTAGGTCCCCGTCGGCGGGGTGGTGTCCGTGTAGTGCGCGTCGCCCCAGCAGCTGAGGCTCCCGTCGGTGTGCACACCACACGACGCGCTCGCGCCCGCGGAGACATCGAGAAATGTCTCGCTCGCAGGGGGCGACGTCGAAGGGTATCCCCAACACTCCACGGTCCCATCCTCGTGACGCCCACAGGTGTGGGAGGACCCGGCGCTCACTTGCACCCAACGGCACCCGGTGGTCACCCGGGCGTTGTCGTCGTCGCAGTCGCGGCGGTTGTCGACCCGCGCTGCGTCGCCATCGCAGGAGAGCACGCTGTCGTGCGAGTCGCCAAAGCCGTCCGCGTCGCCATCCGCGTACCAGTTGGATTGTCCCGTCGCGTCCGGGTCCGCGTCGTCCACCAAGCCGTCGCAATCCTCGTCCTGGTCGAGGGCGTCGCAGACTTCGGCGGCGTCCGGTGAAACCTCCGGCGTTGAATCGTCACAGTCCCCCGCCACGCGCGTGTAGCCGTCCGGCCCCTCGCAAGCGTGCACACCGGCGGCGGAGTCCCCAAATCCGTCCACGTCCGCGTCTGGAAACCACTCGGTGTCGGGGTTGAGCGCCGGGTCCGCGTCGTTGCAGTCGGTGTCCGACGCGACGTAGCCTGCGACCTCCTCGCAGTCCTGGACGGTGTTGAACGGCGTGCCGTAGCCGTCGCCGTCGCCGTCAAAATACCAGGTGGGCACCACGACACCATCGTCCGCCACGGTGTCGCAGTCGTCGTCCAGGCCGTCGCAAACCTCGGCAGCACCCGGGAAGATGGCCGCGGACTCGTCGTTGCAGTCCCCGCTGACGCTCGAGCTGGTGCTGTCCGGCACACACCGCCACACCGTGGCGGCGCCGCCAAAGCCGTCCCCGTCGGCGTCCACGAACCACTGGCGCTCGGCGCCAAGCTCTGGATCGTCGTCGTCGCAATCCTCCGGGCGGTACGAGCCGTCGCCGTCCAGGTCCAACCGGTCCAACAACGCTTGGTCGCTGATGAACGCACACCCGGTGAGCAGCGCGGAGAGGAGAGCGAACATCGCGGAGGATCCTACCATCCCGACACGGCATCGGCGGTTGCTTTGCGCCGTTCCAAGGCGCGCCGGATACGCTCGCCCGGATGAACGCCCGGCCCGTCCTTGTCTCCTTGCTCGCCCTGCTCGCGTCGTCCACCGCGCTCGCCTCCTCGAAGCCCGCCGCGGAGGGCCCGCCTCGCATCGCGACCCTGGCGATCCCCGGCGACAAGCGCCTGGTACGGATCGCGCGCGACATCATCGCGGCGAAGGTCGCGTTGAACCCAGACCTCGCGGCGAGCATCGGCCTGTTCGACGACGCCGTCGTGGTCCCCTCGTACACGCCCGCGGCGGTCGCCCGGCAAGACAAGCGCTTCGCGAAGGATCTCGCCGGCCTCGACGCCTTGCCTTGGCGCACGTGGGCGATCGACCAGCAGATCGACGTGCGGTGGCTGAAGGCGAACGCCGAGGACGCGCGGCACCGGCTCACCGTCGAGCGCCTTTGGACCCACCGCTACGGCGAGTACCTGGAGCCCACGGCGGACGCGTTCATCTCGCTCACCACCTACGCGCCAGACCGGGTGGACCTGCGCGTGCGGCTCGCGGCCCTCGTCCCGGCCATGCTCGCCGAGATGCTCGAGCAGGTGACGACGCCGACGGCGCGCGATCTCTCGACGGGGATCGGCCTCTTGGACGGCATGCGCGTCGCGATTGAGCAGCTGCCGGCGGGGCCGGAGCGGGCCGGAGCGGAGGCCGCGATCACCGACGCCCGGGCCCGCTTGGCCGCGGTGGACCCGTCGACGTTGCCCGAGTTCGCCGTCATCGGCGCCGACAGCTACGCGTGGAAGCTCGAGCACCTGCTGCTCCTCCCGTGGACGCCCGCGCAGCTCGTGCAACGCGCGACGGACGAGCTCGCGGTAGTGCAGGGCCAGCTGGACACCATGTCGCTCGAGGAGCCCCTCTTGCCGACCGAGGCGGAGGTCGCCCGCGGCGCCGCGTTGGACGAGGCCGGCTTCCTCGACCTCTACGACGGCGTGGTGGCGCGCAACCTCGCCGCGCTGCGCGCGATGGACGTCATGACGGTCCCGGCGGCGATGCCCCCCATGCACGCGCGCGAGACCCCCGACGCGCTGGTGCCCCTCACCGGCGACGGCGGCAGCATGAACCCGCCGCTCGCGTTCGGCGCCCACACGGACGGGTGGTGGAACGTAGAGCACTACGACCCCGCGTGGACGCCCGACCAACGCACGAACCTCGTGGTCAGCGCCGCCCACGCGGAGATCTCCGGGATGGGCCCATACGCGGTCCACGAGGGAGTGCCCGGCCACCACCTGCAGCTCAGCTTGCTGCGCGGGATGGACCCCATCCACAGCATCCTCCAGGATGGCAGCGCGGTCGAGGGTTGGGCGCTCTACGCCGAGCAGCTGTTCTGGGATGGCGGCGGGTTCGGGCCGACCGACACCGCGAAGGCCAAGATGCTCCGCTCCTACCGCGGCCGCATCCGGCGGGTGTTCTACGACGTGAACATCGAGTCCGGCACGTGGACGCTGCAGCAAGCGGCGGACTGGAAGACCCCGCCCGCCGATGGGCAACACACCGAGCCGGATCCCGACGTGTTGCGCTCGATCAACTGGCCGACGCAGCTGATCACGTACTTCGCGGGCAAGTCGCAGATCCTGGCGTTGCGTGAGGAGGTCCGGCAGAAGCAAGGCGCGGCCTACTCGGAGCGCGCGTTCAACGACGCGCTGCTGGCCGAGGGGCCGATCCCGATCGCGCTGATCCGGGCGAAGATGCTGGGATTGCCGGTTCCTGAGTAGCACCCAATCACCGTGATCTTGATCGGTTGAACGGGTCCCAGTCGGAGGGTGGCGCGGGCCGATCGGGTTTGAGCCCAACCGGTAATCTGCCCCGTGACCGCTAGTCCTCCGCGACCACGATGATCTTGTCGGCGTCCGTGAACGTGATCTTCTCGCCCTTCTTGGGGTTCACCTTCACGCCGTACTGGGCCCCGGCGTCGCGCGCCTTCGCCGCCACGCGGTAGCCGATGGCGATCTCGCCCCGGCGGCGAGCGGACTCGACCACCGTGTAGAAGTTCACCGCGCGGCCCGGCTGGACGTAGTCGGTCGCAGGCTTGACGTAGATCTCCGAGCCGGCCGGGTCGAACAGGTCATCGAACACCGCGTTCAGCTCCTTGTTCTCGGACACCTGCGACAGCATCAGGCTCACCAGCTTCTCGCTCACGATGAAGTCATCCGCCTTCGTGACCTCGGCGAGCGCGCGGTTGCGGACGTCCAGCATCTCGCTGACGATGGAGAAGTCGTGGTTGAGCTTCTCGCCGATGTCGCGCAGGTGCAGCAGGGTGACGAGCACGCGGGAGTCGGCGCGCTGGGCGTCGATGGTGTCTGAGCAGAGCACGATGATGTGGTCGAACTTCTTGAGCTCGAGGCTGTCCAGGGTGCGCCGGTTGGTCGTCTCGGCCTTGAGGACGGTCAGCTCCTGGTGCGTCAAGTCCGCGCGCAGCTGCTCGGCCTCGTCCTCCAGCCCCTCGTCCTCGGCGACGATCGTGAGCGACGACCCGCCCGGCACGTACGCGTCGAGCCCGGTCACGATCCGCGCGCCCTTCCAGTTCCACCCGAGGATCAACGTAGACTCTGGCTGCGACGTGCTCTTGTCGGTGCTCCGGATCGCGGCCTCGTCCACCTCCCCCTTCGTCGTCGAGAGCTTGATCGTGTCATCGTCCTCGGAGATCGCGATCAAGCGGTCGCCCGCGCCGATCTTGGTCTCCATCGACGGGTTGATCCACACCTTCCCGTCGCTCGTGCGCAGCCCCATCAGCGACGAGTCCTCGTAGCAGTGCAGGGCCTCGCCGAAGGTCTTCCCGACGAGCGACTTCTCCTCGTGGAAGTAGATCTCGTCGCCGCCGAAGTCGAGCAGCTCGATGTGCACCACGGAGAGCCCGCTCTGCCGGCACGTCTGGACCATGATGCGCGAGATGAGATCCCCCGCGACCACCACCTCGAGCTCGTCGCGCCCACACAGCTTGGCGGCCTCGACGTTCGCCGGCGACTGGATCTCGGCGACCAGGTGGTACGGCTCCTTCCGCCGGTTCGGCCCGTTCGTCACGGCGAGGATTGACTTGATGACGTCGCTGTCGGCATCATCGGCGCCCTCCGGGGCGAGCACGATGATCGAGCGGCTGGTCTGCACCGACACGCGGTCCAGGTCGTTCAGCTCCATCGCCGATCCCGTGCGGCACACGATCTTCGTGTTCTTCGTGTCCCCCACCTGGTCGCGGATCGCGTCCTCCATCTCGACCTTGTCCTTGTCCGCCAAGATCACGATGCACGGGCTCTTCCGGTTGGCGTTCGCCTGCACGAGCTCGCCGATGATCGAGTACACGTGCGGCGACCAGTTGAGGATCACCGTGTGGTCCCGCTCGATCACGCGCGACCGGCCCTTCCGGAGCTCGTCGACCTGGGCCTCGATGCCGTTGTTCAGCACGCCGATCAGCGTGGACACGACGAACACGCCGCCCAGCGTGATCCAGAGCATCGAGATCTTGAAGGGCCAGCTGCCTTCGTCCCCGCCCATCGTGCCGGAGTCCAGCGTACGCATCAGGCCGAACCACACCGTCTCCGGGAGGCTCATGGACTCGGTGCCATCGGGTACCCAGCCGGCGAGCCACACGATGAACGTGGACGCGAACAGGAAGCCGAACGTGAACACCGAGAGCCAGCCGATCAGCGCGATCGTCCCACGGGAGAGCGAGTTGTCGAACGCGTAGCGGAGGCGCTCGCGGAGCGTGGAGTCAACCATCGGGACCTACTTGGAATTGGGGGTTCGCCGCGCGCTATGCCGTCTCCCGCGCGCTGGCCAGAGTTAGGGACGCCACATGTCCTCACATGACCCTGCTCGCCGCACGCTCCTCGCCGGTCTCGCGACCCTGCTGCCTGTCTCTGCACTCGCTGCGTCCCCGGGGCTCGGCGCACGCGCGTCAGCCGGCGACGATGCCGCGGCGATCCGGGGGCTCGTCGACGTCGCGCGGCGGCGGATGACCCAGGCCCGCGCGATCGGCGACGAGCGAGCCCGGGGGCTCCCGCAGGACCGGAGACAGCTGGCGTCCCGGCTCGGCGGCGCCTTCGCGGCCGTGGGCGCGCTCGACGCCGTGGCCCGGCTCCCGCTCGAGGCGCAAGCCACGCCCGCGGTCCAAGACCTGCTGCACGACCTCGCGACGGCGATGGGCGAGGCGATGGTGGAGATGGCCCCTTGGCTCGAAGCCCTCGCCGAGGCCGAGCACGTCGCCGGCGCCGACCTGGACCTCGACCGCGTGGAGGCGGACCTGGTGCCGCAGATGCCAGGCGGGCGAGGACGGCGGCGCACGCGCGCCAGCATCGAGCGCTTGCGGCAGCGCCTCGTGACCGAGTCCCCGAGCGGGGTAGCCGCGGACCTGCTGGGACGCCTCGGGGCGATCACCCGCGAGGCGGACGCGCTCCTCCACCCGGTGAGCGGCGCCGCGGCGCTCCGCGCGCGCGCAGGGCAAGAGGGCGCCGCCTTCGAGGCGATGCTCGCCGCGGCGGCAGCGCCGGACGACGCGGGGGCAAGCATCGACCCGGAGCTGCTCAGCGAGCTCGAGACACCCCGGCAACACCGCGTCGCGACGCGCATCACGGTGGTCGGCGCGTTGATGATCGGCGGGGGGATCGTGCCCGGCGGGCTGCTCATCGGCGTGGGCGCGGCGAACCTGGCGGGCTGCGTGTGCCTCGGGGTCTTGCTGATCCTCATGGGCGTGAGCCTGCTCGGAGGGCTCGGGGGCACAGGCGTCGGCATGGTGGTCCGCGCGCGAAAGCTCGAGCGGGGGGTGGTGCGCGACCTGCAGCTGGTCGCGCGGATCCCGGTGACCACCGCGACGGGCTGGCAAAGCACCGGGTTCACGACCGAGAAGCACAGGCACTACCACTGCGACGTCGTCGTGGTCGACACCGGCAACCTGCTGCCGGACGGCCCCGCGGGTGACCCGACGACGGACGCCCCGGCGACCGCGCCGTACCCTGGCGGCCCGCTCGGCGCCGTGGTGCTCCGCGCCGGCGGGAGGGTCGCGGTCGCCGACCAGGTCCACGTGCGGCTTGGCATCGGCCCGCTGGAGATCGCGCTCAACGTCCCGCCGGACGGCCCCTTGCTGATGGGGTCCGGCACGCTCTTGCTGTACGTGTACAGGGCGTAGCCGGTACGCTGGCGGTGACTACGCTTCCCTTTCAGAGGCGACAATGACTGACAGCACCGCCGGGGACACCGTCCTCGGGACTTTTCCGCTCGGGTTCCAATGGCAGACGTTCGACCCGTTCCTGTTCTGCGCCCACCACGACGACGCGTACCCGGCCGGCAATTCGCGGCTCGGCCCGGCGGCGTCGCTGGACGGCCGCAACCGCGGCCAAGACTTCGAGGGCAAGGACGGCTGGCGGATGTACCACGGGGACGCCGTCCCCGGCTTTCCCCAGCACCCCCACCGCGGGTTCGAGACCGTCACGATCGTCCGGAGCGGACGCATCGATCACTCCGACTCGCTCGGCGCGACCGCCCGCTTTGGCGGCGGCGACGTCCAGTGGCTCACGGCCGGCAAGGGCATCGTGCACTGCGAGATGTTCCCGCTGCTCAACCGCGAGAAGCCCAACCCTGCTGAGCTGTTCCAGATCTGGCTCAACCTGCCGAGCCGCAGCAAGATGGTGGACCCGCACTTCACGATGTCGTGGCACGAGGACATCCCGCGCCGGGTCGTCACCGACGCGCGGGGCGCGACGTCTGAGGTCACCGTGATCGCAGGCTCGTTCGGAGACGCCGCCGCGCTGCCGGCGCCGCCGAACTCGTGGGCGTCAACGCCGGGGTCGGACGTCACCATCCTGACGCTCAAGCTCACGCCGGGCGCGGAGCTCACGTTGCCCGCGGCCCAGGCGGGCACGAGCCGCACGCTCTACTTCTTCGAGGGGTCGAGCATCACGGTGGGCGGCCGCGCGATCGAGGGCAAGGCCGGCGTGATGGTGCGCGGGGACCGGGCGGTGACCCTGGTCAACGGGCCAGCGCCCGCCGAGCTCCTGGTGCTCCAGGGCCGGCCGATCAAGGAGCCGGTGGCGCAGCACGGGCCGTTCGTGATGAACACGCAGTCCGAGATCCACCAGGCGTTCAGCGACTACCAGCGCACGCGGTTCGGGGGCTGGCCCTGGCCGAGCGACGAGCCCGTGCACCCGGTGAGCGCCGGGCGCTTCGCGAAGCACCCCGATGGCAGGGTGGAGCGCCCGAAGGGCGAGTAGGGGCCGCTTGCGGCACATCCTGGGCTAAGGCGCGCTCCAGAGCTCCTTGATCCCGCCGACGACGAACTGGACGGCGACCGCCGCGACGAACAGCCCCATCACCCGGGTCATCACGTTCAAGCCTGTCGTACCGAGGCTCCGCTCGACGTGCACCGCGGAGCGGAGGATGAGCCACGTCGCCAGCCCCGTCACCACGATCACACCGACGATGATGCCCTGCTTCGCGGGGTCCCCGTGCGCGTTCGAGACGCAGACCATGGTCGTCGCGATCGCCCCCGGGCCGGCCAGCATCGGGATGGTGAGCGGCACCACGGCGACGTCGTCCTTCGCCGACCCCTCGTCCTCCTCCTCCTTGGTCTGGCGCACCTTCGAGGGCATCGCCCGCATCATGTCGATCGCGAGGAGGAACAGGAGCACGCCGCCCGCTACGCGGAACGCGGACAGCGTGATGCCCAGCATCCGGAAGATGAACCCGCCCGCGAGCGCGAACACCAGGAGCGTGATCGCCGTGGCGAGCCCGGCCTTCCGCGCGGTCGCCCGCTTCTTCTCGGCCGAGTCGCCCTGCGTCATCGCCAAGAACGTGGGGATGATCGCGAGCGGGTCCACCACGAAGAAGATCGCGGAGAACGTGACCACGGCGAAGTCGGCGATGTCCGTGGTCACGCCGGGCACCTACTCCCCCGAGCCGAGGTACGCCAACAACGCGCTAGCCCACCCAGGTGGGGCCGCCTGCGGCACATCCTGGGCTAGCCAGCAGGCACCAATGCGAGGAACTCGGCCGGCAGGCCCTCGGCCGTCCGCGTGTCCAGGTTCAACATCACGAAGGTGAGCTCTGCGTCTGAGACCAGCTCCTCGGCACCCTCGCCCCCCGCGCGCCAAATCTCTTGCTTGATGCGGCCGATGCCACGCCGCGCGGAGAGGGGCTCGGCGGTGACGCGAAGGCGATCGCCGTGGCGGCACTCTTTCCGAAATTGGATCTGCACGCGCAAGATAGCGGGGGCGATCCGCCGCTTCTCGATCATCTCGGGGAGCGGGAACCCGTGGTGAGCCGCCCAACTGAACCGACACCACTCCATGAATTCGAGGTAGCAGGTGTGATTGACATGCCCAAACATGTCCACGTGGGAGGATTGGACAACGACGTCGATGCCGGTAAACGCGCTCATGCCCGCTGCGTAACGCATTACGCGCTGGTGCCCGGTGGGTCCGAAATCCGGGCAGGTGCGTAAAATTGTACGCAGCGATGTGTGACACTCTACGCGCGACCAAAACACTGAGGTCTCATTCATGCAACAGAACTGACTGACTGGTCGGTCCCGCGAAACTGACCCGACTGACTAAAGATAAGTGTAAATCGGCACTTGGCCGTGACCGGGGCGTGTGCTACCTGAGTAGCAGTGGTCCACCATACGGTGTGACCGGCCCAAACAGGAGTCGTCGATGTCGCAGGTTTCCAACTCTTTCGACCCCACCTACTGCCCCGCCACCATCGTGGAGGCGCTGCAGCGCAACGCGGTGTACGAGCAGTACGGCTACACGTTCCTCGACAACGCGCTGAAGGCGACGCGGTACAGCTTCAAGCAGCTGTGGGCCGCGTCCGAAGAGCGCGCCCGCTGCCTGATGGCGCGCGGGTACGTCCGGGGTGAGCGGGTCGCGATGGTCCTGGCGAGCCCCGAGGACTTCGTCATCACCTTCTACGGCTGCCTCATCGCCGGGCTCGTCCCCGTCCCGATGTTCCCGCCGCTCTCGTTCGGCAAGCTCGACTCCTGGGCCGACAGCGCCGTTGGCATCATGCAGGTGGCCGGCGCCAGCCTGCTGCTCACCGACAAGCAGCTCTCGAACGTGCTCTGGCAGGTGATGCCGAAGGTGAAGACGCTGCGCGAGCTGCTCACCGTCGACAAGCTGGCGGACGTCGCGCCGAGCACAGCCGCGCTGCCGGTGATCACGTCGTCGGACCTCGCGTTCCTGCAGTTCACCTCGGGCTCTACGTCCGCGCCCAAGGGCGTGATGGTCACGCAGGCCTCGCTGATGGCCAACTGCTTCGCCATCTCGAACGAGGGCATGTCCCTTCGCCCGGGCAGCGACGTCGGGGTCAGCTGGCTCCCGCTCTACCACGACATGGGCCTCATCGGCTTCGTCATCACCCCGCTCATCGCGGCGGTCGACATCGTGTTCATCCCGACGATGGCGTTCGTGAAGCGCCCGAACGTGTGGATGCAGGTGATGCACGACTACAAAGGCACGCTCTCGTTCGGCCCGAACTTCGCGTACGCGCTCGCCGGAAAGCGGGCGAGCGAGAAGGAGATCGCGGCCTGGGACCTCTCGAACGTCCGCATGCTGGGCTGCGGCGCCGAGCCGATCAACGCGCAGGTGATGGCCGAGTTCGTCAGCACCCTCGCCCCCTGCGGGATGCCGACCGGTGCGATCATGCCGGCCTACGGCATGGCGGAAGCGACGCTCGCGATGAGCTTCCGCAAGCCGCTCACCGAGCTCCAGGTCCTCACGGTCGACGCGGAGGCGTTCCGTGCGGACGGCACGGTGGCGGCCGCCAAGGACGACTCGGTCGCGCTCTCGTTCGTCAGCTGTGGCAAGGCCTTTGATCAGCACGCGCTCGGCATCATCGACACCGAGGGCAAGCTGTTGGCCGAGGGCCGCGAAGGCGAGATCGTGTTCCGCGGGCCGTCCGTGACGGCCGGCTACTACAAGAACCCCGAGGCGACCGACGCCTGCTTCAAGGACGGCTGGCTCCGCACGGGTGACCTGGGCTTCCTCCTGGACGGCGAGGTGTACATCACCGGCCGCTGCAAGGACCTGATCATCCTGAACGGGCGCAACCACCACCCGCAGACCATCGAGTGGGTGGTCGCCGAGCTCGACGGCGTGCGGCGCGGCAACGTCGTGGCCTTCTCCCGCCCCGGGCGGGAGAGCGAGGAGCTCGTGGTCGTGTGCGAGGTGAAGACCGACGCCAGCGCGGACCTGCAGGACCGGGTGAAGCGCGCCGTCTCGGACGCGCTGTCGCTCAAGGTCACCGAGGTGGTCACGCTCAAGGCCGGCCAGCTGCCGAAGACCAGCTCTGGCAAGCTGCAGCGCCGCAAGACCCGCGACATGTACCTGAAGGGCGAGCTCGCAGCGCAAGGCGACCGCACGCTGGGCAGCAGCGGCGAGACGCTGACAGTCGCGCGGCACGTCGCCCGCGGCATCATCGGCCGGGTCTCCCACAGCCTCTTCGGCAACCGCCAGGCGCCCGCCCCGCAGGCCCCGGACCTCGGCGCCACCGCCAAGTGACCTCCCGGGGGGTGCCTGCACCCCTCCTTCCTTCGCCCACCGATCCGAAATCGGATGGGTCGTTCTTTAGCGGACTGTTAGAGCGCCGCGAGCCAAGGATCCCGAATGCAAGCCATCGATCTCATCAAAGCCGCCATCCTCGAAGTTGACCCGACCAAGGCCTCGAAGCTCGCGTCGGTCACGCCCACCCAGGAGATCCGCGAGCTCGGCATGGACTCCGTCGCGACGATGGAGATGGTCGGCTACCTCGAGGAGAAGCTCGAGACTCAGTTCAGCGACGAGGTGATGGTCCGCATCAACACCTTCGGCGACCTGATCGCGCTCATCGAGAAGTCGCGCGCGGGCTGATGCCCGGCCAACGTCGATGAACACACCCCGCCCAATCGCGATCATCGGCATGTCGTGCCGATTCCCCGACGCGCCCAACGTCTCCCGGTACTGGCAGCTCGTGCGCGACGGACGCAACGCGTTCCGTGAGCCGCCGCGCGACCGCTGGGACCACGCCGCGTTCTTCTCCGAGAGCCACCGCGCGTCGGACCGCTACTACGCGCCGCACGGCGCGTTCATCGACGACGTTCGGCAGTTCGCCGCGCTGGAGTTCGGCATCCCGCCCCGCCGGCTGGAGGTCATGGACCCGCAGCAGCGCATCACGCTCGAAGCCGCGTGGAACGCAATGGTGGACGCCGGGTACGGCCCCGGCGCAGACGGGCGCGCGGCGGGCGGAAAGCCTGCGCGAAAGCTGGACAAGCGGCGCACAGGGACGTTCATCGGCGTCACGGGCACCGAGTACCGCACGCTGCTGGTGTCCCGGGCGGTCGCGGGGCTGATGGCCGCGGGCGAGCTTGGGACCGGCACGCAGGACCCGGCGACGCTGGCGGCGATCGCGCAGACGGTGAACCGCGTGGTGCCTACCCGCGCGTTCTCGGCGGCCGGGCTGCTCGCGAACATGGTGGCGGCGTGCGTGGCCCAGGAGCTCGATCTCGGCGGCCCCGCCTACACGCTCGACGCAGCCTGCGCGAGCGCGATGGTCGCGCTGCACGACGCGTGCACCTGGCTGCGGGACGGGCAGATCGACACGGCGGTCGCCGGCGGCGTCTACCTGAACCTCTCGCCCGAGAACCTGATCGCGTTCTCCCGCATCGGGGCCATCAGCGCGTCCGGCACGTGCCGCCCGTTCGACGCGCGCGCCGACGGGTTCGTCCAGGGCGAAGGCGTCGGCATGGTGATGCTGAAGCGCCTGGAGGACGCCGTCGCGGACAATGACCGGATCTACGCGGTCATCACCGGGTCGAGCTGCAACAACGACGGGCGCGGGGACGGGCCGATGTCGCCCAGGGCCGAGGGCCAGGTCGAGGTCATGCGCGCCGCGTGGGACGACGCCGGGGTCCGGCCGGACGACATCGGGTACGTCGAGGCACACGGCACGGGCACGTCGGTCGGGGACCGTACCGAGCTCACCGCGCTGCGGACGGTGCTGAAGGGCCGGCAGGCTGGGCCGGTGCGCCTCGGGTCGGCGAAGGCGAACATCGGCCACACGATGAGCGCCGCGGGCATCGCCGGGCTCATCAAGGCGACGCTCTCGCTGCACCACCGGACCGTCCCGCCGGTGGCGAACTGGACCGAGCCGCACCCCGATCACGGGCTCGAGGACGGCGTGTTCGGCCTCGACCGGACCGCCGCGCCGTGGACGTCCTCCACGCCCCGCCACGCGACCGTCTCGAGCTTCGGCTTCGGCGGCACGAACGGCCACATCGTGCTCCGCGAGGCCCCCCCGGCCCGCACGGGCCCCACGCGGCTCATCCAGCCGAGCTCCCGCCCCGTCGCCGCGCCAGCCCCCAGCGGCGCGCCCGCTGCCCCGAGCTTCCCGGCGTCGATGCCGCAGCTCGTGGTGGTCAGCGCTGAGACCCCCGCGTTGCTCGCCACCTACCTCTCCGAGCTGGCCGCTACCCTGCTCGACACCGCCGACCAGCCCGGCGCGTTCGCCGCCGCCGTGCACACCCTCAACCTCGGGCGCCGCGCCCGCGCGGTTCGCTGCGCGGTGGTCGCGAGCAGCCTGGACGACCTCGTCGCGCGCTTCCGCACGGCCGCCGCGGCGCTCACCACGGACCCGTCGCTGCGCGGCAACGTCGACCGGGACACGGTCATCGGCGACTGCGCGGAGCCTGCGCCCGTCGCGTTCCTCTGCCCGGGCCAGGGCATGCAGAAGGTCGGCCTGCTGCGCGACTGGCTCGCGATCCCGGCGTTCGCAGCTACGCTCGCGACGATGGAGGACGCCGTCCGCGAGGTCACGCCCCGCCCGCTGCTCTCGTACCTCTACGGGCCCGGCGCGACCGAGGAGGCGCTCACGGACACCGCGATCGCCCAGCCCGTGATGTTCGCGATCGGCGCTGCCGTCGCACGCGTACTCGGCGACCTCGGCGTAGCCCCGTCCGTCGTGCTCGGTCACTCCCTCGGCGAGTTCACCGCGGCGGCGCTCTCCGGGGGCGCAGATCCGCTCGACACGCTGCGGTTCGTGGCCCGACGGGGTGCGGCGATGTCCGCGTTGCCCGGCGACCACGGGGCCATGGCCGCCGTCATGGCCGCCGCGGACGACATCGCGCCGCACCTGCCGGCCGGCGTGGTGATCGCAAACCGCAACCACCCGCGCCAGCACGTGATCTCGGGCCCCACCGCGGGCGTCGAGGCCGCCATCGCCGCGCTCACGGCCGCGAAGCTCAAGGCCCGCCGGATCCCCGTCTCCCACGCGTTCCACTCGCCGATGCTCGAGAGCGTGCAGGCGGACGTCGACTCCGGCCTCGGAGACGTCGCGTTCCACGCCCCCACGATCCGCATGGCGAGCTGCATCGCGGCCGAGCGACCCACCACCCCGGACGCCGTTCGACGCATCTTCCGTGACCACGCGGTCAGCCCGGTCGAGTACGTTCGCGGCCTCGGTCAGTGCGACGGTGCGAGGATCTTCGTGCAGCTCTCCGGCGGCTCGACGCTCACGGCGTTCGCCCGGGGCGTGCTCGACGACGGCCAAGCCATCGTGTCCGTCGCGGCAGACATGCCGGCGGGCCACCCCACGGAGACCGACAACGGCCTCGGCCTGGTGCGCGTCCTCGCGCTCTGCGCCGCCAACGGGCACCCGGTGGACCTCTGCGCGTTCGGACACGGCCTGGCGTCCTTGCCGCCCGTGCCGCTGCTCACCCAGGAGTACTGGGGCGTGCAGGCCGCCACGCACGCGGTGCAGCTGGCCGGCAGCTCGACCGTGGTCCAAGCCCCCGTCGCTGCGGTCGCCCTGGCCGTCCAGGCGGCCCCTGCCGACGACGACATCCGCGCGCGCGTGCTGCGCGTGGTCTCGAAGGTCTCGGCGTTCCCCGCGGACGCGTTGAAGAACGAGCAGCGACTCCTGGACGACCTCGGGTTCGACTCCTTGATGGTGAACGAGCTCGCGACCCGGCTGACCGAGGACTTCCCCGGGTTCGGCGGCATCCCTCGTTCGCTGTTCGCGAAGAACCCCACGGTGTTCGACCTCGTCCAGCACGTCGAGCACTCGACGGGCGACCAGGCGATCGCGCTCTCTGACCCGTCTCGCCCGATGCAGGTGCTCACGATCGGGTCCGCGCCCGCGCCGGCGCTCTCGGGGCCCGGGTTCGGGTTCGACGCGGCGTCGGTACGCGTGCTCGACCAACCGGCGCTCGCCGAGCTGCGCGGGTTGAAGCCCGGCCACGTGGTGGTCCGGGTCGGCGACGCGGGGGTGGAAGCCGACGCGACCGCGGGGTTCGTGAAGTCGCTCGCCCGCGAGTGGCCGAGCCACAAGGTCCAAGTCGTGCGCGGCACGCTGGCGGACGCCCGCTACGAGGCCACGCTGGCCGAGCGGGACCCCGAGGTGATCTACGCCGCCGGGGAGCCCGGGGCGCCGCACGGCGAGCGCCGGGTGCCATCGCTGACGGCGATCGAGGGCGCGTCCGGTGGCGCGCAGGTCGCGGGCGGCTGGGCGCAGCTCGCGGGCGAGCGGGTGCTGCTCACCGGCGGGACCGGCTGGCTCGGGCGCGTGCTCGCGCGGGCGTTGCTGGCCGCGGGCGCGGACGAGGTGATCCTGCTCGGCTCACGGCCGGACGCGGGCGACGCGCTCGCCGAGCTGGGCGCGAGGGCGCGCTACGTCCAAGCGGACCTGGCGGCGGACGCCGACCTCGACGCTGTCAAAAATCTTCGCGCCACTCGGCTCGTGCACGCCGCGGGGACGCTCGCGGATGGCCCGGTCGGGACCGTCGACCCCGGGGTCGTGGCCCGCGCGTGGGCCGTGAAGGTCGACGCGCTGCGAAATCTCCTACGCGCCCAGCCGACGCTCAGGCGCGTAACCGCCATCGGAAGCTACGCGGGCTTCTTTGGAAACGCGTACCAGACCGAGTACGCGGCTGCCAACGCTGCCATGTCCGCCATCATTCGAGAGAGCCGCGTTGCAGGCGGGGTACAGGCCTGGGGCCCCTGGGACGGCAGCGACATGGTCGCGACCATCCCGCAGGCGATGCAGCGCGAGATGCGCGAGAGCGGCGTGTGGTTTGTCGACCGCGACCGGGGCGCGCAGGCGTTCCTGGACGCGCTGGACGCCGGCGACGTGGTGATCGGCCTCGACCTGCCCGCGACCCAGCGGGTGCTGGAGGTGTCCGAGGCGCTGTCCCCGGACATGGGTTGGCTCGCCGACCACGCGCTCTTCGGTCGCCCGACGGTGCCGATGGCGGTCATCCTCGACGACGTCGCGCGGATGGGCTCAGCGCTGCTCGGCCCGGTCGAGGTCACCGACCTCACCCTGTTCGACGGCGTCACCGTCGACAAGCCCGTCACCTTGCGCCACCGCTTCGACGGCAGGGCGTACACTGCCCTGGTGGGCGAGCGCGTCGCGTGGCGGGCGCGGCTCACCCCGGCCGGGGCAGCGCCCGTCGTCCCCGCCCCCGCGGCCGACGGCCCGTCTGCGTGGGACATCCCCACGTTCTACCGGGACCACACGTTCCACGGCCCGCTCCTGCAGGGCGTCGTCGCGATCGACGGGCTCGGCGAGGCGCACGTGCGCGGGCGCGTCCGGATCGGCTCCGCCGCGGACTGGGGCCGCTCCTGGGACCTCTCGCCGCTCGCCGTTGACTCGGCGTTCCAGCTGGCCGCCGCCTGGGCCGTGCAGAAGAGGGGGCGCGCCGGGTTCCCCGTCCGCGTCGCGCGCTGGGTCCAACAGCTGCGCGCCGGCGTGGTCTCGGCCGACGGCACGCTCGCCGTCTACGGCACGTTCCGGGACGCCGACGCCGACCGCTTCCGCGGCGACATCTGGCTGACGGACGACACCGGCGCGGTGGTCGCGTACGGAGAGGGCGTAGAGGCCGAGCTGCGGCGCGTCGAGGCCGCGGAGCCCGAGGCCGCGCCGATCCCGGAGAAGTTCTGGAACTTCGCGAAGTTCCCCGAGTACGACGACCTCGACCAGCGGCTCCAGGCCGCGCTGATGATGGGGATCGACAACCCCTACTTCAAGACGCTCGAGGGGTGTGCGCGCGACACGGTCACGATTGGCGGCCGCGAGCTCGTCCACTTCTCCGGCTACAACTACCTCGGGTTCTCGGGCCACCCCTACGTCGAGCAGCGCGTCATCGAGGCCGTGCACCGCTACGGCACCAGCGTCAGCGCGTCCCGCGTCGCCAGCGGCGAGCGCCCGATCCACGCCGAGCTGGAGGCCCGCCTCGCATCGGCCCTCGACGTGGACGCCGCGCTCGTGTTCACCGCGGGGCACGCGACGAACGTGACCACCATCGGGCACCTGTTCGGACCGAAGGACCTGATCCTCCACGACGAGCTGATCCACGACTCGGTGTTCCAGGGCATGAAGCTCTCGGGCGCGACCCGGCGCCCGTTCCCCCACGACGATCACGTCGCGCTCTCGAGGATGCTCACCCAGCTCCGCGGACACTACGAGAAGGTGTGCATCATCGTCGAGGGCGTGTACTCGATGGACGGCGACGTCTGCGACCTGCCCGCGTACATCGCGCTGAAGAAGAAGCACAAGGCGTTCCTGATGGTGGACGAGGCCCACAGCTTCGGGGTCGTTGGCAAGCGCGGACTCGGCGTGCGGGAGCACTTCGGGGTGCCGGGGCGCGACGTGGACATCTGGATGGGCACGCTCTCGAAGACGCTGTCGTCGTGCGGCGGGTACATCGCGGGCAGCTCGGTGCTGATCCAGCTGCTCAAGTACACGGCGCCGGGGTTCATCTTCTCAGCCGGGCTCACGCCGGCCAACACCGCCGCGGCGATCGCCGCGCTGGAGCTGATGGAGCAGGAGCCGCACACGGTGACCAAGCTCCAAGACAACGCCGCGTTCTTCTACGCCGCCTGCCAGGAGCACGGCCTGGACAACGGCCCCGCGGCCGGAGAGAGCGCGGTCATCCCGGTGATCGTAGGCAACTCGTTCCACGCGCTCCTGCTCTCCGACGCGCTCAAGAAGGCGGGGATCAACGTCCAGCCGATCCTGTACCCGGCAGTCGCGGACAACGCATCGCGCCTTCGCTTCTTCCTGTCTAGCCTACACAGTCACGCGCAGCTGGCCTGGACCGCGGAGACCGTCGCGCGTGAACTCGCCCGGATCCGAGTGGAAAACCCGAGCTAACCCGCTACCCGGGCACCGCATGGGCGACTCACGATCGGCAGAATTGAGATAGGATTTACCTATGCACGCAACGCGTAGGACATTGCTGGCTGCCCTCGCGCTCGTGGCGTTGCACGTCGCGGCCCTGCTGGCGGACGCGCCCCTCCACCCCGCCCACAGCGCGGACGTCGCGGTGGTGCTCGGCAACACGGTCAACCCGGACGGCACGCTGTCCCCGCGGCTCGAGGCGCGGATGACCGCAGCGCTCGACCTGTACGATCGGCGGTGGGTGCGGTTCGTGCTCGTCACGGGCGCCACCGGCGAGGAGGGGCTGAACGAGGCGGAGGTCATGCAGAGCTGGCTCCTGTCGAAGGGCGTGCCACGGGAGGCGATCCTGGTGGACCGGGAGGGCACCAACACCCGGGAGTCCGCGGTGCACACCGCGGCGATCATGCGCCGCGCCGGCGCGGAGCGGGCGCTGGTGGTGACCAGCTAATACCACGTGGCCCGCACGCGATTGGCGATCGAGGCCGCGGGGGTGGACGTCGTCGGGACGCAACCTGCGCCGTTGATCTGGGAGCCGCGAGAGGTCTACTCGATTGGGCGGGAGATCGTCGCGATGTACCAGTACGCGCTCGAGGGGTGGGTGTAGGGCGTCGCCTGCCGGGATGATACGGCCCCGGGTGTCCTCGCCGCGCTCGATCCACGGCCGCCTGCTGCTCACCTGGTCGGTCATCCTGGGCGTCGTGACGGGGTTTGTCGGCACGCACCCCATCGCCGAGAGCGACCCCTTCTGGCACTTGAGCCTCGGCCGCGCGGTGCTCGCGTCCGGCGCTCGCACCTT
Organism: Bifidobacterium breve; assembly: GCA_943328795.2. Classification (GTDB taxonomy): domain Bacteria; phylum Myxococcota_A; class UBA796; order UBA796; family SXON01; genus CAIUMM01. The sequence continues at coordinate 52,988 of CALQBK020000008.1, forward strand.
CGCTGAGCCCGTGGCCATCGACGCCGGCAGCGCGTTCGCGCCAGAGTGGCTGTGGGACGTCGTCTGCTACGCGACCTACGAGCGTTTCGGCCTCGACGCGGTTGGCTTGGTCGGCACGCTCGCCTGCTTCGCGGCGGGGGGCGCCGTCGTGGTTGCTGCGAGCCGGGAGCGCACACGAGGCACGGCCGCGGCGGTCCTGTGCTCGGGCCTCGCGGGCGTAGCGGTGCTCGCCCGCGCCCGGCTGCGACCCGAGATCGCGGGCTTGGCGTTGGCCGCATTGGTGCTCGCCTGCGCCATCGAGTGGCGGCAGGCCGACGGACGGCGTCGGTGGCCCGTCGGCGTCGGGCTGCTGGCTGCGGAGCTGGCGTGGGTCCAGGTGCATGGCAGCTTCGTGGTCGCGCCGTTCCTGGTGGCGCTCCAAGCGCTGGACTACGCCCGTTGGACGGACGACTCTCGCCGCCAAGGCGACCTGGCCCTCGCGCTTGGAAGCCTGGGGCTGTTGGCGACCGGCGCCTACGGGCTCGGGTTCCCCGCCTACGTCCTCGCACACGCCGGGGGCTACGCCGCGTCCCACGTCGGGGACCTGCAGGGCCTGACCTGGTCGGTGTTCAACCCCGCCGAGAGCGTGTTCGGCTTCGCGTGGGGGCTGATGCTGCTGGTCGGCGCGCTTGGCCTGGCCCAACCGGCGCAGCGGCGGACCGCGGACGCTGCGTTGGCCCTGGTTGGGATCGCGTTGGCGGTGAACGCGGTCCGCTTCGTCTCCCTCGCCGCGATCCTCGCCATCCCGTTTGCGCTGCACGGCGCCGACGCCCTCCTCGGCCGGGGCGCGACGCTCCGGGTGGGGGCGATCGCGTCTAGCCTGCTGCTCCTCGGGAGCGCCGCCCGGGTCTCCGGGGAGCGGCGGGGCCCGCTGGGAACGCTCGGCATCGCGGTGGGAAGAAACCCCGTCGGCGGAGCCCAAATGTTGGCGGCGGGCGCCGACCGGGTCGTGCTGACGGAGTTTGGGACCGGCGCCGCCGTGGGGTTCTTTGGCGACTCCCGCCTCCGGGTGTCCCTCGACTCTCGCGTCCCGTTGGCGTTCGGGGACGCTCAGCTGGCCGAGGGCATGGCGACCATGTCGACCCGCAGCGCGCTCGCGCGGGGCATCAGGGCGTTCGGCGCGCACGCCGCCGTCGTCGAGCGGGGCTCGGCGGCCTGCACCGCATTTCCAAGGCCGGGGGAGCCCGCAGCGTCTTTCCCGGGCGGTTGGGTCCCCGTGCTCGTCGAGCCCGGGTTCACGACGTGGGTGGACGACCCGTCAGCGGTCGCCGTGCGGGGCCTAGAGCCCTGTGGACAGGCGTACTTGCCCGCCGACCTGTGCTCGGACGGAGGGGCGGCGGCAGTCGCCGAGCTGCACCGTGCGAGCGCCTGGGAGCCTCCCCAGTTCCTCGCGTGGGTGGCGGCGGAGGCCGCGCTGCGCTGCACCGGAGACGCTGACCTCGCCCTACGGAGCATGCCCAACGAGCGCGACTCCGGGGTTCTCGGGCCGGACGTTCGGCGCACGCGGGCCAGGGCGCTCCTCGCGAAGGGGGGCACGGCGGCCGCCCTCGCGCTCCTCGAGCCCGGGGTCCGGGCCGGCTCGCTCGGCGACCTCGCCGCGCTCGGCGACACGCCCTTCTCGAAGATGGACCCGGCGGACGCAGCTGGATTGCTCGGGGCGGCTGCCGAAGCCCTCGGGGGAGCGGCGCCCGCCGACCTCCACGCGGATCTCGCGTGGCTGTGCACCCGCACGGGGGACGCCACCTGCGTCTCTACGCACGCCTACGTCGCAGCCGCGCAGGGTAGCCCGCGCGCGATGACCGCCCTCGGCTGGCTGGCAAGCCACGCCCCGACCCTGGGGGAGCGCGAGCGCGCGGCGACGTGGGCGCAGCCCGGCGACGACGCGATCCAGGTGACGGAGCTGGTCGCGCTGCTGGACGCGTGGGCGGGCGAACCCTCGGTGGCGCACGGCGCGCCCTTGCTCGACACCCCCGCCGTGTCCGTCGTTGTCCGCGCGCTGGCCGGCGAGGGCAAGTGGCCGCTGCGTGCTCTCGGGGCCGGCGAGGAGGCGATCCTCGTGCTGCGAGGCGCACCAACCGCGGTGCAGACCTGGGGCTCGGGGTCGACGCTGGGGCAAGCCTCGTCCAGCCTACAGCCGGGGGACGTGCTCTACACACCGCCGTTCACCGCGCAGGAGTGGCGCAACCCCGGGTCTGCGCTCGCTGCCACCCTCGTGATCGCCTCGCCCCAAGACCCGGCGGTCACGTACGTCGATGCTGGCGACCCCAGGCTGTCGAAGGGCAGCCACGGCACGCGGCTCGCCCTTGGCGACCCCGAGGCATCGGTCCCCGGATTGCGCGGTTCGGTGTCGGGCTACCACGCCTCGGCGCCGCTGGAGATCGCCGCGGTCCCGGGCGAACCCACCTTGGTAGTGAACTGGAGCGGCCCAGCACGACTGCTGACGCCGCTCGGCGACCGAGACCTGCCGCCAATGGCGACGTGCCTGCTGGCGGCCGGACTACCAGCGCGGCTCGTCCCCAGCGGCCCCGCGCCGTCGATAGGACTGGTGATCCGGGCGCCCGTCCCGTAGCGGGCGGGCGCTACTTCTTCGCGCCGCCCGGGGCGCGCTCGTCGTTGGGCCCAGCGCGCGGCGATCGTGGGATGACCCGTGTCTCCTCGCTGGCGTCGGCCTCCTCCTCCTCGAGGCGTCGCCGTCGCAGCTCTGCGCGGCTGAGCAGCTCGGTCCGGTCGTCCTCCGGCGGGGGAGCCTCGGCGACGAACGCGGCGGCCCGCTCTGCGCGCATGCGCTCCAGGCGATCGGCGATCGACGGACGAGACGGCGGCACCAGCGGGGCTGCAGGCGAATCCGCGACCGGGGGTGGGCGCGCGACGAGCCGGGGCGGCAGGCGCCCTTCGCGGGGTCGAAAGGGGACGCCCTGCGCGGCGTCCGCGGTTGGCGTCGGAGGGGCGGGGCTCTGGTGGGCGAAGCCCGGGTCCGTCCGGTCCTCGTCGCCCTCGGGCATGGGCGCCTCGGCTGGCTCCCCCTCCGGCTCCACGCGCTCCGCCGGGCCGCCAACCACCTCCAGCGCCTGTTCCCGCGCGTCGCCCCACTCGGCCTCCACTTGCCGGACCTCCACCGGGGCCCAGTCGTCGTCGACCGGCACCGCCTCGGCGTCTTCGGCGTCCACCCACTCCGCGTCGACCCGGCCTGGGTCGAGCCCCTCAGCAAGCCGCTCGGCCTCCGCCCTCTCCGCCACGAGCGCCTCTTCCGCCAGCCACGCCTCCGCTGCCCGCTCCGCTTCCGCTTGGCGAACTGCCTCCGCCTCGGCGTCCACGCGCGCCTCCTCCGCGCGCCGCTCGGCCTCCGCCCACGGCGCTTCTTCACCTTGCACCTGCTCCGCCTCCTCCTCATCCCACTCGGCCTCCACCCGATCGGGGTCGGCGCTCTCGGCCCACGCAGCTTCCACCAGCAGCGCCTCCCCCTCGAGCCGCTCGGCCTCCGCCTCCGCGGCGAGCCGCGCGGCCTCTACCCGCGCAGCTTCCGCCAGCCGCGCGGCTTCGACCCGCGCAGCTTCCGCCAACCGCTCGGCCTCCGCCTCTCCCGCCAACCGCGCGGCTTCCGCCTCCTCGGCCAACCGCGCGGCCTCCGCCTCCGCAGCCAACCGCTCGGCTTCGACCTGCGCCGCTTCCGCCAACCGCTCGGCCTCCGCCTCCTCCGCCACCCGCGCCACTTCCGCCAACCGCTCGGCCTCCACCCGCGCCTCTTCCGCCAACCGCTCGGCTTCGACCCGCGCAGCTTCCGCCAACCGCTCGGCCTCCGCCTCCTCCGCCAACCGCTCGGCCTCCGCCGCTTCCGCCAGCCTCGCCGCTTCCGCCAACTGCACGGCTTCCACCCGCGCCTCTTCCGCCAACCGCGCGGCTTCGACCCGCGCCGCTTCCGCCAACCGCGCGGCTTCGACCCGCGCCGCTTCCGCCAACCGCTCGGCCTCCGCCGCTTCCGCCAGCCTCGCCGCTTCCGCCAACTGCACGGCTTCCACCCGCGCCGCTTCCGCCAGCCGCTCGGCCTCCGCCTGCGCCTCCGCAGCCAACCGCTCGACTTCCGCCAACCGCTCGGCCTGCTCGGCGAGCCGCTCGGCCTCCGCCTCTTCCGCCAACCGCGCGGCCTCCGCCTCTTCCGCCACCCGCGCCGCTTCCGCCAACCGCTCGGCCTCTACCCGCGCCTCTTCCGCCAACCGCTCGGCTTCGACCCGCGCAGCTTCCGCCAACTGCTCGGCCTCCGCCGCTTCCGCCAGCCTCGCCGCTTCCGCCAACCGCGCGGCTTCGACCCGCGCCGCTTCCGCCAACCGCTCGGCC
>CALQBK020000009.1 GCA_943328795.2 Bifidobacterium breve
CGCGGGTGTGGATGGCGCGCCCGCTCACGTCGGCGCGGGTCGTCGACGAGGTGCCGCTTCGGCTCACGCTGCGCGGAGACGTCGACCTGGTCTACATGATCGACGGCGACTTCCACCGGGCGGGGCGCGAGGTCACCGTCGTCGCTGGTCGCCAAGTCCGGCTTGGCACCCCCCGGGTGGCCGCGTGACCGCGGCGTGGGCCGCGCTGGGGTTGAGCCCCCTCGCGGTCGCCGGGCTGCTGCTCGCGGCGTTCGTCGCAGGGTTCTTCGACGCGATCGCGGGGGGCGGTGGGCTCATCACGGTCCCGGCGCTGCTCGCGACCCCGCTCCCGGTGCACGTGGTGTTTGGGACGAACAAGGGGCAAGCCGTGTGGGGTTCGGGCGCCGCGCTGGTGAGCTTCTGGCGCGCGGGGTTGGTCGAGCGCGACCGCGCGCTGCCGGGGTTCGTCGCGGGGTTCCTCGGCTCGCTCGTGGGGGCCGAGCTGCTGCTGCGCATGAGCAGTGAAGCGCTGCGCCCCGTCGTGATGGTGTTGCTGGTGACCGTCGCGCTGTTCATGACCTTCCGACCGCCGCTGAACCCGACGCAGCGGGTGTTCACGCCGTCGGTGCGGTGGGCTATCTCCGTCGGCCTCGCGCTCGTGATCGGGGCGTACGACGGCTTCTTCGGGCCCGGCACCGGCACCTTCTTGATCATCGGGCAGGTGCTGCTGCTGGGCGTGTCGATGAAGGCCGGCTCGGCCAACGCCAAGGTCGTGAACTTCGCCTCGAACCTGGCCGCGTTCGGGCTGTTCGCGTGGAAGGGCCAGGTCGCGTGGGCGGTGGCCCTGCCGATGGCCGTAGCGCAGTTCGTCGGGGCCAACCTGGGCGTGCGTGCGGCCATCAAGGGCGGGGACCGGCTGATCCGCTGGGTGGTCCTCGCCGTGTGCCTCGGGCTGGTCGCGAAGCTCGGCGTGGACGCGTGGGGGTGACCGAGGGGCAGCACGTCGGCTCCGCGACGGTGCCGGAGCTCGACGGTCTACGCGCCATCGCGGTTCTCCTCGTCCTGTTCCGGCACGCGGCGCGCGAGTACGCCGACCACGCCGGGGGCGACGCGGGGTGGCTGCGCCCGGTGTTGAACGGGTGGATGGGCGTCGACCTGTTCTTCGTGCTCTCCGGCTACCTGGTCGGGACGAACGTGCTCCGCGCGCTGGTGGACCGGCGGGAGGGGCTCCGGCGCTACCTCCTCCGGCGTGTCTTGCGCATCGTGCCCGCGTACTACGCCGTGCTGCTGCTCGTCGCGAGCGGGGTGTTGCCCTTCTTCCCGCCGCCGGCGAAGGGCCTGGGGCTCTCGCTGGGGTACCACCTGCTGTTCCTACAGGACTACTTGCCCTCGAACATCGTCGTCGCGTTCTGGTCGCTCGGCGTCGAGGAGAAGTTCTACCTGCTCGTGCCCGCGCTCGCTTGGCTCTTGGCGCGGCTGCCCCCGCGCGTCGCGGTCGGGGTCGCCGCGTGCGCGTCCACGCTTCCCGCGCTTGGCCGGTGGTGGACGCTCGCGGCCCACCCCGAGATCACCACCTACGCCGCGTGCTTCCCGGCGCTCCGCAGCCCGTTTCACCTCGCGACCGACGGCATGGCCGTTGGGCTCGCCGCCGCCCTGGCGGTGCGCGCGGGGTACACCCTCGGCCGAGGCGCCCGCGACGCGCTGTTTGGGCTCGGCGCGCTCGGGGTCGCGGGCCTCGCCGCCCAGCCGTTCCTGCTCGACACGGTCTCGGTGGTGCGCGTCGTGCCGTTGTTCTGGGTGCTCGCCTGGGCGTTCGGGGCCATGGTGTACGCGAGCGTCCAGGGCCCGACCTTCGCGTCCCGGCTGTTGAGCACCCGGCTCGCCCGGACGACGGGGCGGCTCTCGTACGCGCTGTACTTGGTCCACATGCTGTTCCTTGGCCTCGCGTGGTCCTGGGCGGGCGGCGCGGGCTTCGTCCCGTTCGCGGTGGTGTTCGGCGCGCTCTCGACCGCGGCGGCGCTGGTGCTCCACCACGGCGTCGAGCGGCCGTTCCTCGCGCTCAGGGAGCGGGTGTAGCCGCGGGCCGAGCCGGGTACCGGAGCCCCGCCGTGGCCTCGTCCACCAGGCCAAGGCGAACCAGCCGGGACAGCACCGCGCCGCGCGTCCGCCCGAGGTCTGCGGCGATGTCGGCGAGCTCTCGCCCGCCCCCGAAGTCGGCCGCTAGCCGCTCGTCGGTCGCCGGGTCCCAGGGCTTGCCCCGGTTCTCGGGGCCGGTGCGGGCGGGCTTGAGCATCCGGCCGAGCGCGTGGTGCAGCGCCTCCCAGGCCTCGCGGGGCAACGCGATCGCGCGGCCGTCGGGCAAGTCGAGCGTAAACGTGGGGGACGACAGGTAGAAGCGGAAGGCGTGGTCGGCGACCGTCCACGCGAGGACGTTGGGCATTCGGGCTCCGGGGGTGTGCCCGCCGCCAGAGCAAGCGCCGTGCAACGCCTCTCGGATGGCTACGGTCCCGTCGCCACCGCGCTCGTCGACGGATCCGGCCCCCCGGCCCTGTCGGACGTCCGTCACCCCCTGTCGGACATCCGTCAGACGTCCGTCACCCTGTCAGCCGCGAGGTCACGCCCGGAACGCCGCCTCGAGGTCGGCCACCAGGTCCTCGACGTTCTCGATCCCCACCGAGAGCCGGATGAGGCCGTCCTCGATGCCGATCTCGCGCCGCTTCGCGGGCTCGATGCTCGCGTGCGTCATCAGCGCAGGCACCTCGATCAGCGACTCGACCCCGCCCAGGCTCTCGGCCAGCGTGAACACCTTCGTGGCGGCGACGAACCGGCGCGCACGCTCGAGCGACGACAGGCCGTTGCCGGCCTTGAGCTCGAAGCTGATCATCCCGCCGAAGCCGGACATCTGGCGCTGGGCGACCGCGTAGTTGGGATGCGACGGCAGCAGCGGGGTGTACACGCGCGCCACGTCCGGGTGCGTCGACAGCCACTGCGCGATCACCTTGCCGGATTGCTGGTGACGGTCCATGCGGACGCCGAGGGTCTTGAGCCCCCGCAGGACCAGGAAGCAGTCCATCGGCCCAGGGACAGCCCCGGCGGCGTTCTGGAGGAACTTCAGCTTGTCGTACGTGGCGGTGTCGTTCAGCGCGACCATGCCCATCACCACGTCGCTGTGGCCGTTCAGGTACTTCGTCATGCTGTGCACGACGAAGTCGGCCCCCAGCGCGAGCGGGCGCTGGAAGTAGGGGGTCGCGAACGTGTTGTCGACGGCTACGAGCGCGCCGACCGCCTTCGCCCGGGCGCAGACCGCGGCGATGTCGCTCACCTTGAGCAGCGGGTTGGTCGGCGTCTCGAGCCAGACCAGCCGGGTGCCCTCGGGGATGGCCTTCTCGAGGTCGCAGGTCGAGAAGTCGGCGTAGCTGAACGTGACGCCCCAGTGCCGGATGACCTTGTCGAACAGCCGGTAGCTGCCGCCGTACACGTCGTCGCCGCAGACAACGTGGTCCCCGGGGCGCACGATCGTGCGGACCAGGTTGTCGGTCGCCGCGAGGCCGGACGCGTACACCAGCGCGTGATTGGCGCCTTCGAGCGCTGCCAGGCAGTGCTGAAGCGGCGTGCGCGTGGGGTTGTCCGACCGGGAGTAGTCGTAGCCCTTGTGGTTGCCGACGCCGTCCTGCGCGTACGTGGACACCTGGTAGATCGGGACCATCACGGCCCCGGTCGCCGGGTCGGGCGTCTGCCCGGCGTGCACTGCGAGGGTGTCGAACCCGGCCTTGGTGTCCATCACTGCCCCCGCTGCATCGCGCCGGTCACCTTGGCGATGTAGTCGATGAGGTCGATGCGCGTGATGATGTCGACGGCCTTTCCGGCCTCGATGATGACCGCCGCCTTCGAGCGCTTGAACAGCTCGGTGAGCACGGTGATGTCCGTCGCAGCGTCCACGGTGCAGTAGTTCGACTCGACCATGTCACGCACCGGCGAGTCCGCGCGGGCGCCAGCAAGCGCGCGCTCGAGCAGGCGGCTCTCGGACAGGAGCCCCAGGACCTTGTCGCCCTCCATGACCGGGACCTGGGAGATCCCGTTGAGCTTCAGCACGCCGATTACCTCGGTGACCTTCTGCTCCGGGCTCACCGACACGATCGAGCGCGAGCCCTTGTGCTCGATCAGGTCGCCGACGGAGCCGAGCCCCATCTCGGGCTCCAGGTAGCCGTTCTCCCGCATCCAGTTGTCGTTGAACACCTTCGACAGGTACCGCGCGCCGGAGTCGGGCATGATCACGACGCCGCGCATCCCGGGCTGGCCGTTGAGCTTCCACCACTTCAGCGCGCCCGCCATCGCGGCGCCGCACGACGAGCCCCCGAAGATGCCCTCCTCGCGCACGAGGCGGCGGGTCATCACGAAGCACTCCTTGTCGTTCACGCGCACCACGTCGTCCACGAACGCAAAGTCCATGGTGGAAGGCAAGAAGTCCTCGCCGATCCCCTCGACCTTGTAGTTGTACGGCGTCGTGAGCTGGCCGGTGTGGAAGTAGTCGAAGTAGAGCGAGCCGACAGGGTCCACGCCGACGACGCGGATCTTCGGGTTCTTCTCCTTGAGGAACTTGGCCGTGCCCGACACCGTGCCCCCCGTGCCCAGCGCACAGATGAACACGTCGATCTTGTGGTCGAACTGCTCCCAGATCTCCGGGCCCGTGCTCTTGTAGTGGGCGCGCGGGTTCGCGGGGTTGTGGTACTGGTTCGAGTACGCGGAGTTCGGCGTCTCGGCGACGAGCCGTTTTGCGGTCGAGTAGTACGAGTTCGGGTCCTCCGGCTCGACGTCGGTGGGGCAGACCACCACGCGCGCGCCATACGCGCGGAGCGCGGCGCGCTTCTCTTCGGACTGCTTGTCCGCCATGACGAAGATGGTCTTGTACCCGCGAACCGCGGCGACCATCGCCAAGCCGGCGCCGGTGTTGCCGCTCGTGGCCTCGATGATCGTGCCGCCCGGCTTGAGCTTGCCGCTCTTCTCCAGGTCGTCGATGATCTCCATCGCGATGCGGTCCTTGACCGAGTTCGCGGGGTTCAGGTACTCGATCTTCGCGTACAGGTCCCCAGGCAGGCCAGCCATGATGCGGTTGACGCGAACGTTGGGCGTGTCGCCGACACATTCCAGGATGCTGTTGTACAGGGGACGCATGGGGAGCCTCGGATTGCGCGGCGTCTACCCCGCGACCGGGGCCCTGGCTACCCGGGCCGGACCTGCCCGGGGCCAGCCCAGTCGACGAAGGTCGGTATCAGATCCGGTAACTATCCCCGTGGTAATACACGTACTGCGACAGGGTCAGCTTGAGATCCATCCCGTCCTTCCTGGCCTCGCGCCAGTAGCCGGGCAGCCCGGCCACCCACCCGGGGCCCTGCGCGCGCACCTGTCGGCCCAGCGTGCGGGCCAGGTAGTACCCGTTCGCGCGGAAGAACAGCGCCTTGAGCCGCGCTTTCCCGAGGCCGGAGACCTCGTCGGTCACCTGGCCCTGGTAGAACGTCGCGGACTCGTCGCGCTCCAGGTAGTTGACGTCTACGCCGGACTCTTTCATCACCTCGAGGTTCCAGAGCGGCGTGAAGAAGAAGAACGCCGCGCGGTCGAGGCCGGACGTGCGGGCGAACTCCCAGGTGGCCCGGGCCTGCAGCGGGGTCTCGCCGGGCGTGCCGATCAGGAAGTACCCGAGCGTCTTGATCCCGCTCTTCTTCACCATGTCGAGCTTGTCGGAGAGCGTGGCCTGGTCGAGCTCCTTGTTCAGCAAGCTGTTCCGCACGAACGGGTCGCCCGACTCGATCCCGAGCCGCAGCTGCACGCAGCCCGCGGACTTCGCGAGCTCGATCCGGTCGGGCGTCAGGTGGTCGACACGCGAGTAGACCGAGAACGGCAGCTTCGTGTGCAGCCCGAGCTCGCGGTACGCGGTGCAGAACTCCTCGAGCCAAGACTTGTGCATCAGGAAGTTCTGGTCGTAGAAGTTCATGTACCGCAGGCCCTGGTGCCGGTGACGCTCCCAGTGCACCGCGCATTCCTCCGCGACCATGCGCGCGGACCGCTTCCGAACGAACGGGCCGGCGGACTCCAGCCGCTTCGCCAACACCGGCGACGAGCAGAACGAGCACTGGTACGGGCACCCGCGCACGCCGATGATCGGCACGTAGCCGGCGTGGTAGATCATCCGCTCGTGCTGCTCCCAGAGCCGCCAGTCGTTCGGTGGCAGGTCGTTCAGCACGGCCCCGCGGGGCAACGGTCCGAGCGCGGTCTCGACCGGCTGGCCCTCCTCCATCCACGCCAGCGAGGGGATCGCGCGGAGCCGCGCCGGCAGGTCCGACGCCCGCCCCTCGCAGTCCTCGAGCGCGTCCACGAGCGCGTGGAACACGTGCTCGCCTTCGCCAACGACGGCGTAGTCGACCTCGTCGCGGGCGATCGTGCCCTTGGTGTCGAGCGACGCGTGGTGCCCGCCGAGCACGATGCGGATCGACGGGTCGAACGCGCGGACCGCCCGCGCGATCTTCAGCACCGACGGCATCCGGGGCGTCACCGTCGAGATCGCGACGACGTGGGGACGTTGCCGCTGGAGCCTGCCGCGCAGGTACCCCTCCCAGTCGTCCCAGAAGAACGTGAAGTCGCACACCTGGGCCGAGTGCCGCCCGACGTGGTTCACGAACGTGGCGATCCCCGCCGTGCCGAGGTGGTACAGCTCGAGGTCCTTGTCGATGGTCGGGTTGATAGCGAGGACGCGCACGGGAGCAGGGTAGCCGATCCGGCCGGAAAGGTGGCCGGCCGGGTCACGGTTCGACTACGGATCCAGCAGGATCTCCGCAAGACGATCGCCCGCGGACGCCCGGGGCGGAGGCGCCGGGCCCGCCGCCACGTCGATCGGTGGACCCCCGGCGTCGGGGAGGTCGACGTGGAGATCGTGCCCGTCTGTCGAGACGAGCACGGTGCCATCGCGGTCGGTGCGGTACACCTGCCGGCCGCGCAGGTGAGCGAGGGTCTCGGCGTTCGGGTGGTGAAAGCGGTTCTCCTCTCCGCACGAGATCACCGCAACCGAGGGGTTCACCGCGGTGACGAACGGCCACGAGGAGCTGGTTCGGCTCCCGTGGTGCGGGACCTTCAGCACGTCGGCGTGCAGCTCGGCGGCGTGGTGGGCGAGCAGCTCGGCCTCGGCCTCCCGCTCGATGTCGCCGGTGAACAGGAAGCGCCGCGCGCCGAAGTCGAGGCGGACCACGAGGCTCTCGTCGTTGACCGGGTCCCGCGCGGGGCTCGTCCAACCGGCGAGGGGGTGGAGGACCCGCGCCGGGCCCCCGACCTGGGCGAAGCGCACGACGGGCGCCAGCGCGAGCAGCCGGGCGAACGCGAGCTCGCTCTCGCCGCCCGCGGGCCGTGGGGCGCGGGGCACGTCCAGCTCGTCGACGTCGAGCTCTCGCAAGAGTGCCTCCAGCCCGCCGTAGTGGTCGGGGTGGGGGTGGCTGAGCACGACGCGGTCGAGGTGCCGCACGCCTTGCCGGCGCAGGACGTCGAGCATCGCCGTGGGCGAAGGGCCCGTGTCGATCGCCCAGACGCGGCCGTCGGGGAAGTCGACCAGCGCGGCGTCCCCTTGCCCGATGGCGAGGAACTGTACGACGAGGCGCCCGTCGGCGGGCGGGTACGGCCACCGCAGCGCCAGGGCGGCGGCCAGGAGCCCCGCGACCACCAGCGGGCGCCGGGGGTTGAGCGCCGCGAGCGCGAGCAGGACCGCGCCGGTCGCGCTCACAGCGGGGTGCCACGGCTCGACGTCGAGCGGCCGCAGGACCTGGAGCGCCACGTCCGCGGCGGTGTCCGCTACGGTCAGCACAAGGTCCGACAGGGTCGGCGCCGCCTCGGCGAGCGCGAAGCCCGCCACCGCGCAGGGGGTCGCGCACCCGCCAAGCAGTGGGCCGACGAGCAGGTTCGTCACGGCCGTCAGCGGCGAGAGCGCCTGGAAGTGCAGCGCCACGACGGGGAGCGTGCCCAGCGTGGCGCCAAGCGTCCCGCCGAGGCCTGTAGCGAGCGCGCGCACGAGGCGAGGGGCGTCCAGCGGGACCCAGCGCGTCACGCGGGTGGACCACGCCAAGATGCCTGCGACCGCTCCGAAGGAGAGCTGGAAGCCGAGGTTGTCGACCGCGGTGGGGTCGAGCAGCAGGGTCGCGCAGAGCGCGACGGAGAGGGCTTCCCAGCGCCCCGGGTGCACCCCCGCCGCCCGGCAGGCCGCGCCGGTCGCGACCATCGCGGTGGCCCGGAGCGCGGAGGGGGGCACCCCGGCCGACCAGGTGAAGACCCCGGCCGCCGCGATCGCCCCAATCGCGCAGACCCAGCCGCCGCCGCCCCGCCGCCGGATCCACGGAAAGGGCCAAGACACGAGCCGGACCACCCACCAGGCCGCCGCCGCCACCAACGCGACCTGCATCCCCGAGACCGCGACGAGGTGCCACGTCCCCGTGCGCTGCAGGAGCCGCTTCTCGTCGGCCGGCACCTCCGCAGGCCGGCCCGCCATCGCCGCGAGCAGCCCCCCGTGGACGAGGCGCGACGCCGGGGAACGCCCCGGGTCCGGGCCCTCCACCACGGCGTCCTTCGCGACCAGCACGGCCTCGACGTGGGCGCGCGCGTGCGCCCACCGGCCCGTCGGCTCCCCCGGCGGCGCGTGGCGGGGGAACCGGTGGCTCGAGCCGCCTGCTACGAAGCTCGTTCCAGGGCGAGGCGCCGCCCCCGGAAAGCGGACCCGCAGTCTGCCCGCGGCCGCGCTCCAAGGGCCCCCGTCCCGCGCGGTGGCGCTCACCAGCACGTCGGCCTCCGACCCGATCGCGGGGCCGACCACCGTGCCGCGCACGCGGTCGGGGAGCCCGGGCAGCGCCGGGTCGATCCGCGCCGCGAACGAGAGCCCGAGGCACACCCCCGCCGCGAGCAAGGCGGCCGGTGCCGTCCGCCGGGCAGCCAATGCGAGCAGCAGGGCCGCCGCCGCGGCCAACGTGAGCCAGGTCGCTGGGGTCGCGCACACCGGGGCTACCCAGACCCCCGCGAGCACGCCCAACGCGACAAAAGGGGTGGGTGACGAACGTCCGCTCATGGCGCGGCCGGTGAGCAAGCCGCGTGCCAAGCGGGGCGCACACAAAGTGGCGAGGTGTGCCGGGCGTCGGCATTGGCGCCCCGGGTGCTGTATGCTTGCCGCCCCTCATGTCCGATATCACCAGCACCATCTCGGGCGGCGCCGCTCGGCAAATCCACATCCGCCGGGCACGGCTCACGTGCACCGAGGGCGAGAACCTCGCCCAGAGCTGGCTGGTCGACCGCGACGTGATCCGCATCGGCGCGCGCCCTGACTGCGACGTCGTGCTGAGCGACTCCACCGTGTCGCGCGTGCACGCGGAGATCGTCCGCGGCCGGGACGGCACCATCTTGCGGGATCTCGGCAGCACCAACGGCACGTTCGTCGGCCCGGTCCGCGTGCGCGAGGTGTACCTGACCCCGGAGACCCGCTTCCGCGTGGGGAAGACCGAGATCGCGTTCCGCCCCGACGACGAGGTGATCGACGTCGTGCCGAGCACCGCCAACCGCTTCGAGGGCCTCGTCGGCAACGGGTTGGCGATGCGCGAGGTGTTCGGTGTCCTCGAGCGCATCGCGCCGACGGACCTGACCGTGCTGGTGACGGGCGAGACGGGTACCGGCAAGGAGCTCGTCAGCCGCGCGTTGCACAAGCGGTCGAAGCGCGCGAACAAGCCCATCATCGTGTTCGACTGCGGCGCGGCGCCCGAGGGCCTGGTCGAGGCCGAGCTGTTTGGTCACGAGCGCGGCGCGTTCACCGGCGCGATCGCGTCACGCGAGGGGCTGTTCGAGGCCGCGGACGGCGGCACGTTGTTCATCGACGAGGTCGGCGAGCTGCCGCTCGAGCTGCAGCCGAAGCTCCTGCGTGCGCTCGAGCAGCGCGAGGTGCGCCGCATCGGGTCGTCGAAGGCGCGCCACGTGGACGTGCGCGTGATCGCGGCCACGAACCGCGACCTCGCGGGCGAGGTGGAGGCCGGGCGCTTCCGCGAGGACCTGTACTACCGCATCGCCGTCGTCGAGCTGCGCCTGCCGCCGTTGCGGGAGCGCCGGGATGACCTCTCGCTGCTCGTCGATCACCTGCTCAAGCGGGCGGACAGCGGCGGACAAGGCGTGCGGGGGCTCGATCCGGACGTCGAGGCGCTGTTCCGCGCCTACCACTGGCCCGGGAACGTCCGTGAGCTGAACAACGTGATCGAGCGCGCCGTCCCGTTCTGCGACGGACCGACGATCTCGCTCCGCGCGCTGCCCGACTCGCTCCGGCGCGCCAAGCCAGCGCCGCCCGGCTCGTCGTTGCCCGTGACCGTCTCCAACCAGATGCCGCTGAAGGACGCGAAGGACCAGATCATCGAGGCGTTCGAGAAGCAATACCTGGAGGACCTGATCGAGCAGCACGACGGCAACGTGTCGCGCGCGGCCCGAGTGGCGGGGATGGACAGAAAGTCCATTACACGCCTGTTGAAGAAGCACCAAATCCGTTATCGCGACGTGTAGCTGTGCTTGATGTGACGACACTGGTGAGCCTCGCGGCCGGGTCCCTGATGACAGGGATCTCCGGTTGGTTCAGCGTCCGCGCGTTCCAGGACGCCAAGCTGCTCGCGGAGATCGGCTCCACGCCGATGGCGGAGCTCACGGACGGGCTGCACGAAGTGCGCGGCACGGTGCACGGCGCGTCGGGCTTCAAGGCCCCGATCTCGCAGCGCGCGTGCCTCGGCTGGCGCCTGTTGGTCGAGCAGCAGCGCCGGTCCACCTGGGAGGTCGTGTACGACACCCGGGAGATGGTGTCGTTCGGCCTCGGGGACGGCACGGGCGACGTGCAGGTGGACGCTGGGAAGGCCGAGCTCGTGCTCGCCCGGTCTACACGCGTCGGCAACGGCGTCATCAGCGTGCCGAGCCCGGAGTGGGACGCGCTCAAGGCGCGCCTCGGGGACCCGGCGATCGAGCCCACCACCCCGTTCTTGCGGTGGAAGGAAGAGACGATTGAGCCCGAGGACGTGATCACCGCGATCGGCAACTTTGCCCGCGAGGGCGAAGCCTGGGTGGTCAGCCCCGAGAACTTGCTGCTCTCGGACCGCGACGACGCCGAGGTCGTGCGCCAGCAGCGCCGCCGCGGGCAGCGCCACGCGATGTGGGCGCTGGCCGGCGTCGCGGTGCTCACCTACGGCGTGTGGTCGCTCGTCGGCGCCAGCACGTAAGCTTAGGTCCTGCCGCGAAAGTTGTCCGGCGCGCCCTTTAGAAGCTCCGCGCGAACAGCCCCTCGATCGCTGCGCGCCCGCTGTCGGACAGGTACCGCGTGCCCGTCCCGCAGATCGCAGTCGCGTCGAGCACGGGTACGCCCTCCACCCAGTCCTCGCCGTTCCACCGGAACCACGTGTCCTTGTCCTGGTCGAACACCCACAAGCGCTTGCTCCACATCCGCGCGAGCTCGACGCTCCAGCCGGTGCCGCCCGTGACGGTGCCATCCTCCTGGATCGCGCCGATCACGTAGACCACCTGCGCGTTGCTGACCTGGTGCCACAGGCTCTGCAGCACGCGCCGGATCTGCGACCCCTCGGCGTAGTCGCGCCGCAACCGCCGGGACACGTAGGCGAGCGAGACATCGCCGGCCTGCAGCTCTTGCTCGGTGAGCGGGTTCGCGCCGCGGGTGCGGGCCTGGACGTGGCCGGTGAACGTGTAGTTCACCTCGCGGGCGCCGTGGCGCTCGGCGGCCTCCCCGAACGCCGCCTCGGCCCCGGCGAGCCCCCCCGAGTACAGGGTGACCTCCGCCGCGGACGTCGGCTTTTGGTTCGTAGCGTCCACCGAGCGCGCGGTGAACGTGGCGGCGTCCAGGCGCATCGGCGGCGGCACCACGCCCCCGCGCAGGCGCCGCGTCAGCAGCATCACGTGCGAGCGCTCGGGCACGAGCTCCAGCACGACATCGCCGACGGTCTCGTCCACGACGGGCGTCCCGGCGCACCACACGGCGAGCCCCCGGGTCTTTGCGAGCTCGCTCAGCACGGCGAAGCCGGCCTCGTCGGGCTCCCAGCCGTCGACGACGACGAGCACCGGGCGAAACTCGACGACGTCGGCGAGCTGGTCGAGCACCCGTTGCACACGGACGGCGTCGGGCATCACCCCGCGCGTGGCGTGAATGATGCGGTGTCGTTCGATGAATAGCCGGGCTTCGCCGCGCTCAGCGGGCCGGAGCGGCCGACCGAGCCCGTCGAGCAAGGACTCGTAGCCGTCGCGCACCTGCTCGCTGCTGCCCGTGCCGGCGATGTGCAGCACCGCCTCGCCGCGGAGCAGTCGGTCCAGCGCAAATTGGAGGACCAACGCGGTCTTGCCAGAGCCCGCGCTCGCGCGGACTACGCCGACTTCGCCGGGCCGTAGCCCTCCCCCGAGCGCCTGGAGCAAGGGGCGGAGCGGACCACGGTCGGACAGGTCGGAGAGAGACATGCGGCCTTATATCCGCGGGCCCCGGCCTGACGAGGAGGTGGCTTATACTCCCCTGCTGGAGACCCCATGCGCATACTCGTCGCCGACAAGCTCGCCCCGTTCGTCCCTGGCCGCCTTCAAGACCTCGGAGCCATCGTCACGGTAGACGCGAAGGCCGAGGGCGAGAGCTTGAGCGCGCGGATCATGGAGGTAGACCCGGACATCGTGATCGTGCGATCCACGAAGGTGGAGGCCGCGCAGGTCGAGGCCGGCGGGTCGCTCGCGCTCGTCATCCGCGCGGGCGCGGGGGTGAACACCATCGACCTCGGAACTTGCTCAAAACGCGGTGTATACGTCGCGAACTGCCCGGGAAAGAACGCCGCTGCGGTCGCCGAGCTCACCATCGGGCACATGGTCAACCTGGACCGGCGCATCGCGGACAACGTCGCGTCGCTGCGCGCGCACCAGTGGGACAAGAAGCGCTTCGGGGTCGCGCGGGGGCTGCGGGGGCGCACGCTCGCGCTCCTGGGGTGTGGCCAGATCGGCAAAGAGGTGATCCGGCGGGCACAGGCGTTCGACATGAACATCGTCGCGTGGGGGCGGAGCCTCTCGGACGCGGACGCCGCCGCGCTCGGCGTCACGAAGGCCGCGTCGCCGGAGGCCGCCGTGCGCGATGCCGACGTCGTAAGCGTCCACGTCGCGCTGGCGAAGGAGACCCGCGGACGCATCGGTGAGTCGGTGTTCGCCGCGATGAAGCCCGGGGCGTACTTCTTGAACACCTCGCGCGCGGAGGTCGTGGACAACGACGCGCTGCTGCGCGCGGTGAACGAAAAGCAGATCCGGTGCGGGTTGGACGTGTTCCCCGACGAGCCGTCCGCTGGCCAAGCGAGCTACCAACACGCGCTGGCCGACCACCCGAACGTCTACGGCACACACCACGTCGGGGCGTCGACCGACGAGGCGGAGGAGGCCGTCGGGTACGAGGTGCTGCGCATCGTCCAGGCCTACCGCGACGGGTCCACGATCCCCAACTGCGTGAACCTGGCGACGCGTACGCCCGCGGACCACCAGCTCGTGGTGCGCCATGCGGACCGGGTTGGCGTGCTAGCGCGCGTGTTCGGCACGCTCCGCGAGGCGGACATCAACATCGAGGACATGCAGAACATCGTGTTCTCCGGCGGTCACGCCGCGTGCGCGCGCATCGGCATCGTCGGGTCGCTCACGGCAGACGCCCTGTCGAAGCTCGAGGCCGACCCCGACATCTTCTCGGTCTCGCAGATCGGGATCTGACCCGGCCGGCTGGGCTAGGGCTGCGAGCCGCTCATGCTCTGCGTCTGGTTGCAGGCGCCGGACGTGCCGGAGATGTCGTAGCCGAGCACCGCGGTGCTGGTCTCGCCCGTCGCGGAGAACGTGCCGTGCAGGTCGAAGCGGCCGACGACGAAGTCGCCGACATTCACGGTGGTCGGGTCCTGCTCGCACTCCCAGTCGGTGTCGTTCAACGTGCAGCTGGACGCGTAGTCGGACTGGAACCCCGTGTCCCCCTCCGCCCCGTGCAGCTCCCCGGACCACTCGAACGTCGCCGTCACGTCCGACTCGAGGAACACCTCGACCTGGGAGACCCCGATCTCCGGGTCGCACTGCGCGTTGTTCACCTCGTTCAGGAAGACGAAGCGAGCGCCGGAGGGGAACAGGATGTTGCTCCCCGTCTCGACCCCGTCGTCACACGCCGGCTGAGTCGGGTGGTCTGCGTGGTACAGCGAGAGCGCGTCTTCACACTCGGCGGTGCAGGCCTCGGCACCCTCGGCGGTCTCCCAGCACGTGGAGTCGCCGCCGTACGTGGTGTTCGCCGTCGCGCTGCTGTCGGCCGCGACCGTCGCGATGCACTCGAGCAGCTGCACGCAAGGCTCGGACACGGTCGCCGGGGCGCTCGAGCACGCAAAGAGGTGGAGGCAAAGGCAAGGCAGCGCGAAGGTGCGCATCAGGGGCTCCCAGTGTTGGAGAGTGAGCCACGGGGTTCGAGCCGTGTCAAGCGCCGTCATGTCCCGGCGCCGGTCCGCCCTCCGCGCAGCCGTCCTCGTCATCGACGCCGTCGTGATCTTCGGGATCCCTCGGACAGCTGTCTTGCCGGTTCGGGATCCCGTCGCCGTCCGTGTCCCGCGGCCCTGGCGGGGGCTCGAACCCCACCGCGACGATGACGCGCGCGTCCGGGACGCCGACGCCGTGGGCGATCCCGGTGCCCGCGCCGACACGGACCACGATGTTGTCCCTCCGCGCCCAGCCCCCCGCGAGCCACTCGGCCGCCACCGACCCCGGCGAGAGCGCTGTCTCGGTCAGCGGGAGGAGCCCGAGCGCCTCGACGCTCACCCCCAGCCCCGGTCGAACCGCGTACGCGTACGCGAGCTTGAGCGTGAGCGCGTTGTCCAGGTGCACGTTCTCGAGGTGTCGGTCTGGCCCGCCACGCACGCCGACGTTCACGCCCACCCGGCTCTTGCCGAGGTCCTTGTCGAGCACCATGGCGGCGTCCCAGGTCACCTGTTCGGCGCGGAGCATCGTCGTGAGGCCCGTCGGCAGGCCCACCCCGCCGTCTACCGCGAGGCCGAGCGGCGCAGCCCGCCCGTCGAGCACCACCACGCGGGCATCGCCACGAAAATCGCCCCAGCTGGGCCCGGTGTAGTCGCGGGTGTTCACCAGCGCGAAGAACGGCAGGTCGAGGCCGAGCCGGACGCGCCAGAGCTGCACGCTCGGCATCACGTCCACCTGCAGCACCGCGCTGACGAGCCCGACGTCCTGGCCGTCCTCGAAGCTGTAGTAGAGCGGATCGTCGGTGTAGGACAGCGGGACGCGGAACGAGAACCCGGGCGCGCCGAGGTGGCTGTCGTCGGTCGCGAGCCAGCGCTCGCTGTCGAGGCTCGGGCGCAGCGACTGCGCGTTGATGACGGGGTCCTCCGCGCCCGTGGCGCCCGCGAAGGCCTGCTGCACGCCGGCGAGCGCGATCCACCAAGGGATCACCCCATCACCCTGCCCTTGAGCCTACGCCAGAGCCTGCGTCCCTCGAGCAGCTCGACCACCGGCAGCTCGATCCGCCCCCGCGCGGCCTCGTCCTTCAGCACGCTGACGGCCTCCTCCGGCGACATGGTGCCCTTGTACGGGCGGTCGGACGCCGTGAGCGCGTCGTAGATGTCGGCGATGGTCATCAAGCGGGCGCCCCACGGGATGTCGTCCCCGCGCAGCCGGCGGGGGTACCCGGTCCCGTCCAGCTTCTCGTGGTGCGCGTACGCGAGATCTGGGATCGCTTTCAGGTCCCGCGTCCACGGGATCTTCTTCAAGAAGTGCCAGGTGTGCTCGACGTGGCGCTCGATCTCCAGCCGCTCGGCCGGGTCCAGCGTGCCGTAGGGGACGCAGAGCCTAGAGACGTGGCGCGGCGTGAGCGCCCGCTCCCCGAGGTTCTGCAGGTGCCAGCGCGTGCCGACCTGCTTGATCCGCTCGATCTCGTGGTCTTCCCGCTGACCGGCGCGGCTCATCGCCTGGATGAACGAGAGGTCGTCATCGATCTCGGCCAGCCGCCCCGACAGCTCGGCTTCGGAGAGCTCGGACCGCAGGCTCTCGAGCACGGCCTCCAGCGCGGCGAGCCGAAAACGCAGCTCCACCTCGGTCATTTCGTAGGGGTAGAGCCTGGACGCCTTGAGCAGCACCTCCTCGCGCACCCCAACCTTGCCAAAATCGTGCAGCATCGCCGCGAAGTGCAGCTCCGTGAGCTGGGGCGGGGAGAAGTGGACGTTGACGAACGCGGCCTCCTCCGAGTCCCCGACCTCGCGCGCGAGCAAGGTGGTGAGCTCCGCGACCCGCCAGCTGTGACCGCCGGTGGTCGGGTCCCGCGCCTCGATCGCGCTCACCGACGCCTCGACGAAGCTCTGGAACAAGCTCTGGATGTCCCGGTACAGCCGCCAGTTCTCGAGCGCGACGGCCGCCTGGCTCGCGATGGAGCGGGCGAGCCCGACGTCCCGCTCCGAGAACGGCATCACGCGGTCGAAGTTGGCGAGCGCGACGCCTGGGACCGGCTTGCGGTTCACCATGCCGAGCACGCCGATGACCTGCCCGTTCCGGTCGTGCATCGGCACGAGCATCATCGCGCGCGTCTGGTACCCGGTCTGCTCGTCGAACGAGAGGTTGGGCTTGTACGCGACGTTGGGGGGGAGCGCGCGAACGTCTGGGATGTTGAGCGGCATGCCGCGGTTCGCGACGAAGCCCGCGAGGCTCGTGTCGTCGATCGGCAGCACCCCCCGGGTCGCGAAGAACGGGATGGTGTCGTTCTGCGACGCCGCGAAGCGCAGCGACTTGCCTTCGACCAAGTAGATCGTGCCGCCGTCGGCCGACAGCAGGCGCCGCGAGTGCGTCAACACCTCGTCCAACAGCTGGTGCCTGTCGGTGATCGCCGAGAGCGCGTACCCGATCTGGTTCAGCACGTTGATCGTGATGTGCTCGTGCTCGATGCGCGAGCGCAGGGTCTCGGTCTCGATCAGGTTCTTCAGCGCCCGCGCGAGCCGGTGCTCCACCTCGTCGGGGTGGATCACGTCGTAGCTGTCGAGCTGCCGCTCGGTGGAGATCGCGATGACGCGGGGCCCGAGCCGATTGGCGGCGAGCACCCGGGTGAGGTCGACCACGAGCACGCGCGTGGCGATGTCGTTCGGGGTCGCGATGTCGGCGCGGGAGAACGACGCGCCGGCGGCCCTGGCTGCGACGCGCACCGCGGCGGCGTACGGGGAGTTGTCGGGCAGCACCGAAACTTCGATCCGGGGTCCGTCGGCGTAGGGCTCTGCCACTGACACCGGGTATCACACCGGCAGCGCGTCGCGTCCGCGGGGCGCGGCGGCGTCCGTGTCGCGATCGGGCGGACGCAGAGGGGGGCGCTCGGCGATTTACACGACGGCCCTGTTCACCGAGGGCGGGGCGAGCTTCGCCGCGGGGCCGAACGACCGGCTGCGGTTCGGCAAGGGGGTGTTGCTTGCTGCGGACGTGAAGTGGACGCACGCGTTCGGAGACTGGCACACGGAGGTGGAGTTCCAGGCGCCCGTAGTGACCGGCGCCGCGTTGAAGGTGGAGCTCGGCCGAGCATTTTGAGCGGGCGGGGGGCCGGCCGGCGCTCAGACACGCGCGTGCGGACCGGGGCCATGCGTTAAGCCCACCGCCCTTTCCTGGAGCCCTGATGATCCGCCTCGAGAGCTACGTGTCCGGCCGCTGGTTCGCGGGTGCAGGACGACCCGCCGTGCTGGTGAACCCGTCCAACGAGGAGCCCGTCGCCGAGGCGTCGAGCGAAGGCGTGGACTTCGGCGCGGCCCTCGACTTCGCGCGGCAGTCCGGCGCGGCGCTGCGCGCGCTCACGTTCGGCGAGCGCGCCACGCTGTTGAAGGCGATGGCCAAGGTGCTGCACCAGGCCCGCGAGGAGCTGTTGGACCTCGCGCAGGTCAACGGCGGCAACACCCGCGGCGACGCCAAGTTCGACGTGGACGGCGCCATCGGCACCCTGTCCGCCTACGCCGTGACCGCCGAGCAGCTCGCCGGCCGCCTCGGCGACCGCAAGTTCTTGCTTGACGGCGACTTCATCCAGCTCGCCCGCAACCCCCGCTTTGTGGGCCAGCACATCTACACTACGCGTCCCGGCGTGGCGGTGCACGTCAACGCGTTCAACTTCCCGGCCTGGGGCACCTACGAGAAGGTCGCGGTCAGCTTCCTCGCCGGGGTGCCGGTGATCACGAAGCCGGCCACCGCCACGGCGCTCGTCACGTACCGCTCGGTGCAGCTGCTCGTCGAGAGCGGCTGTCTGCCGGCCGGCGCGCTCTCGCTGGTGTGCGGCTCCACCGGCGACCTGCTGTCCCGGCTGCAGCCCCAGGATCACCTCGCGTTCACCGGCTCGAACACCACGGGCGCTGCGCTCCGCGGCACCGCGGGGTTCGCCGAGCGCGGCGTGCGCGTCACGGTCGAGGCCGACTCGCTCAACGCGGCGGTGTGCGGCCCGGACGTCGGCGTAGGCAGCGAGGTGTGGTCCACCCTGCTCCGGAACGTCGTCCAGGACATGACGCAGAAGACCGGGCAGAAGTGCACCGCGGTCCGGCGCGTCTTCGTCCCCAGTGACAAGCTGGCGGACTTCGAGGAGTCACTCGTGGACGCGCTCTCCGGCGTGGTCGTCGGCGATCCCCGCACCGATGGCGTGACGATGGGCCCCGTCTCTACCGCGAACCAGCTGCGGGACGCGCGCTCCGGCATCGCCGCGCTCGCGCAGGGCAACCGCGTGGTGGTCGGCGGCGCCGAGGCGATCGACGGCAAGAACGCCCCCGCCGGCAAGGGCTACTACGTGCGCCCCACCGTGATCGCGGGCGCCAACGCGAGCACGCACGACCTCGAGGTGTTCGGCCCGTGCGTGAGCCTGGTGCCCTACGACGGCTCGGCGGCCGGCGCTGCAGCGGACATCGGGCGCGGCCAGGGCAGCCTGGTGTCGAGCTTCTACTCGGACGACCGCGCGTGGATCGGCGACGTGGTCGCAGGCGCCGCGCCGTGGCTCGGGCGCATGTTGGTGTGCGGCTCGAAGGTCGCGGACATGGCGACGCCGCCGGGCATGGTGCTGCCGTCGATGGTGCACGGCGGGCCCGGCCGCGCCGGTGGCGGCGAGGAGCTCGGCGGCGAGCGGGGCTTGCTGTTCTACATGCAGCGCACCGCCGTCGCGGGCGACCGCGTCGTGCTCGGCAAGGTGTTCGGGACGGGGGAATAAATGCCCGTTTTTGCCGCCAAGGGCACCCGGGACTTCCTGCCCGCGCAGATGCGCCGCCGCCTCGCGGTCATCCAGGCGATCCGGGAGGTCTACGCGAGCTACGGCTTTGAGCCGCTGGACACGCCCGCGATGGAGCGCGTCGAGACGCTGATGGGCAAGTACGGCGAGGAGGGGGACAGGCTCATCTTCAAGATCCTCGAGCGGGGCGAAGGCGGCCGCGAAGGGAAGGCGGATCTCGCGCTGCGCTACGACCTGACCGTGCCGCTGGCCCGGGTGATCGCGATGAACCAGGGCATCCCGCTGCCGTTCAAGCGCTACCAGGTCGCGCCCGTGTGGCGCGCGGACCGGCCGCAGAAGGGCCGCTTCCGCGAATTCTACCAGTGCGACGGGGACATCGTCGGTACCACGTCGCTGCTCGCGGACGCCGAGTGCATCGCGATGGCGCACGACGCGCTGGTGAAGCTCGGGTTCGACGATTTTGTGATCCACGTGAACCACAGGGCGCTGTTGCGGGCGATCGTCACGGCGGCCGGCGCCGCGGACCAAGAGACCGAGGTGCTGGTCGCGGTCGACAAGCTGGACAAGATCGGCGTGGATGGCGTCACCAAGGAGCTGCTGGAGCGTGGCATCCCTGCCGACGCCGTGGAGCGGCTCTGGGCGATCTTGCGGGCGCCGGACGACGTCGACGCGGTGCAGGCCGCGCTCGCGGGGTCGGAGCTGGCCCCGACGGCGCTGGCCGACTTGCGGACGCTGTTCGCAAACCTGCAGGCGCTCGGCACCACGCGCGTGGTGTTCGACGCCACGCTCGCCCGCGGGCTCGGGTACTACACGGGCGCGGTCTACGAGATCAAGCTCACCAACGGCGGCGTCGGCACGGTCGCGGCGGGCGGCCGCTACGATGGGCTCATCGGCATGTTCTCCGGCAAGCAGGTGCCCGCGGTGGGCATCTCGCTCGGGCTCGAGCGCATCCTCGTGGTGATGGAGGAACGGGGGATGACCGCCGGCTCGGCGACGCCTGTCAACGTGCTGGTGACGGTGGGCGCGGAGGAGGGCGCCGAGGAGGCGTCCGCGTCGGTCGCGGCCCAGCTCCGGCGGGCAGGCGTCCCGACCGAGCTCTGGCTCGGCAAGCGCGGCGACCTCGGCAAGCAGTACCGCTACGCCGAGCAGCGCGGGGTGCCGTTCGCGGTCGACGTCGTCGCGGGCGACCCCGACTCTGTGCACCTCAAGTCGCTTGGCAGCCCCGGGAAGGAGCTGCTCACCCGCGCGGCGCTGATCGCTCGGCTGGCGGCGAAGTAGGCGCTTCGGGGACAGATGTTCCAAAACCTCCGTCGGCACTTTTGGTAGATCGGCGTTCCGGGTAGGTCACGCGCTCCACCACGAGGCGTGTGGCGGTGATCTCTCGAAACTCCCCGAGGGCGTTCTGGTAGTCCCGCGCGGTGAGCAGCGCCCACTCCCCAATGTTCGCCGGAAAACAACGCTGCGCCGCCGTGTGCCAAGCCGGCTCCGAGCCAACGGTCTCGGTCACCGGGTCTGCCGCCTGGGCCAAGCCGAGGAGAAATAGGAGCATACCAACCCGTTAACCCAGGACGTGCGCCGGTGGCCTAGCCCCCGACCGCCGACAAGTCCACGGCGAAGGTGTACCGCTCGTCCACCTGCTCGGTCGTCGACCAGAGCCACCCGTTCAACGGGTCCACGGCGAGGTCCTCGGGCCCGTACATCCAGGTGTACCCGGTCGATCCGCTGGTCGTGACGTTGTAGAGCTTGCCGTAGGACCCTGACTGGCTGCTGCAGGAGAGCCACCACTCGCCGTCGTAGGACGCCGCGCCTTGCACCCGGTCCTGCTGGCTGACAAACGTCTCGCTCGCCGTCGTGTAGGAGCCCCCCGCGAGCAGGCCAGTCGCCGGGTCGAGCGGCCAACGCACGAGCAGCCCCTCGACCGTGCTGGAGCTGTACTCCCCCGTCACCAACGACGGCGGGGACGAGCTTGGGTCGTAGCTGACGAACGAGAACACCGTACTGCAGCCACAGTCGGGCATCACGTAGCGCGTGACCTGCGGGATGACGTACTTGTACCCGAACGCTCGGCAGGTGCCCGACGTGCAGCCAAGCTCTTCCACGTCCGTCGACACCTCCAGGATGCGGGTCATGTCGAACACCCGGAGGCCGTTGTTCGTGTCGGCGACGTAGAGGTAGTCGCCGACCCACGCGATCCCGCCAGCGTGCACGTTCACCGCCTCGAACTGCGGGTCGGACGCCGTGCCGGAGGGCTTGACGAGGAGCGCGTGCCGGTAGTCGATGTCGGAGGTGGACGAGATGTCGGCGAAGCTCACGCGCACGCCGCGCTCGTCCGCGCTCGCGTCCTCGAAGTACCAGGACACCGCCACCACCTCTTCGCCGTCCACCAACCCGCTCGGGTCGGCGTCGAAGCTCCCGGTGATGCCCTGCGGCCACCAGTAGTCGACGCTCTCGTCGCCGGAGTTCCAGTCGAACCCGCGCGCAAAACCCGTCGCCCGGGGGACGTCGGCGCTCGTCAGCGGGTCCCCGTCGCGGTTCTTCGACGCGATCACGTCCCCGACGGTGGCCACCGGGAGCATCGTCTCCAGCGCGTCCAGCAGGGTGTCGGCGGTCGCCCAGTCGTCCTCGTCGTAGAGCACGAAGCCGCTGGCATCTACCTCGTAGAGGCCGTCGCCTTCCACGAGGGGGAGGGACGAGGGGTCGGGACAGGACGCCGGGCTGGGCGCGTCCGAAGTGCCGTCGCAGTCGTCGTCCACGCCGTCGCAGACCTCCGCGCCATCCGGGTTCACGTCCGCGCGGGTGTCGTCGCAGTCGGTGTCGTCGGCGACATAGGCAGCAGGCTGCTCGCAGGCGTCGAACACCGCGGCGGGGTCGCCGAATGTATCACCGTCTGTATCGGCGTACCAGGTGGCCTTCGACGTGGGGTCGACCGACGGGTCGAGGTCGTCCGCGGTGCCGTCGCAGTCCTCGTCGGTGTCGAGCAGGTCGCAGACCTCGACGGCGGCGGGGTTCACGTCCGCACGCGCGTCGTCGCAGTCGGTGTCGTCGGCGACGTAGGCAGCAGGCTGCTCGCAGGCGTCGAACACCACGCCGGGATCGCCGAATGTATCACCGTCTGTGTCGGCGTACCAGGTGGCCTTCGACGCGGGGTCTACCGACGGGTCGAGGTCGTCCGCCGCGCCGTCGCAGTCCTCGTCGGTGTCGAGCAGGTCGCAGACCTCGACGGCGGCGGGGCTTACGTCCACGCGGGTGTCGTCGCAGTCGGTGTCGTCGGAGACGTAGGCAGCAGGCTGCTCGCAGGCGTCGAAAGCCACACCGAGGTCGCCGAATGTATCACCGTCTGTATCGGCGTACCAAGTGGCCTTCGACGCGGGGTCGACCGACGGGTCGAGGTCGTCCGCCGTGCCGTCGCAGTCCTCGTCGGTGTCGAGCAGGTCGCAGACCTCGACGGCGGCGGGGCTTACGTCCACGCGGGTGTCGTCGCAGTCGGTGTCGTCGGAGACGTACCCCGAGGGGGCCGTGCAGGCGGTCACCGTGTCCGCCGGGTCCCCCCAGCCGTCACTGTCCGCGTCCAGGAACCACGTTGGCGCGTCGATCGCGTCGTCCTCGTCCACTTGGCCGTCGCAGTCGTCGTCGACCCCGTCGCACCGCTCGTCGGCGCCTGGGAACACGGCGGGGTCCGCGTCGTCGCAGTCCTCCCCGGAGAAAACGCCGTCCTGGTCCGCGTCTACCGGCGCTCCGGTGTCCGTGTCCGTGTCGGTGTCGGTGTCGGTGTCGGTGTCCGCGTCGGTGTCGGTGTCGGTGTCGGTGTCGGTGTCGGTGTCCGAGTCGGCGTCGGCGTCGGCGTCGGCGTCGAGCGGGTCGGGCTTCGAGCCGCCGTCGCAGCCGGCGAGCGCGGCGACGAGGACGCTGGCGTGGAGGAGCAGGGAGTGGGCGAGCGGGCGGGGGAGCATGGGCGCTACGGTACTACCCCGGCGGCGCGACGTTCAACGGCTCGTGGAGAGGAGGTGGCCGCGCCGGTCACCTCGGGCAGCGTGTCTCTCGCCCTATGTCTCCCGCCCCCGCGCCTACGCCTGGGTCCCGCCTTCGGCCTTCGTGGCAAAAGCCGGGTGGTACCACCAATTCGAGGTCGGGGCGTTGGCGCGCGTGGCGCCTACGCCTCGACGCGCACCGGCATCCGCACGGAATTGGCGATGAAGCACCCCTTGTGGGCCTGCGCGTGAAGCTCCGCGAGCGTCGCGGCGTCCACCGGCACAGCGAGGGTGACGACGGGGTGCAGCACGACCTCGGTGACGCAGAGCACGCCGCGCTCGTCCTTCGCGAGGGTGCCCACCGCGTTGTCCGTGTACCGCTCGACGACCAGGCCCTTGCGGGCTGCGACCGCGAGGAACGTCAGCATGTGGCAGCTCGAAAGAGCGCCCACCAGCAGCTCCTCGGGGTTGGGCAGCGTGGGGTTGCCCTTGTACTCGGGCGCGGCGGAGACCTCGGTCGTCCGGCCGGTGCCCCAGGTCACGACGTGGTCGCGCGAGTAGGTGGCGTAGGTGAACGCTGCGGGGGTGGCGCCGGGCGCCGGCCAGGTGAGGGACGAGGTGTGAGTCGACATGTGGGGCTCCAACGGACAGAGAGCGTAAACACCGCGAGCACACCTCGCGCGGGCTGGCCCGGAGCCAGCGGAATAGTCGGCGGCATGCTCCTCACGCTCGCCCTGGCCTGCGCCCACACCGTGCCTGCGCCACCGACGGCCCCCGTCGCAGCGCTGGTGGCTCCACCGCCGGTCGAGCCTCCGCCGCCTCCGCCCCCTCCCGCGCCTCCCCCGCCTCCCCCCGAGTCCTCGTTGGCCCCGGGATCAGGCTGCAAAGCCGCGAGCGACCTGCCCCCTTGGTTCTTCCCCGCGACCGGCGTCGGCCTGCCCGGTACCGACATCGTGTTCGTCCCGCCCGCGGGGTTCACGGTCGACCGCGCGCGGTCCGGGCCCGAGCACGTGGTGCTCGTCAGCGCCGTCGCCGGACACCCGGCGGGCATGGTCGAGCTGTGGATCTTGGACGTCTGTACCAGCTACAACGCGCCCGCGATCGGCGCGCGCATGGCGAACGAGAGCGTCGGCGCGCTGGCCGGCCCCGCGGCGGTCACCAACGCGGCGTTGAACACCATCAGCATCGGGGACGGCCTCCTGTTGACCGGTGATGGGAAGGTCGGGGAGCTCACCTTCTCGATGTGGTTCCGCTGGGTCGAGCTGCTCCACAGTACCGACTTCACGGTCGCCGTGGCGTCGACGTGCGAGCGCCTCGCGCGTGTCCCTGTCTGCGAGGCAGGCGTCGCGAAGATGGTCGACTCTGTGCGCGCGCAGGCCCGCCCGAAACCGCCGCAGCCCGCTGCCGCCCCGCCCGCTGTCTCGACGCCGAAAAAATAGTCACGTCGCGCCGTCACGCTCCGCCGACATCTCGGTTGTACTGGGTGGAGGTGTTCAATGCAGTTCTTCCTGAATGGCGGCTTTCCTATGTTCGTGATCTTGGTCTTCGGCCTCGTCGGCGCGGTCAGCGCGGGGCGCTACGCCTGGGCGCCCGGCCCTGGTCGGCTCCCGTACCTGTTCGCCCTCGCCGGGGTGATCGCGCTCGCTGGCGCTACCGGGTTCGCCACCGACCTGATGACCGTGTGCACCCAGGTGCCGCAGCACCCGGAGTGGTACGCGGAGAGCGGGCTCGCCCCGATCGTGCTCCAAGGGCTGGGCGAGTCGCTGTCGCCGGTCGTGTTCTCGGGCGGGTTCTTGCTCGCGCACGCCCTGCTGGTCGCGCTCGGGTTGCGGCGGTTGGCGGGGTAGGCGGCGGTCACCCCGCGCGGGGCAACCGAGCGCGGGGGATACCCGAGCATGGGCGGAGATCGGTTGCGTGGGGCAACCGAGCGCGGGGGATACCCGAGCAAGCTTCCGGTTATGCGCCTCAAAATGCTCTGGCTCGTCCTCGCATGTGCTGTCGACCCGTCGGGCTCCGACGCGCCGCTCCTCAACCCCGAGGAGCCCGGCCTCTCGCCGCAGGTGCTTGCAGCGGTGCGGACGTTCCCCGAGACCACGTTCTACTGGCCGTCCGATGACGGGCAGTGGTGGGGCACCCCGGACGAGGTTCGGTATCTCGGGGTCGTCCTATCGCCCGCAGATGCGGACCACCGGGCGCACTGCGTCGGTGCCACGTGGGAGATCGCGGTGTCGGTGCTCCAGGCCGCAGCCGGGCCGGCGCGAGGCAGCGCACGCCGCACGCTGTCCCAGGCCCGCAGGAGCTGGACGCCGCCCTTTCGCTCGAACTCCAGGCCTACGAACAGCGCCACCTGCTGGTCGTAGCGCTTCCCGTCCGGCGGCGGTGCGCCCAGGTTCGCGCCCCCGCCGACGCGGATCACCCGCGTGGGGTCACACCCGTAGTCGTCCACGAGCGAGCGGCGCAGGAATTCGCTGCGAGGGAACAGGAACGCCGCCCGTTGGAACACCTCGCGCTCGAGCTGGACCCGCCCATCGCGCGCGCGGCCCCGCAGCGGCGCCCAGGGCGGGTAGTGCCGCTCGGACAGCACGTAGGTGTTGTCCGTGTGCAGCACGTAGGGCCGGGGGCGGGTGCCGGGGGCGAACTGGGTGTGGAGCTGCACGATCCAGTCGAAGCTACCCTCGCGGCGGGTGAGCTCACGCTCCAGGATCGCGCTGCGGCGCCGAAACGTGAGCGGGTCCAGGTTGTAGCGCTTCCGCCAGGTCGCGCGGTCGGGGTGCACGCGCAGCGCCTTGTGTACGAGGTCCTCGGCGGCCGAGAACGTCGGCGCCAGCACGTCCACCACGTCGTAGCGTCGCCCGAGCGCAGAGAAGAGCCCCGCGTTCTTGCTCGCGCCGCTGGCGGCGCCAGCCTCCATGGTCAGCCCGAGGATCCGCACGTCAGCCGCCGCGCCAGGGCTTGAGCAGCGGGGCGGGGGCGTGGCCGGACACGCGGCGCGACAGCCCCAACAGCGCGGCCTGCACGTCGGGTCGGTCGAAGTACACGCTGCCGACGCTGCCGTCAGCCCAGCGCTCCTCGCCGTCGTACTCCCAGTTCAAGAACATCCCGCAGGTCGGCACGTCGGCCAGGATCGCGCCGTAGCGGGTGATCTCGTCTGCGGACATCGCCCAGAACCCCGCGCGGTAGCCCGCCTTTTGGCTCGAGCCGTCCCCGCCGTCGGCGATGTTCAGGCCGTTGATGACGCCGAGGTCGAGCTCCGCGGCGCGGGCGCTCTCCCGCTCGGTGTACGCGTGGATCTCGCCGTCCTGGACCTGGTACTGGTTCACGGCGGCGTCCACGTACTGGTACGTGCCGCGCTTCGGGACCGGCATGCCGGCGGCGCGCTCCCGCACGTAAGTCATCAGCCCGGGGAACAGCGCCTTGCTGCAGCGCGCCATCTCCTCGAGATCCGCGGCGTCCGGGTCCCGTCCGTTGAAGTTGTGGATGTCGTCGAGGAGCATGTGGCCGACGAGGGTGCCGTCGTCGACGAACGCCTGGACGCCCGACCCAACCCAGCCGTCGAGGCTGGCCTTCCACGCGTCGAGGTCGAAGCTGCCGGTGAGGGTGGTGTAGGCGCCGTGATCGGGCGTCATCCGCAGGGTGATCTTCATGCCGGCGGCGCGGGCGTCGGGCAGCAAGGTCCGAACGGCGTACTCGGGGCTCGACGCGGCGACCTGGTACACGGTCGCGCCGAGCCGGGCGCGTACGTCCTGCAGCCCCGCCACGTGCGTGTAGCCGTTCAAGCCCCAGAAGCCGTAGAGCGGGGCGGAGGGGGGTGTAGTCGACGCGGCGACGGGCGGCTGGACGTCACAGGCGGCGGGAGGATGGTGGACGCCGCAGGCCGCGAGCAGGGGGAGCAACGGGAGGACGGCGCGGTGCGCATACAAGGCGGCGGCCGCGCTCACGCGTAGCCCCTGGGGTGCTCCGAGGTCCAGCGCCAGGCGGACGCCACCATGTCGTCGAGGCTACGCGAGGCCTCGAAGCCGAGCGCTTGGCGGAAGTGCGCCGGGTCGGCGACGGCGACGGGGATGTCGCCCGCGCGGCGGGGGGCGTCCACGTAGGGGACTCGGCGGCCGGTGACGCGCTCGCAGGCCTTTAGGACCTCGCGCACGCTGTGGGCGCGGCCGGTGCCGACGTTGAACACGCGGTGGCCCGGCGCGTCGAGCGCGCCGAGCGCGACGACGTGGGCGCGGGAGAGGTCGCTGACGTGGATGTAGTCGCGCAGGCAGGTGCCGTCTTCCGTCGGGTAGTCGGTGCCGAACACCTCGATGTGCGCAGGCGGGTTCGCGACCGCCTGGAGGACGCGGGGGACGAGGCTCGCGGCGTCGCCCGGGGGCTGCCCGATGCGGCCGGAGGCGTGCGCGCCGACGGGGTTGAAGTAGCGCAGCGACACCGCCGACCACCCGCGGCGCTCGGCCATCCAGCCGAGCATCTGCTCGCCGTGCACCTTCGTGAGGCCGTACGGGCTCGTTGGCGCCAGCGGCGCGGTCTCGGGGATCAGGCCCGCCGGCTGTTGTCCGTAGACGGCCGCGCTCGACGAGTAGACGATGCGGCGTACGCCCGCCGCTTGCATCGACGCCAACAGGGCGGTCATCCCGCCGACGTTGTTGTGGAAGTACCGCTCCGGCGCGTCCATCGACTCCGGAACGAGCTTGGACGCCGCGAAGTGCAGCACCGCGTCCACGCCGTCCAGCGCTACGCGCATCCGCTCGCTGTCGGCGATGTCCGCCCGAATGACCGTGCACGGGCGGCCGGCCAGCTCTTCGACCCGGCGACAGGCTTGCAGGTGGCCCGTGCTGAAGTCGTCGACCACCACGACGTCGTGCCCCGCGACCAGCAAGTCCAACGCCACGTGCGCTCCCAGGTACCCGGCGCCCCCGGTGACGAGGAAGCGGCGAGCCGTCAAACCAACGACTCCCGGACGAACACGCGGTCCCCGACCTGGACCGTGACGTCGGGCGCCTTGCCGGACAGGATCTTCCGCAGGCTCACCCGGATGCGCTTCTCGCCGCGCAGGATGTACACCCTGCCGAGGTCCGCGGTGGGCAGCGCCCCGCCGGCGGCCGCGATCGCCTGGGAGATCGTCAGGCCCTCGCGGAACGTGACCTCGCCTGGTTTTGCGACTTGGCCCATCACCGTCACGAGCGTGAGCGGCACGGACACGATGTCCCCTGCGACCACCATCACGGCGCCGGGCCCGGTAGCGAGCAGCTGGTCGTAGGGTACGGGCGTGCCGGCGTCGTCTTGGCCGCCGTGCGAGAGCTTGATCTCCTTCACCCCGTCGCGCGAGAGGCCGCCCGCCTCGCCGATGATCTGCAGCGCGGTGGTGGGCCCGTGCAGGTAGTAGAGGCCGGGCTTCGCGACCGCGCCGATGACTTGGACCGGCTGGCTGTGGTAGTTGGCGACTGTCACCGTGATGCTCGGGTTGAGCAGGTAGCCGGGGGTGAGCCGCGTGCGCAGCAGGTCGCCGGCCTCCGACGGGCTCAAGCCCTTCACGGGTACGGCTCCGACCAGCGGGTAGTCGACCTGGCCGGCGTCGTCGACGGGGAAGACGCCCGAGAGGGTGGGCTCGCCGAACACCTGGACCTGCAAGCTGTCCCCGGCGCCGATGCGGTACTGCTGGGCGGTGGGGGGCACGGCCGGCGCAGCGTCGTCGCTCGCGCGGGAGCCGCCACCAGGAGGGCCAAGAGAGCCGCGGCGAGGGGCATCGGGTGGGGTCCTCGGGGGTGGGGGGCGACCGCGGGCGCGGCGGGTCTACAGTATCGCGTCGAACAGGTCGGCGTACCGGCGCGCCATCGCGGCGGCGTCGAAGCGGTCGAGCGCGACCCGGAGGCCGGCCGCGCCGAGGGCGGGGCCGTGCGCGGGGTCGAGCACGTGGTCGATCGCGACGGCCAGCGCGGTGGCGTCCCCGGCGGGGACGAGCCGCCCGGTCGCGCTGCTGACGAGCTCGGGCACGCAGCCGACGGACGTAGCCGCGACGGGCAGCCCAGCTGCCATCGCCTCCATCACGACGAGGGGGTTGCCCTCCCAGCTCGACGCGAGCACCATCGCGTCGGACGCGGCGAACAGCGCGGGGACGTCGCGGCGGCTCCCGAGGAAGCGCACGCGAGCCGCGAGCCCGAGGGCGGCGGCCTGGGCTTCGAGCGCGGGTCGGAGGTCGCCGTCGCCGGCGACGAGGAGCCACGCGTCCGGGCGGACACGGGCGAACGCGTCGAGCAGCAGCGCGTGGTTCTTCTGCGGGTTCAGCCGGCCGACGCTGATCGCGACACGCGCGTTGGGGGGGACGCCGAGCTCCGCGCGGAGGCGTTCGCGCGCGCCCGGCGGCGGGGCGAACTGCGCGACGGGGATGCCGTTCGGGATGGTGGCGGCGGGCTCGATGCCGTACAGGTCGCGGATGCTCGTCGCGACGGCGTCGCCGATGGCAACTGGCCGGACGCCGGCCCGGAACGCGACGCGCTGCAGCGCGCGGCCGCTCGCCTCGATCTCGTGCTCGGCGACGTTGTGGAGGGTGTGGACGACCCGCGGGGGGCGCCGGGACGGGAGCGACGCGGGCCACGCGTACTTGAGCGTGTGCAGGTGGGTGTGCACGACGTCGGGGCGCCACGCGCGCAGCAAGCGGGCGAGCCGGGGCACGACCACCGGGTCGAGGCCCGGGCGCTTGCCGAAGAAGTGCAGCGGGACGCCGGCGGCGCGGAGCTCGCCCTCGAAGGAAACGGCCAAAACGCGTCACCCGCGGGTCGCCCTTCTGCGACCACTGCGGGCCCGCGGCCTCTGCGTCGGCGCGCATCGTCCGGAGCTTGATGATCTTGAACGGCCGCTCGTTGCGGCCGAGGCGCTCTTGCAGGAAGAACGCGGGGCCGGGCGACTCGAGCTTCACCACTACCGCGGCCAAGAGCACGACAGGCAGCGAGCCCGCGGCGCCGACCAGCGCGATGACGACGTCTACGAGCCGCTGGACGCCGCCCGCGAACGCGCTCGTGCCGGCGAACACGGGCCCGAAGATGAGCCACGAGTCCGACAGGTGCAGGATCGGCACCTTCCCGGTCAGGCGCTTGTACATCGTCGGCATGTCCTCGATCACGACGCCGCGGGCCTTGCACTCGAGCAGCTGTTTTGCCAGCTCGCTCGTCATCGAGCTGCGCAGCGCGACGATGATCAGCTGCACGCCGTGCTTCTTGACGAGGGCGCTGACCTCCGAGACCGTCCCGAGAATCGCTGGGCCGAACACCGGCGCCGTGATGTCGTCCTCCGCCTAGTCGCTCGCCCGTCGGTTCGCGGTGCGCGGGTGGTTCACGAGGCCGACGAGCTGGTAGGTGCCGTCGACGTCTTGGAGCCGAGTGAGCACCCCTGCGACTAGGTGGCCCGCTTGGCCCGCGCCCACGACCAGGGTCTTCATGCGGAAGCTCGCCCCGGGGCTGATCGAACAGACGAAGGGGCGCCAGGCCGTGAGAAAGATCCCGGCGAACAACGAGGAGAGCCCCGCGACGCCGCGCCCCCAGAAGCCGTGTGGGAACACGGTGAACACGAGGAGCTCGAACGCGAGCGCGCAGGCCACCGCCGACCAGGTCCGGACGGCCTCGTACCGGCTTCGGAAGTCGATGCTCCCGTTGTAGGCATCCGCGAGGTACAACGCCGTGAGGAGGGAGCTCACGAAGAACAGGGACGAGCCCGTCGACCGCGTCAGCACGGCCAGGAGGTCGGTGTGGGCGGCGTCCCACCCGAACCGGACCTTGTTGGCCAAGTGGATGGAGACGAGCGCGATGATCACGTCGCCAAGCAGGTAGTTGACCTGGCGACGCTGCCAAGGCACAGCGCTCAAGCGGCCACCGAGGGCCAGCCTTCTTCGCGCGCGAGCTCTGCGTAGACCGCCGCGGTGCCCTCCAGCATGGCCTGGACGGTGAACTTCGCCTCGTACGCCGCTCTCCCCGCGGCGCCCATCCGCGTGCGCAGCGGCCCGTCCACCACCAGGCGCCCGAGCGCGGCCCTCAGCGCGGCCTCGTCGTCCCGGGGCACCAAGAGTCCCGTCACCTCGTGCTCGACGGCCTCTCGCACGCCGCCGACGTCCGACGCGATCACCGGGAGCCCGGCCCGCATGGCCTCGAGGATCGCGAGCGGGAAGCCCTCTTGCCGCGACACCAGCACGCCGACTTGGGAGTCCGCGAGCTGCATGTCCACGTCCGAGCGCGCCCCGAGCAGGTCCACGCGGTTCCCGATGCCGAGCTCCGCGACGGTCGCCTCGACCGCCGCCCGGTCTGGCCCGTCGCCGACGAAGCGCACCCGCCACGGGGCGTCCACCCCGGCGATCGCGGTGAGCAGCAGGCGGTGCTGCTTCGGGTCCGCCATGCGCGCGACCATCGCGACCACGGGCACGGCGGCGAAGCCGTGGCGCGCGCGTTCGGGCGTGTCACGGACGCCGTTGTGCACGACGCGGAGCTGCTCCGGCCGGGCGACGTGGTACCGGATGGCGATCTCGCGGTCGGCCTCCGAGACGACGATGAACCGCCGCGTGAGCCTGCCCATCGCGGCCTCGAGCGGGATGGCCAGCGCCTTCCGCTTCCAGCGGATGCCGTCCGAGAACGACCACGCGTGCGCCGTGTGGATCGCGACGACGCCCCGAGACGCCGCGGCGAGCCGCCCCAGCTGCCCGGCCTTGCTGCTGTGGGTGTGGACCAAGTGGGGGCGCACCTTGCCCACGATCTCGGAGAGCGCGCGCAGCGCCCGCCAGTCCTTGCGAGGGGCCACCTCGCGCTGCAGGTCCGGCACCACGTGGACGGTCACCCCCGCGGCGCGTAGCTCCGCGCTCAGGAACGCGTCGTCCCCGACGACGACCTCGAAGTGCACGCGCTCCCGCAGCCCGCAGACTAGGTCGCGGACGTGCACCTGCGCGCCGCCCGGCTCACCGCGGGTGATGGCGACGAGCACGCGGAGCTTGAGGGGGGCCATGGCGCGCGGAGTATCGCACAGCCGGTGCCCGACCTACACGGGCAGCGCGCGTCCGCGTCGGCGGCGGGCTATGCGCCGCGCACGGCAGCGTCCGCGATCGTGAACGGATGAACCTCGCCGACCGCGTGAAGGGGTGGCGTGAGGCCGCCCCGCGTTTCCTGGAACGCCAAGCGAAGAGCGCTTCGCAGGTGCGCTTTGGGTGGGACCACCCAAAACGGACCTCGTTCGTGTTCGGCTGCCAACGCTCGGGCACGAAGATGCTGATGCGTATCCTCGACAACAGCCCAGAGACCCGGATCTACCACGAGAACCACGCGTCCGCGTTCCGGGATTTCCAGCTCCGGTCCGACGCCGTCATCCGGGCGCTCGCCGCGTCGAGCCCAGCGCCCGCGCAGGTGTTCAAGCCGATCTGCGACAGCCAGCGCGCGGACGAGCTCCTGGCGGCGTTTCCCCACGCCCGGGGCTTGTGGACCTACCGGCATTGTGACGATGTGGCCAACTCTGCGTGGCAGAAGTGGGGTGCCCACCAACGCGAGGTGATCACGGCGGTGGTGACCGGCGATCTCGCGCGGTGGGGGTGGCGGACCGCCCGGGTCGCGCCGCGGGTCGTGGACGACCTGCGCCGGGTGTGGCGCGCCGACTTGAGCGACCACGAGGGCGCGCTGCTGTTCTGGTACCTGCGGAACTCGTTCTACGGCGAGCTCTCGCTCAACACCCACCCGAGGGTGCTGCTCGTCAAGTACGAGCGGTTGGTACAGGGTGGTCGCGCCGCTGATGCGGGCGGCGGACGTCGTCGTGGCGGTCTCGCCCGACGTTCGGGACCAGCTCGTGCGCCACGGCCTCCCCGCGTCACGCTGCGAGGTGGTGTTCAACGGGGTTGACTGCCGTCTGCTGGGCCCGCGTTCGGGCGACGTGCGGGCCGCTGCCCGTGCCGCGATGGGCGCGGGGCCGGACGACGTGCTCGTCGTCAGCATGGGCCGGCTCACCACGCAGAAGGCGCACCAGCACGTAGTCACCGTCGCGGGGGCGCTGCGGGCGGAGCCGCGGCTCCGCTACGCGATCGTCGGGGAGGGCGTGCGGGAAGAGGAGCTCAAGCAGCTGGTGGGCGCTGCCGGCCTGGAGTCGGTCGTGCGCTTGCTCGGGCTCCGGGCGGACGTCGGGGACCTGCTTGGCTCGGCGGACATCTTCCTCCTCTGTTCGGACTGGGAGGGCATGCCGCTCTCGACGATCGAGGCGATGGCCGCCGGCTTGCCGACGGTGGCGACCCGCACGCAGGGCGCGGATCAGCTGCTCACGGCCGCGTGCGGGATCGTCGTGCCGGTGGGCGACACCGCGGCGATGGCGGACGCCGTCGCCCGGCTCGCGGCGGACCCTGCGCTGCGGGCGTCGATGGGGGCCGTCGCCCGGGAGCGGGCGCTGGCGCACTTCTCGCACGACCGGATGGTGCGCGAGCTGTCGGACATCGTGGCGCGGGTGGGGCTGTAGGGTCACAGGGCAGTTGACCGGTTGGCTCAAACCCGCCCGGCCCGCGCGGTCTCGGTCCCGCCGTCTTCGGCGGGACCGATCCGTGTGCGAATCTGGCGGGTGTACTCACCCGCCGAGATTCGCCGAAGGGCCGCCGGGAGGGGCGCCTGAGCGCCCCGACCCAAGCTAGGAGGGCGCGGTCGGGACGGTAGCCGCGAAGCTCGGGCGGGACGCGATGCGCGCGAACCACGCGGCGATGTTCGGCAGGTCGTCGGCGTACCGGTCCGCGCCGGACAACGTGTTGCCGCTCGCGATCACCGGCGCGAGGAGCCAGTCCGCGAAGCTGGGGGCGTCGCCGCCCAGGTAGGGGGCGCTCCCGAGCGCGGCCTCGATGGGCAGCAACGCGACGCGGGCCTTCGCCGCCGCGGCGTGAATCGCGGCATCGTCGACCGGGATGCCGCGGGGAGCGAGCACGAAGCGGGGGATCAGCACGCCGCGCACGGCGTGGGGCGCCACGTAGTCGGAGAACACGCTGACCCACTGGCTGGCCTTGGCGCGTGCACCGGGGGTGGACGGGCGCAGCGCCGGGCCGTCGAAGGCCTCGTCGATGTACTGCATCACCGCGGCGCTCTCGTAGACCGTGATGCCGTCGTGCACCATCGCAGGCATGCGGTGGTACGGGTGCAGCGCGCCGTACTCCGGGGAGCGCAGCGCAGCGGGCTTGAGCTCGTACGCGACGCCCTTCTCGGCGAGCGCGAGCCGGGCGGCCCAGGTGAAGGTCGAGAACGGGGAGCCATAGAGGTCGAGTCACATGCGGCGCTGCTATCCGGTCAGTTGCCGGTCCGGGGTGGTGAATCCTCCCGTCGTCCACCACCCGCCGATAGAACGAAACTCAGAGACTGAGATTCGTTCTATCGGCGGGTGGCGCGGCCGTACGCTGTTTCCCGACTCGGTCGCGCGCTTCACCGTGGACGTCGCGGACGAGCGGCCGGAGGTCACGCCTGGGCTGGCGCTCTACCGCAATGTCCAGCTCGTCCCCGGCCTTGAGTTACGCCGCGCCGGATGTTTGACCTCCCGCCCCGGATCGGTCGTTGGACCATCGATCGCTTGCTCGGGCAGGGCGGCATGGCGACTGTGCTGCTGGGCATCGACGACGACGTCCCCGAGGGCGCGCTCGGCCACGAAGCCGCCATCAAGTGGCTCCACTCGTCCAGCCCGCGGATCCGGGCCCGGTTCGCGCGCGAGATCCGCGTGATGAAGGCCATCGACCACCCGTGCATCGCGCGGGTGTTGGAGTGTGGGGAGGCCGAGGGCCGCCCCTGGATGGCGCTGGCGTACGTCGATGGTCCGGACCTCGCGCAGTACGCCCAGACGCTGCGAAAGCGCCCACCGGCAGAGCGTGTCGCGCGCGTGCGTGACTTCGCGGTGGACCTGTGCGACGCGCTCGGGGCCATCCACGACGCCGGCCTCGTGCACCGCGACGTGAAGCCCGCCAACGTGCTGCTCGGGCCCGACGGGCACGTGGTCCTCACCGACTTCGGCGTCGTCGCCGAGCTGGACTCCGAGGACCCGGTCACGCAGTCGGGCACGCTCGTCGGGACCGCCGCGTGGGCTGCGCCCGAGCAGCTCGGCGGGGGTGACGTCGACGCTCGCGCGGACCAGTACGGCCTCGGCGCGACGCTGTACCTCCTGCTCACGGGCCAACGGCCGATCGACACCAACGAGCCCGCCGAGATCCTCCGGCGGCTCGTCGACGGCCGCATCCGCGCGCCCTCCGCGATCGATCCCACGATCCCGGCAGACCTCGAGGCCTTCGTCTTGAGGCTTCTGAACCGCGACCCCGCGGACCGCTTCCCCGACGTGCACGCGGCCCGGGC
Source organism: Bifidobacterium breve (assembly GCA_943328795.2). Classification (GTDB taxonomy): domain Bacteria; phylum Myxococcota_A; class UBA796; order UBA796; family SXON01; genus CAIUMM01. The sequence continues at coordinate 35,523 of CALQBK020000009.1, forward strand.
CGCCCTGGGGCCTGCCGGGGCCGCTGGTCGCCCGCTGGCCGGTCGGCAGCCCGCCATCGACGCGATCGCCGTGGCGCTCGACGAAGTTGCAGGCGGGGCGGGCCTGTTGGTGGCCGTCCGGGGCGCGCCGTTGTCCGGGCGTGGGTGGCTGGCCAAGGTCGCGCGCAGCGCCGGCGAGCGCCGCGGCGTGCTCGTGCTCACCGCGGACGACCCGCGCAGCCTGGAGGCCGCCTGCGGTCGCTTGAACGCCGGCGAGGCCCTCCTGGTGCTGACTGCCGCACGCGACTGCCCGTGGCGCAGCCCGGACCGCGTGATCCGCCTCGACCCGCTCTCCCTCGCGGACCTGCGCCGCTCGACCCACGCGCTCGCCCCGGACACGCCGCAGCTCGCCTTGGCCGCGGACCAGCTGCACCGCTGGAGCGGCGGCAACGCCGGGTTGTTCTTGGCCCTCGTCGAGGGCTGCACCCACAACGGCACGCTCGTCATCGGGCACACCCCGCCGCCGGTGAACGCGGACCCGTACCTGGAGGGCCTCGACCTCGACGCGCTCACGGTCGCCGGTGCGCTCGCCGCGGTGCCTGGCACGCTCGACCTCGACCTGCTCGGCCGCATCGCGCAGGTCCCCGCCGAGGACGCGCTGGTCGAGCTCGAGGAGCGCGGGATCGCCGCCCGCTCCGACGGCAACCTCTGGCGGCTCTTGCCCGAGGCGCTCCGGGACCCGATCCTCGCGCGGGTGCCGGACGGCGACGCGCTGCTCGACCGCGCGGTCGCGAGCCTGCCCCCGGACGACACGGACGACGCGGACATCGTCCTGGCCGAGGCGCACACGCTGGACTCGGCCGGGCGCGAGGTCGAGGCCCGCGCGCTCCTCCAGCGCTCGCCGGAGACCCTCCCACGGCGCCTCCTGCTCGGGCGCTTGTGCTGGCGAACTGGCGACCTGGTCGGGGCCGCGACCGCGTTCGACCGCGTGCTGGCCGACGCGCCCGGGGGGCTGCTGCGCGCGCGCGCCGCGATCGGCGCCGGGGCGACCGCATTGCACCGGGGTGACCTGGGGGTCGCGCTCGACCGGTTCACGCAGGCGGTCACCGAGGCCGGGCTGCCGGGCAGCGCGGGTGTCGCGCGGGGGCACCTCGTGCTGGCTTGCGTGAACCTGGCGGAGGCCCGGGCGTTGGCCGGGAATCCCCAGGACGCGCTCCGGGCCGCGCGCCGGGCGCTGGACATCGCGCAGGCCGAGCGGGACCGCGCGCTCGAGTGCCTCGCGACCCGTTGCCTTGGCCGCGTGCAGCTCGACGTTGGCCACTACGCGGAGGCGACCACCACGCTCGCGGACGCGTCCGCGCTCGCCCGCGCCACCGACATGCGCGAGGAGCGCCTGGTCGCCCACGTGCTGCGCGCCGAGCTCTCGCTGCGGATGTCCGAGCGCGAGACGGACCCGGCCGCGTGGAAGACGGCCGCCACCGCCGCTCAAGATCGGCTGCTCCCGCTGCTCGGCGCCGCGGGGATCCCTGTCGACCCCGAGGGCTGGAACGCGCTGGTGCGCGCGGTGTACGCGCGGGTGGTCGCGCGGCTCGGGGACGGGCGGGCGTTGGCGAAGTGGACCGTGGAGGCGGAGAACCTGCTGCACGGTGTCGGCGTGCCGGGCAAGGTGCGCGTCGAACGCGCGCTCGCCGCGGCGTGGTCCGAGGGCCCCCACGCGACCCGGGGCGAGGGCGCTCGACGCGCCGCGAAGGTGGACGCGACGTGTCGGGTTTACGGCTTCGCAGGCTTGACACCTTCTTGAGATTCTTTAGAGGGCGCCCTTCCCAGGTAGCCCCATGACGACCCGCTCCGCCGCTCTCCTCCTGCCCTCGCTCTGTCTCGCGATCGCCTGCTCGAAGAGCTGGAAGGACAACGGGGAAGATCCCGTCGGCGCGGACGACTCTGGCGACACGCAGCCGGACACCGACACGGACACCGGCGGGCAGGACACCGACACGGGCACGCCCCCCGCTACCGACGCGGACGGGGACGGCCACGTCACGGACGCCGAGGGCGGTGACGACTGCGACGACAGCGACGACACCGTGTACCCGGGCGCCCCTGAGCTCTGCGACGGCAAGGACAACGACTGCGACGGCCGGTCCGACGCAGACGCGGACATCGACAACGACGGCATCTCCGACTGCTCCGACTACTGCCCCGTCTACGCCTCCCCCGGGGCGGCCGGCGACGGCCGCTACGACAACCCCGTCGGCACGCTGCAGGAAGCCGTGGATCTCGCCGGCTCCACCGGCTGCAACGAGGCGCGCGCGTTCTACGGGACCTACGTCGAGAACGTGAATTTCGACGGCTGGCCGGTCAACCTCGAGAGCCTCTCCGGCGCCGGCGCGACGATCATCGACGGCGCGGCCCTCGACAGCGTCGTCACCTTCGAGTCCGGCGAGGCCGACGACTCGCGGCTGTACGACTTCACCATCACCAACGGTGGCGGGTCCGACGGCCCGGGCATCTCCATCCACGACAGCAGCCCGACCATCGAGGGCAACGTCATCACGGGCAACACCGCGACCGTCGCGAACTACCTCGGCGGCGGCATCCGGATCTACGACGGCTCGCCGACGATCGTGGACAACACGATCTCGGAGAACGACGCCGGGTACGGGATGGACGAAGAGGGCGCCGATGGCGGCGGCTTGGACATCCGCGGGGGCTCTCCGTACATCGAGGGCAACTTCATCGTGGACAACACCGCGGGCGACGGCGGCGGGCTGTGGCTCGCCTACTCGGACGCCATCATCACGCAGAATTGGATCTCCGGGAACGTCGCCGTGGACAACGATCTCGAGGCGGGTGGCCAGGGCGGCGGCATCAACGTGCAGATCGGGGGCACGTTCGAGACGTGGGTGATCGCCAACGTGATCTCGGACAACTCTGCGGGCATGTTTGGCGGCGGCATCGTCACCTACGAGGACAACGCGGCGTACGGCGAGGCGCGGGTCGAGAACAACACGATCGTCTACAACGAGGTCGTGGACACCGACTACGGCGCGGGCATTTGCCAGTACCGCCGCACCAGCCCAACGTTCGTGAACAACGTCATCGCGTTCAACCACGGCGTCGGCGCCTACTCTGAAGACGGCATCGACAGCACGTTCACCTACAACCTGGTGTACGGCAACGAGGTCGACTACGACGGGCTCACCGGCGCGAGCAACACCACCGGCGACCCGCGCTTCACCAACGCTACGGACGACGGTGACTGGACCAACGACGACTTCCACCCCAAGTCGACCTCGCCCACCCGTGACGTCGGCGATCCCAGCATCTTGGACGTGGACGGGAGCCGGAGCGACATTGGAGCGTACGGCGGGGTGAATGGGGGGTGGTAACGTTTCGGGCTCTCGGTGCCTTTCCAGGCGTAGTGGGGCGACGTGGCCCCCGAGGTCGAGCACTTGGGTCTTCTCAGTGATGCTCCAGGCGGCGGCATGCGATCTCTCGCCCTCGCGGAGCGTCGGGCCGAGTGAGTCGGTGTCCTCGGTCTGCGGTCACATGTTGGGTCGCGAGGCGGACTCGCTCGGGTATGCGCTGGTGGACTGCCCTGCGCCACCGACGCTCAGGAGCTTGGCCGAATGCCAAGGGCTGCCGGGACGGCGCGAGTTCGCGTGCGCGGGCGAGGGGCGGGTGTGGCTTGAGCTAGGGCCGGAGGCGCAGTCCGCGGGTCGCTGCCGATTGGTCAACAGACCTCGGCCGAGACGCACGCAGTTAGCCCCGAATGCATCCTTTCGGATGCGTGCTGTTACGCCGTCGGCTTCGACGGTGGTCCCGGGACGTTGCCCCGCCGGCGAAACGTCGACGAGGGATGGGAGGCTGGGTATTGGTCGCGGTGCACAGCCGAGGAAAATCAAAAGCATGGACACTAGCTGCTCCCTTGCTTGACGAGACCCAACGCCGCCAAGTCCGCGATGAGTTGGGCACGAACACCGACAACATCGGCGTCACTCGACAGAGATCGACTCATCGGCACGCTCGACGTGAACTCAGCTCCTTCGCGCGCGGTGGCCCGCCTGCGGCCCAGCGCTACGGCAGCGCTCGCCGCGAGGAAGAGACCTTCGCCGCTCCCGGTGGGGACGGTGGAGCATCCGCCCTTGTTGGAAGAGCAGCCACTGACCGGCGCCGCACCAGAGTCCCCTCCCGAGTCCGAGACACTGTCGGCGGTGTCGCTATCGGCGTCGCTGTCCGCGTCGGCGTCCGCATCCGAATCGCTGTCGGCTTCGGGGTCGAGGAACGTCGATGCGAGATAGATGTGACCCCCTCCGAGCACCGCGTCGTTCCGCCCATCGCGGTCTATGTCGCCCGCGCCGAACGCCGAGCGCGCGCCATAGTCCGCCTGGAGACTCGCCACGGGGTCGGAGGACAATCCCAATATCCCCCCGAGAAAAACCTCAGCGGGTTCCCCATCCCCGGTCCCGACAACCACGTCATCGAAGCCGTCGGCATTGACATCCCCCAGGCCGCCTGCCGCTGCCCCGTAGTAAGATGTTGAAGTGGGCCCATCTCTGACCCAGTCAGGTTCGGAGTTGACCCCCGCCGCCCCCCCCAAGAAAATGCTCACCTCGCCGGTAAGGTTGGTTGAGCCATCGTCGTCAACCCACCCCGAGATCCCTACGAGCACATCGTCGTAGCCGTCACCGTTTATATCGCGGACGCCGTGTACCTCCCCAGCCACGCCACGTCGGGCCGTTGCCAGAAGGGTCATCGTGCTGGGCACCACCCCCGCGGCAGAACCATAGAGCACCGCCGTGTAAGGGGTCTCGGCGCCCACAATCACGTCTCCAAACCCATCGCCGTTCACGTCGCCGGCTGCTCCGACATGGTCCCCGAACAAATCGTCGCTGACTGGCTCGCTTGCGGTCAGCAACACCGCGGACTCTTCTCTCGGTCCCTCCGCCGAACCGAGAAACACCGACGCGCTTCCAGGCGATCCGCTCCGCGCTGATCCGACGATGATGTCGGCGTATCCATCGCCGTTCACGTCGCCCGCGCCCGCGGCAGATGCCAGCTGATCCGGGTCGGTCGAGGTGGCGGTTTCGGGGAGCGTCCACGTCGGCTCATCCACTATTCCGTCGGGCGAACCCGCCCAGACGTACACCTCGCCTGCATATTCCGCGACCGCGATGACATCATCGTACCCGTCCCCGTTGACGTCCCCGGCGAACCCGATCGCGACCTCGGATGACTGCCCATTGTAGACGCCGGTGAGGTGGGACCCCGCGCCCGTCTCGATCCCATCCGCAGTTCCATAGAAGACGTAGCCGTTCCCTCCCGCGCCGTCGTCGGTCGCGACGATGTCGCCGTACCCGTCGCCGTTCACATCTCCGCCGCCCTCCAGGTGCAAGAGGTCGGAGCCGAGCTCGTAGTCCGGGCGGGAGTAAAGTGGGTCGATGGTCACCGGATAGGCCGCGGCGAAGTCGTCCACCGCCACGCGCAGACCCTCGGCGGTGGCCTCGAATCCGCACCCTAAGACCACCCCGTTTGCATCCCAGGCGCGAAGCTTCGAGACGGTCCACCCTCGCGCCCCGCCCGTCATCTCGGCACGGCTGCCATCCGCCGATACGCGCGCTCCGGGCATGCTGATCGCAAGCTCGAGCGCCCCCGCACCCGGCGGACGAATGTGCACGGTCCACCCCTGCTCGAGCCCGGCCGCGCCGCGGGCGCGCCATCGCTCGGTCAGTTGGGACCCCGCGAACAGGATGCACGGCTCGGCCTCACAGTCCCCCGTGCGCGGCCCGGCGTGCGCAAAGGGTAGCGACGCGCCGGTGCGCCCGAGCGTCAGCGTTCGCACCCGCAGTTCGCCAGCTATGTCGACTGAGCCGTCTATGGCGAAGTTCGCCCCGAGTTCATCATTTCCGATGCGTGCTGTTACCCCGTCGGCTTCGACAGTGGTCCCCGGACGTTGCCCCGTCGGCGAGACCTCGAGGAGGAACGGCAGGCTGGGTGCTGGTCGCTGTGCACAGCCGAGGAAAATCAAAAACATACTCGGCACGCTTGAGGAGACGGGGATTTGGGCCATGGAGGCGAGTATAGACGGACGCCGGCCGAGCCGCGTCATCGGTGAGGTGCTCCCGCCGGCACCCTCGGGGCCCGCCGCGGCGGGGATGCCCGCGTGCAACCTACCACGGACGGCGCTCGGCGGGCCAGGCCGACTCCTCGATCTGCAATCGCGAAGGGCATAGAACAGTCGTCCGCTACGGACTGATCTGCCCTGTCGCTACCGCGGCGCGACGGGGGACGCTGGCGTCGTCGGCGGTTGCGTTGTGTCCCCGGGCGGCTGCGTTGCGTCCCCGGGCGGCTGCGTTGCGTCGCCAGGTGGTTGCGTTGCATCCGCGCTCAGTGGTGCCAGCGGCAGACTGTCCGGCCAGCGCCGCAGGCAGCGCTTCCCGGTCCAGAGCGTCTTCACCGCGTCCTGCGCCGTCTTGCCCGACAGCGCGACTACGGCCCCGCCGAGGTCGGTGGAGCAGACGAGCGGCGCGTCGAAGGAGACGAGGCGGTTCCCCGTCATGCCGATGCTGACGAAGATCTCGTCCCGAGTCGGCGTCCCAGGCCCCGGGACGATCACCTCGAGGCCCCCCGTCGGCACGCTGCCGAAGTCACCCGGCTCGAAGGCGGCCTCGACGATGAAGGGCTCGCCGCTCCCGTGCAGGGTGCCCTTGTAAAGGGTCATGCGTGGCGGATCGGAGAAGCCCCCTCCGCCGCGGTAGGGAAAGTCGAGGCCGAGGGGGGTGCCATCCAGGCCCCCTTTCTTCTCGATGTACGGGCATTGATCGCCCTGGTCGCTGTCCCCCCCGGCGAGGCCGTCGGCCACGTGCACCCAGGCCCCGTCCCGGAGCGCCCACTCGCCGCATGGCGTTCCGCCGTTCGCGTCGCCCGTGATGTTTCCGTAGTGCTTTGCGCCGTTGATCTCCGCGACGTACACGTCGGGCTCTCCGTCGGGCGTCTCGACCTCGACGGACACGTCATCGTGGATGCCGAAGGCCCGCAGCTCCGTCCCGGCGAACCGGGTGGTCGCGGCCCGCTTCGGGAGGGGCGGCAGCACGCGCGTGAGGCCCCCCTCCACCAGGGCCACTGCGCGGTCCGCCCCGTACACCACGCCGAGCCGCGTCGCGTCGGCCGACGCCGTGACGTTGACCTCCTTCCCGCACGCGCCCGGCAGCAGGCCGATCGTCCGGAGGGGCTCCACCCCGCTCGGCGCCACGCGGAGGAGCGCCAGGGTGCAGCCCGCCGGCAGGTCTTCGACCGAGAGCGCGGTGAACGCGATCCAGGGCGGCTGCTCGCCCAAGGAGCGGTCGTACGGGTCTTCGGCGGGCGCCACGACGATCGGCGCGGCCGGGGTCTGGAGGGCGGGGGTCGTCGGCTCGGACGCGGCGGGCTCCGGCTGAGCCGGGGTGGTCGTGGGGAACCAGCAGGCCGCGAGGAGCAGGAGCATAGGTGGACTCGCTACAGCGCGACCTGCACACCCACGCTGATGAGCGCTCCCGCCCTCGCTGCGTCGCGGTCCTCGACCAGCTCGGCCCCGGCGAACCCGAACCCGGACACCCGCTCGTCCCCGACGGTGACGACCGCGCCAGCGCGCGAGTCCCAGCCGCGGCGCTCTTCGCCTTCCGACTCGTCCTCCGCGTCGCCGAGCATCACGCGGCCGCGCGCGTCGAGCCCGATCCCGACCAGCGGGCTCAGCGCCACGAGCCCCGCGACGGCCCCCTCCACGTCTCCCTCGTCCTCGGCGAGGTCCTTGCCCCCGGTGGCGTTCACGAGCAACCGCACGGGCCCGAGCTGGCGTGACGCGGCGATCTCCACCTCGGTCTCCGCGTCGACGCCGTCGAACCCGACGTGCGTGTACCGGACGGCCGCCCCGAGCCCGATAGGCGCGGTGGCCTCGTCGAGGATCTCGACGCTGGCTTGGCCGCCGAGCAGCGGGCCCTCGGAGCCAAGCTCCCCGCCCGCGCGCACCTGGAGCGCGACGCGCGAGACGATCGCGACCTCGACCAACGCCTGCGCGCCGAACACGCCGGTCGTGTCCGCCGTCCCAGCGAGCCCGGCCCGCGCGGTGTGGTCGCCGACGATGGGATCCGACGTGAGCGGCAAGAACGTTGGCTCGGCGGCGAAGGCGAGGGAGGCGAGGAGGAGCATGCGTCAGAGTAGTGCGGTGCCGGGCCGTAGTCCACAGACCGTCAGCGGCCTTGGAACCCGAGCCAGCGCGCGCCGATGTCGCCGGCGAACGGCTCCCCGGCGGCTCGCTCCTCGAGCAAGAGTTGGGTGCAAGGGGCGTCGAACGAGTGCCTGCCCGGGGCGCCAGTTGCGAGCTCCTTCCACTCGGCCGCGAGCGCCACGCGCACCCGCCAACTCGCGGTCGGAGAGAGCCAACTTGGGATCACGCCGAACACGACGAGGACGACCAAGGCGCCCCGGGCGAGGCGCCCCAGCGCGGGGACGACCCGGCGGCGGAGGGCGTTCGCCGGCGTAGGGGCGCGCCCGGGATCGGTAGCAGGGGCCCCCGGCGCGACCGGCGCGAGGCGGTCGGCCACCAGCGCCCACGCGCAGCCCAACACGACGGGAGCGATCATCAACCCCGGGGCGATGCGGCGCAGCTCCGGCTCGTGTTCGGCGGCCAACAACACGAGCACCGCGGGGACGGCCGGCGCGGCGAGCGCCACGAGACGCAGCGGGCGGCGCAGGAGGAGGGCGGCCGCCACCACGGCCGACCCGGCCAGCACCGGGAGCCAAGGCTCGACCTGGGCTGCATACGCGGAGCCGAACGTGGCAGGGGCCCCCGGCGCGGCGTCGTCGGCCAGGCTCTTCACTCACTGGAGGCTCTCGGGCAGCGAAGTTGGGTCGGACCAGCCCCAGTTGAACCCGCGTCCGTCGATACAGTTGTGGACCTCCGCGGACCAGTTGGCCGCGTCCTCCCCGTGGGCATGGCGCCAGGTGTCGATCGCGTAGGCGTTGGTTTGCCCCTCGAGCGTGCCGGCCAAGTCAGCCGGCCACGCCATCCGACCGGCGCGCCAGGACAACAGCAGCAGCGCGACAACCCCCGCGCTCACCGCCGCCCGCACCGCGCCCCGGTGCACACCGCTCGCCGGGCCCCCGCGCGTCCTGCACCCGAGCGCGCCGATGACGCACAGCGGGAGCGTCGCGAGCATCCACACGATGCCGCGTACGTCGACGAGGGGGAGCGCGACGCTCGCGGCGGCCCCGGCCAGCACGAAGCCGGGGGTGCGCTTGACGAGGGCTTGAGCCGCGAGCCCGGAGGCGAGCAAGGAGGCGCCGATCTGCTCCGCGTAGAAGCTTGGCGTGTGCGTCATCAGGCACAGCGGGCCGACCGCGGCCAGGAGCACGGCGCTGGCGATCCCGGCGCTCCGCCCCGCCACGGCTTGCCCCCACAGGTAGCTCCCGACGGCGCCCACCCCAATCCCGACGGTAGCGCCGATCAGGAGCCCGTCCAGCATGCCGAGGTGGCGGGCGAGCGGCGCGATCAATGCCGCCACGGAGGTGGCGCGCTGCGGGTTCATCGACGGCACGTGATCCATCGCGGCTTGGACCGCTTGACAGTAGGTGCTGAAGTCCGGCCCCCCGAGGGGCGTGCCCTGGAAGTAGAACCGGGCGAACCAATCCGCGGACAGGTAGGACACCGCCGCGCCGAGGCCGAGCGCGAGCGGGAGGTCAACCACCGCCCGCCACCCGGCGGCCGGGACCCGGGGGAGCGCGAAGCGCGCGACCACGGCGAGGGCGAGCAGGGCTGCCGGGGGCGCGAGCGCGGACGTCAGCAGCCGCTACTTCCCGTCTTGGATTGGCGCGTTGAGATTTGCGAAGAAGTCGTTGCCCTTGTCGTCTACGACGATGAACGCGGGGAAGTCTTCGACTTGGATGCGCCAGACGGCCTCCATGCCGAGCTCCGGGTAGTCGAGCACCTCGACCTTCCGGATGTTCTCCTTCGCGAGGATCGCCGCCGGGCCGCCAATGCTGCCAAGGTAGAAGCCGCCGTGGGCCTTGCAGGCGTCGGTGACCGCCTTGGACCGGTTGCCCTTCGCGAGCATCACCATGCTGCCGCCTGCGGCTTGGAGCACGTTGACGTAGGCGTCCATGCGCCCTGCGGTCGTGGGGCCGAAGCTGCCGGACGGCATGCCGGCGGGCGTCTTGGCGGGCCCTGCGTAGTACACCGGGTGGTCGAGGAGGTACTGGGGGAGCGACTCTCCGCGCTGCAGTCGCTCCAGGAACTTGGCGTGGGCGATGTCGCGCGCCACGACGAGGGTGCCGCTGAGCGAGAGCCGGGTGCGGATTGGGTAGCGCGAGAGCTCGGCCCGGATCTCGGCCATGGGCCGGTCGAGGTTGATGTGCACGGCGTCGTCGGCCAAGCCGGTGGGCTCGGGCATGAACCGCGCAGGGTCGGTCTCGAGCTGCTCCAGGAACACGCCGTCCGCGGTGATCTTGCCGAGGGCTTGGCGATCGGCGGAGCAGCTGACGCCGATGCCGACGGGGCAGGACGCGCCGTGGCGCGGGAGTCGGATGACGCGCACGTCGTGGCAGAAGTACTTGCCGCCGAACTGGGCGCCGATGCCCATCCGTTGCGTGAGCGCGAGCACTTGGGCCTCCAGCTCGGGGTCGCGGATCGCGTGGCCGAGGGTGTTCCCGCGCGTCGGGAGCCCGTCCAGGTAGCGCGCGGAGGCGAGCTTCACGGTCTTCAACGTCATCTCGGCCGAGGTGCCGCCGATCACGATCGCCAAGTGGTAAGGCGGGCAGGCGGACGTGCCGAGCGTACGCAACTTCTGGTCGAGGAACGTCATCAACGCGGCGGGGTTCAGGAGGCCCTTGGTCTCTTGGTACAGGTAGGTCTTGTTGGCCGAGCCGCCGCCCTTGGTGAGGAACAGGAACCGGTACTCGTCGCCGGGGACGGAGTAGAGCTCGACCTGGGCCGGCAGGTTGGTGCCGGTGTTGACCTCCTCGAACGTCGACAGCGGCGCCAGCTGGGAGTACCGTAGGTTGGTCGTCGTGTAGGTGGTGTAGACGCCGCGGGCGAGCGCCTCTTCGTCGTTCGCTGGCCCGGCGTCGGTGCCGGTCCACACGGACTGGCCCTTCTTCCCGATGACGATGGCAGTGCCGGTGTCCTGGCAGCCGGGGAGCACCATCCCCGACGCGATGTTGGCGTTCTGGAGCAGGGTGCGGGCGACGAACTGGTCGTTCGCGCTCGCCTCGGGGTCGTCGACGATGCGCCGGAGCTGGGCGAGGTGGCCGGGCCGCAGCAGGTGGGAGATGTCGCGGATGGCGGCCGCGGCGAGCCGCGTCAACGCCGAGGGGTCCACCACCAGCACCCGGCGGCCGCGGAACGTGTCCGTGCTGACGCCGTCGGTGCCGAGCGAGCGCCAGGGCGTGTCGGCGTGGGGGAGCGGGAACATGTCTTGGAACGCGAATTCAGGCATGTCCCGCGTCTAACATCGCGGCGCGGCGCCGATCAGAGCGGCAGGTCTTGGATGGCGATGGACGCCGCGATCGAGTCCACGTACATCACGCCGCCGCCCCACTCGCGGAGCCAGCGCACGTAGGGGTCTTCGCCGTAGATGCCGATGCTGCCGACCGAGTGAACGGGGTCCCCCGGGTTCCCGTCGAACACCTTCCCGCTCACGTGGGCCCAGCTGAGGAACGTTCCGGGGGGCTCTCCGATCACGCGTGTGCCGTGCAGATCGCGGTCGGGGAGCGCGGCGAGGGTGTCGGGGTCGAAGGCCAGGGCCCCGTAGTACAGGGCCGAGCGGTCCGAGGCGAGCCAGCCGAGGCGCGGGACGAGGCTGTACTGGGCCTCGATGACCTGCGCCTCCGTGCCGAGCGTCGCGGTGGAGGTCACGCCGGTGTCGAGGTCCACGTGGGTCGCGGTCGAGTCGGACGTCCGCAACGTCCAAGCCTCGTTTCCCTGCGTCACCACCTCCAAGCGCCCGACCGTGAGCCCCTCCGGCGGGGCGACGCCCCCGAGCGAGAAGCGGCCGCGCTCGGCGCCGGTCGAGGGGTCGATCTCCACCAGCAGGTTCTCGGTGCCGATCGTGAGCAGCAAGGAGCCGCGAGCGTCCGAGTGCACGAGGTCGTCGAAGTCCAGGTCGTCGTTGGGCGGGAGCCCGAGCGGGAGGGTCGACTGCAGCGCGAGGGTGTCCGGGTCGTACAGGTAGAGGTCGCCGCCGATCTGGTCGAGCACGTAGAGCACGCCGTCGCGCCAGGTCGGGCACGCGGGCCAGAGCGGCCCCTCGGCGGCGCGCAGCGCGTCGCCGGTCGTGAAGTCCACGCGGGCGATGAGCCCCGAGAGCCGCCCGGTCACCCACCCGACGCCGAGCACGTCGGACACCGCGAACGACTCGACGTGCTCGCCGAGCCGGACGGACGCGGTGCGCTCACCGGTCACCGGGTCGTAGGCCTGGACGTCCGAGGTGCCCTCGCTGTTCAGCCACGCCTCGCCGGTGAGCGCGTCGACCCCGCCGAACCCGCTGTGCTTGCCTGTTGGGAACGTGCTCGTGACGTGGAGCCGGGCGTCGAGCACGCGGCCGATCCCAATCGAGCGGCCGCCGGTGCTGTCGTCCCCGATGCGATCGAACACGGTGACCGAGTCGGTGTTGACCACCGCGGACTTGTTCTCCTCGCCGAGGTCCACCGACAGCGGGACCCCGCCGTGGCACCGCGCGATGCCGACCTCCGTGTCGGACAGCACGAGGTAGTCGCCGGACGAAAGCGGGTACAGGCTCGCCGTGGTGAACGGGGTGACGCACTCGCTCACCGCCTCCAGGGTCTCGGCGGACAGCACGCGCACCGCGGGCGAGAGGTCGGCCCCCACCACCCCGATCGCGAGCGTGCCGTCGGGCGCCGGCGCGAGCGCGGTGATCCCCCCCTCGACGCTCGCCTCCAGGGTGACCGCTCCGGTGCCGTCCACCAACGCGAGGATCGTCGACCCGCTCCCCGTGTTGTCGTCCGCGGCGACGTAGACGCTGGTCCCCGGCCCGCCCGCCAGCTCCTCGATGGTCCAGTCCGTCGGCAACGCCGTCATCGTGCCGTCCTGCGCGATCCTGAGCAGCCCGTCGTTGCCCGCCATCCACGCGTTCCCGTCGCCGTCGGTGGTCACCACCGGGTAGCCGTACCGGTCCGAAGGGAGCTCGAACACCCCGAGGAGCTCGTGCTGGTCGATGTCCACCTCCCCGATGACGTCCGAGTACAAGGACGTGACCCACAGCCGCCGGTGGGTGGTGTCCACCGCGACGTCGAACGGGAGCAGCAGGTTCGGGAACGGCGTCACCGCCAGGCTCACCGACGCGTCGGCGAACAACGGGGGCGCGGTGTCGTCCGGCGCCGTCTCGGAGTCGACGGTGTCGGTCTCCTCGCTGTCGACCGGGTGCGGCACGTAGGGGTGGGGCACCGGCGGGCCATGCGTGCAGCCGAGCGCCGCGAGGGACGCGGCGAGGAGCGTGCGGCGGGGGAGTGGGGAGCGCACCGGCGAAGTGTAGCGGGGCGCCGATGCAGACGCTCGGCAAACCTCGCGTCAACACCGGCGGTTGCTTTGCGCCGTTCCAAGGCACGGTCTGGCGAAGCCGCTGAAGACGTCGGCTCCGCCAGACCCTGCGGGGAACGGCGCGGGAGGGGGCCAGCGAGCGTCCCGCTTCGAGCGATTTCAGGGTTTTGGAGACGGCTTGTGTGGGCAGCGCCCTGGCTGGCCCGCCGGGCCGAGGCCTTCACAATCTGCGGCGCGCACCCCAGCGGGCGTCATCCCAGCCGTCCCGGTCGGGGTCCGGGGCGACGGGCCGGCTCCGGGACCACGTGAACGTGCACGACCCCCGCTCCCGGGCGACGAGCGCCGCGGCGATCCCTCGGCCGTCCAGCAGCGCGGGGCCTTGCAAGTCGACGTCGCTGTCGTCCGCGCCGATCGCGACCCGGTCGATCGCGACCCGCGCGATGTCCTCGGCCCAGATCCAGTGGCGCGCGGGGAGCGCCCGCGGGAGCTTGCCCGCGTGACCCTTACGCATCGCCTCGATCACCGGAGAGAGCGAGCGCTCGTGCAGGTCCCAGGCCGGGCTGCACCGGAGGAGGCGGACGCCGGGGAGCGCGGGTTGGTCGCCGCGGGCGAGCCAGGTGACGGGGCGCCGGGCGCGCCGGGCGAAGGGGCCGACGAGCGCGGGGTCGGCGTTGGGGATGGCGACGACGACGCGGGCGCCGTCGGGCAAGGCGGGCAGCGGGTCCCTCGCGATGTCGAACCGCACCCACAAGCCGGCGTGCGCGCGGGGCGTCGGAGAGCCGACGAGCACAGGCCCCGTGCGGGCGGCCACCCGGGCGACCGCGGCGCCGATCACACCGCCTCCGACGACGAAGATCACGCGTTGTCCAGCGCCGCGATCCACCGGTCCGAGTGCTCGCCGGCGAGCGAGAAGTGGCCGAAGTCGTCGGTCCAGCCGTGCCAGTCGCTGCCGCCGGTCAGCATCAGGCGGTGCTTCGACGCCAGCCGCTTCAGCCCGTTCTTGGTCGGCTTGTCGGTGCGTGGGCGCACGCCCTCCAGGGCCTGGAGGCCGGCCGCCGCGAAGGTGGCCACGTGCCGCTGCGCGGCGTCGAGCGGGGGGTGCGCCCAGGACGTCTGGCCGCCGGCGTCGCGCGCAACCCGGATAGCGTCGGTGAACGGCAGGTCGCAGAGCGGGACGTTGCGGCTGTCCTTCAGCAGCTCGTAGCACTCCATCCACGTGCGCGGTTGGCCGTCGTCCTTCGGCACCGCCATCAGCGCGTTTGCGAGGTGGTGGCGCGTGAGCGCACGCTCGCCGGCCAGCGCCTCCGGGGTCGCCCGTTCCGGCAAGCCGAGGCGCTCGCAGGTCCAGTCGAAGCGCTTGGCCCGGAACTGCGCACGCGAGCGGCAGAACGTAGCGAAGTCCGCGGGCATCTCGCCCGGAAAGTAGACCAGCAGGTGGTACTCCTTGCCGTCGTGCGCGCCGGTCACCTCCACCCCGTGCAGGAGCCGGAGCGCGGCCTGGGGGCGCCCCTTCGCGTCGTCCGGCCGCGCGAGGGTGCCGTGGGGCAGCACGGGCGCGAGGTCGTGGTCCGTGAGCGCCAGGACGTCCAGCCCGCTCGCGAGCGCGCGCGCCAGGACCTGGTCTGCCGGGTACCGACCGTCCGACGCGGTCGAGTGGCAGTGCAGGTCGAGGCGCAGCGTCATGGCCAACTCGCACGGAACATCGCCAACGGGTAACCGACCCCGCACTTCGGATCGCTGGGGCCGGCTGCCTTTGGTAGCGGATCCCGCTACACTCCGCCGGATGCCGCCTCTACCTCCGTCCACCCGGGTGACGAGCGAAGCCGTGACCTGGTCGCGGTCCGACGCCCAGTTGCAGATTGGTACCGCTACGATCGAGGGCGGGGTCGTCACCCACCTCGAGCCCCTCGCCCCCGGGCCCGACCCGGCGCTGCCGTCGCGGCGTCCGAGGCTGCTTTCCCCGCAAAAGCGCGTCGGCGACCGGCTCGAGACCGTCACCTGGGATGCCGCTATCCGCGAGATCGGGGACCGTATGCGCGCGCTGAAGGCGCAGGGGAGCGAGACGGCGATGCTCGCGGGGCCGCGCATGGGCACGGACAGCTACGCGAGCGTGCGCGCCGTGGCGACGCAGTTCGCGATGGGGCCGGCGTGCTTGTACAGCCACCTCGCTGACCACGGGGGGCCCTGGATCCGCGCGGCCGAGCTGGTGGTCGGGCACCCGGTCGCCCTCCAGGCGGACGTCGCACGCGCGCACTACGCCGTGGTGTTCGGCGCGAACCAGTCGGTGGCGGGCTGGGGTCCGCTCCAGGTCGCGCCAGGGCTCGACACCGAGCTCGCGCTGGCGCGGAAGGTGAAGAGCACGAAGCTGATCGCCGCGAGCGCGGTCAAGACGCTCCTCGCGTCGTCCGCGGACCAGTTCCTGTCGATCCGGCCGGGCACCGAGCTGTGGTTTTTGCTTGGGATGACGCGGCACATCCTGGACAACAGCTGGCGCGACGTGCAGTACACGGACGACTGGACGCTCGGGTTGCCGGAGCTCGTCACGGCGCTCGCCCCGTGGACCGTGGACCGGTGCGCGGACATCTGCGGGGTGCCGGCCGGGGATCTCGGCGGGGTAGCCCTGAAGTTCAGCCGCGCTGCGATGGCCGTGGCGCACCTGGGGTACGCCGGGCTGCGTGGGCCACACCCGACGCTGGCGGCTTGGGCTTCGCTGGTGCTCCACGCGGTGACGGCGAACTTGCTGCGGCCGGGCGCGATCTACGAGAACCGCGGGGTCGGGCCGACCCAGGCTCTGCTCACGTCGCTCGGAAGCGACAAGGCGCCGCGCGTCGGCGGCATGCCCATGCTGCTGGCGCAGGCCAGCGCGCACCACCTCCCCGACCGCATCCTGACGCCGGGGCACGGGCAGGTCCGTGGGCTGCTCGCGCTGACGGCAGACCCCGCGACCGAGCTCTGTGGGTCACGCGTCGAGGCTGCGCTGCGCGCGCTCGACCTGCTCGTCGTTGTCGACACCGCGGCGACAGCGACCACTGCGCTCGCGCACTTCGTGCTGCCGACGTTGTGCCCCTTCGAGCGTGAGGACGTGCGGCTCTTGGACACCGTCGCCCACCCCCGGCGCGAGGCCGCCTACACCCCGGCGTTGGAGGCCGCTCCCGGCGAGGCGCGGTCCACTGACCGGATCCTCAAGGACCTCTACGGGACACAACGTCCGGCGTTCAAGAGCGCCTTCGGGCCCCACGTGCGGCTCAAGGCCGGGCTCGTCGTCAGCGGGGAGACGTCGGCCTGGTTCGACAAGGCGCTCTCCGACACGCCGGCGCGGTCGCTGGCCGCGTTGAAGGAGAAGCCCTGGGATGGCGGCGACGTCGACCGGGCGACCTGGCGCCTCTCGTTCCCCGACAACCGCTTTCGCCTCCTGCCGGCGCCGATCGCCGACGCACTCGCGCGCCTCGAAGCCCCCCGGCTCGGCCCTGGCCAGACGCACTGGCTGCAGACCTCGCTCGTCCGCGACAGCCTGCTCTCGCACGTCGACCGCGCTGACGACCTGGACCCCGGCGCCGGCCTCCACCCGGACAGCGGGTTTGCCGACGGCGAGCTCGTCACGGTGTCCACGCGCGCTGGCTCGGTGCGCGCCCGGGTCCGCCTCGATGCCGGTGTGCGGCCAGACGCCGTGGACCTGCCAGCCGGCTACGCCGTGGCGGTCGCGCGCCTGGTCCCCGACGACGTGCTCGACCCGTTCGTCGGCACCCCCGCCTGGGATGGGCTCGGGTGCTCGATCACGCGGTAGGCGCCCCGGTTCAGCCGAAGCGCACGGCCGAGACCACCGCACCCATCACCGTGTCGCGGAACGCCACGTGGCCGCGGTCCTCTTGCGCCGCCCCTGCGACGACCATCAGCGGCATCAGGTGCTCCTCGCGCGGGTGGGCCTCGCGGCCGGCCGGCGCGCGCCACCAGCGGTTGAGCAGGTCGGTGCGCTCGTCGCGGGGCGATTGCACGGCGTCCTCGAGCCACGTGTCGAAGGTGCGCGAGACGGGGAGCGCCTCGGCCTGGTTGAACATGCGCATGTTGTGGAAGCTCATCCCGCTGCCGAGGATCAACACGCCCTCGTCCCTGAGCGGCGCGAGCGCGCGCCCGATCGCCTGGTGCACGGCGGGGTCGAGCCCAGCTTGGAGCGAGAGCTGCAGGGTCGGCACGTTCGCGGTGGGGAACGCGACCTTGAGCGGGATGAAGACGCCGTGGTCGAACCCACGGTCGGCCCTGGCCGCTGCGGGGATGCCGGCCTTGCCCAGCAAGCCCAGGACGCGGTCGGCAAGGGCAGGGGCGCCCGGGGCGGGCCACTGGAGCGTGTAGGTGTGGGGAGGGAACCCGGAGTAGTCGTAGTACAGCGCCGGCTTCGGGGCCGACAGCACGGTCGGGAGGTCCTCCTCCCAGTGTCCAGACACGACGAGGAGGGCCTTGGGCGTCTCGGGCAACGAGGCCGGGATGCTCCGCAAGTAGTCCGCCATGGGCGTCCAGGCGTCCGGCGGGCTCCAGTCCATGAAGAAGCAGGGGCCGCCGCCGTGCGGCAAGTAGATCGTAGGGAGCGTAGACATCCCCCCATCGTAAACACTTCCCTTTCGTAAGCAATGAACCGAAGCGGGAGACTGGGATGTAACGAAACTCAGAGACTGAGCTGCGTTCTATGCGGGGTGCGCCGCGAGGGGAATCGCAGATCCCACGAAAAGGGAGCGTTCAACAGTCTCTTGTTATCAACATGCACAAAGCCACGTTCATGATGGGATCGCTGTTTCCCATCGCACGGGCGAACAACCGGCGTTCGTCCGTGGCGCGGGGTTGGCACGGCGCTTGCTTTAGTCCCCCACGACACCGGCGAAAGCCGACGGTCAAGAGCCGAGAGGCGGGTTCGAAAGAGCCTATCTTTGACGTACTGACTCCTCCAAGCGCAAGCGCACGACCCTCGTGGTCGCAG